>CANFZA010000020.1 GCA_947451235.1 Methylophilaceae bacterium | reverse complement strand
CGTGGTAGATAGCGGCGTTAATCATACTTTTGAAGCTAGCCCCGATTTAATCGATGCCAAAATTGCCTTGGGTACACGTAGCTTTTTGAATGAGCCGGCAATGACAGCCGCGCAATGTAATTTAGCTTTTGAACGTGCAGCACAAATAGTTGATGCGCAGATTGCCACTGGCTGCAATGTTTTTGGCTTTGGGGAAATGGGCATAGGCAACACTTCATCTGCAAGTTGTTTGATGAGCGTGTTGTGCGGTTTGCCAATTGAAGATTGCGTGGGTCGCGGCACGGGTTTGGATGATGCCGGCTTAATTAAAAAGTCTCAAATATTGGCGCAGGCTTTAGAGAAACATAGTTTAAGCGGCGATGATGCCATGCAAACGCTGGCAACTTTCGGTGGCTTTGAAATTGCCATGATGGTAGGCGCCATGTTGCAGGCGGCGAACAAGCAATGTACTTTATTAATTGATGGCTTTATTACCACGGCGGCTTTAATAGTTGCGGCTAAATTACAGCCTAATATTTTGCATTATTGTGTGTTTACCCATTGTTCAGACGAATCTGGCCATCAAAAAATGTTAGATTTTTTACAGGTTAAGCCGTTGCTTAATATAGATTTGCGCCTAGGAGAAGGCACAGGCGCAGCCTTGGCTTATCCTTTGGTGCAGGCGGCAGTTAATTTTATAAACAATATGGCATCGTTTGAATCTGCCAGTGTTTCGCAAAAAATATAATGATTTTTGCCAATAATCAATGGCGTTATTTTTTAACCGCGATTATGTTTTTCACCCGAATTCCGGTTCACTTTGAACATTTTGATGAAGCTGATTTGAATAAATCTACACGTTTTTTCCCTCTTGTTGGCATCTTAGTGGGTGCTGTTGGCGCGTTAGTCTTTTGGTTAAGCAATCTTTTGTTGCCGCTAGAAGTGGCTGTATTGTTAAGCATGGTCGCGACTATTTTGCTCACAGGCGCTTTTCATGAAGATGGCTTGGCCGATGCAATAGACGGCTTAGGTGGTGGCTGGACGCGTGAGCAGGTGCTCACTATTATGGTTGATTCGCGCATAGGCAGTTATGGCGCGGTTGGTTTATTGCTGGCATTGCTGACTAAATACCAAGCGCTCAGTTATCAAACTGCGCTATTTATTCCAGCCTCTATGATTGCTGGTCATGCGCTTAGCCGTTTGTGCGCGGTACTGGTGATGTTTACGCAGAGTTACGTTAAAGCCGAAGGTAAATCTAAGCCGCTGGCGACGCAATTAAATGTAGTTGAATTGTTTATCGCCACATTTTTTGGTTTGTTGCCTTTGGCGTTTTTAGAGACACGATTTTTAGGTGCGCTAATACCCGTTGCTATAGTCTGGCTACGGTTTAGCGCAAAAATTAAAACTCGTATTGGTGGTTACACCGGTGATTGTTTAGGGGCCATGCAGCAACTCACAGAAGTGGCGTTTTATGTAGGCTTGCTCGCCAGTGCGGCGCTGTTTGCAAAGCTGTAAGTAGAAATATTTAACTGACAGTTATGAAAATAAAACGCTGAAAATAATACAATGAAAATAATACAATGAAAATAACCTTGGTTCGCCACACTTCTTTAGATATTGCCCCTAGCCTTTGCTATGGTCAAAGTGATGTTCAGGTATCGGCTAATTTTGAAGTTGAGCGGCAAAAATTACAGCAGAAGCTAGTCAATTCAAATTTTGATGCGATTTATGCCAGCCCATTGCAGCGCTGCCATCAATTGGCGCAGGCCTTGTGTGCGGATGCCAGCTTAGGGTTTTCTAACGACGACATTCAACTAGACGAGCGTTTAAAAGAGCTACATTTTGGCGATTGGGAAATGCAAGCCTGGGATGCGATTCCGCGCGAGATATTTGATGTTTGGGCCGATGATTACGCGAACTTGGCGCCGCCTAATGGCGAAACTTTTTCGCAACTGCATGCCCGGTCTAAAAGCTTTGTTGAGGAGATGGCTGTTCATTCACAAGGTAAGAATATTTTGGTGGTCACGCATGGCGGCTTTATTCGCGCACTGATTGCGGAGGTTTTGCAAATGCCGCTGAAGCGTTTGTTTAGACTCAACATAGACCATGCAAGCGTCACGCAATTAGAGTTTAAAGGCGAAGTGCCTAAGGTGCTTTTTATGAATCTTTAAGTACTTTTTATGAATTTTTAAGTACTTTTTATTTATCATCAACATGATGGTCAAAGCTTTTAAGTGCCACTTCTAAACGCTCCCAGCCAGCTTCCGGCGGCAATCCAAATCTTAAAGCGGATTGTTCTTTAAGCGTAGTCACCCCAGAAAACAAACGCACCCAAATACCATGTTTGGCTAAATGAGTTTGCCATGCAGAGGCTTTTTCTGTGGGGATAAATTGAAATAAAGCCGTACCTGCCAAGGGCTTTAAGCCATATTTTGTGAGTAGATTAGCCAAGCGCAAGCTATTAACCGGCAATTGCGAGCGGGTGTTTTCTTGCCAAATTTTATCTGTTAACGCTTGTTTTGCCACAAATCGGCTAGGGCCAGTAATCGACCAAGGGCCGATTTCTTCTTGAGCGCGTAGCAATGCCGCTTCGGCGCCTAATAAAAAGCCAACACGCACGCCGGCCAAACCAAAAAACTTGCCCAGCGAGCGCAGAACAAATAAGCCTTCTAAATGTGCATATTGCGCAATACTAAGTGCGGGGGTGGCATCGGCAAAGGCTTCGTCTACAATTAGCCAGCCGCCACGGTTAGCTAATTGCGTGTGCCAACCTAGCAAATCTGCGGCTGAGTATTGCGTGCCATCTGGATTGTTAGGATTGCAAAGTAACACTACATCGGCATTGTTAATGATATTTTCATCAGGATAAGCCGCAAATTTAAGCACTTGATGGCCGGCGTGTTGCCAGGCCTTTGCATGCTCTTGATACATCAACGAGGGCATTGCGACTTTGGCTGGCGCACCCCGTAATTGTGGCAAAATTTGCAAAGCAGCCTGTGAACCGGCGGCGGCCAGCGCAAATTTACAGCCATAAAAACCGCAAGCGGCTTCTATCAGGCCATCATTTTCTAGCGGTAAACGCTGCCATATTTCGGCTGGAATATTTGGAATAGGGTAGCCATTGGGGTTGATGCCAGTTGATAAATCTAGCCAGCTTGCTAGTGGAATATTGTATTGCATGGCCGCTAAAGCCAAGTTTCCACCGTGTTCAAGCAACATAAAAATGCCATAAAATTTGCGTCAATAATATCGCAGCGCACCATAAAATAAGGCTGCGATTAACTAAGGTAATGGCCGCCAAAATATGCGCAGGCTGGGCTGTTTGCCCTAAACCCAAGCTTGGCCGTTGTTTAAGCTGACCATGATAGACCGCCGCGCCGCCAAGTTTGACGTTTAAGGCGCCAGCGCCAGCCGACATGACAGGTCCGGCGTTTGGGCTATACCAAGTACTGGCTTGCGTAGCCCAACATTTTAAGGCGTTGCCAGTGTTGCCGCATAAGGCATAACTTAAGGCGGTTAAGCGTGCGGGAATTAAATTGAGTACATCGTCTAAACGCGCTGCTGCCCAGCCAAAATATACAAAACGTGGCGTGCGATAACCCCACATGGCGTCAAGTGTGTTGGCTAATCTAAACATCAGTGCACCTGCGCCTGCGAGGCTTGAATTTGCGAGGCTTAAATCTGTGAAACCAGCGCTACTAAAGCCAACACCAGCCAATAAAACAAACCAGAATATCGCGCCAAAAATGGCATCGTTACCATTTTCGAGTACAGATTCAACGGTGGCGGTGGCAATTTCTGTTTCATTTAATGTGGACGTATCGCGGCTCACTATCATGCTGACGGCATATTGCGCTACCGCGAGATTATGTTGTGATAAGGGTGTGTAAATTTGCTGTGCGTGATGCTTAAGGCTACGTGCGCCTATGGCAAAGTAAAGTAATAACACATTCGCCAGCCAGCCTAATAAGTGCTGAGTTGCAAAATAACTGAGTAGCACCAGCGGCGCAATTAATAAAATCCAGGCAAATAAACCTATAAGTTTAGACGTTAGCGGTGTGTGCGATTTGTTCAAATACTGCTCTAAGCCAGTCGCCAGCCAGCCAAATCCTACCAGCGGATGCCAGCGTTTTACTTCGCCGAAAATTGTATCTAACAAAACTGCAGCAATGACAGCAAGCACGGTGCCATAAGCGCTTAAGGCTTTGATATTACTGACTAAAATGGGATAATCATCGAATGACATCGTTTAAATCACTTATGGTGCAAGGCACCACTTCGGATGCGGGAAAAAGCACGCTGGTTGCGGCTTTGTGCCGTGTATTGTATCGCAGAGGCGTGCAAGTTGCGCCATTTAAGCCACAGAATATGGCCTTAAATTCTGCAGTGACCACAGATGGCGGCGAAATTGGCCGTGCGCAGGCGGTGCAAGCGCAAGCCTGCAATTTACCGCCACATACCGATATGAATCCAGTCTTGCTGAAGCCGAATTCTGATACTGGCTGCCAAGTGATTATTCACGGAAAAGTGGTGTGCAACCTAGAAGCCACCGGCTATCACGCCTACAAACCGACCGCCATGCGCGCGGTGCTGGAATCTTGGCAACGTCTAAAATCGCAATATCAAAGTGTGATTGTAGAAGGCGCGGGTAGTCCTGCCGAAATTAATCTACGTGAAGGCGATATTGCTAATATGGGTTTTGCCGAGGCGGTAGATTGCCCGGTGATTTTAATTGCCGATATTGATAGAGGCGGCGTGTTCGCACATATAGTTGGCACGCTGGCGCTACTTTCTGATACTGAAAAAGCCCGTGTGATAGGCTTTGTCATTAATCGTTTTCGTGGCGATATTGTCTTATTGCAAACCGGTTTAGATTGGCTCGAACAAGAAACTGGCAAGCCTGTGCTGGGCGTATTGCCCTATTTACATAATTTACATCTAGAAGCCGAAGATGCGGTTTCCGGCAGCGTGGCCGCCAGCAGTAAAAACGCGTTAAAAGTAGTGGTGCCAGTATTGCCGCATATTGCCAACCACACCGACTTTGACGCGTTGCGCTTGCATCCGCAGGTTGATTTTCAGTACGTTAAAATGGGTGAAGCAATCCCACCAGCCGATTTGATTATTTTACCCGGCAGCAAAAATGTGCGTGGTGATCTTGAGCATTTACGCGCTAATCAGTGGCAACAAGCGCTTGCTAAACACTTGCGTTATGGCGGAAAAGTGTTGGGCATCTGCGGTGGTTTTCAAATGCTAGGCCAGCTTATTCACGACCCGCACGCCATAGAAGGCGAGGCTGGTTCCAGCGAAGGTTTTGCTTGGTTAGACATGGAAACTACGCTGAGGCCAGAAAAGCACTTAGCGCAAGTGAGCGGTAAACTTAGTTTTGCCGATGCCAACGTGATTGGCTATGAAATTCACATGGGCGTTAGCACAGGGCCGGCATTAAACCAACCAGCGCTGATAATTAATGGCCAAAATGAGGGCGCTATTTCAGCGGATAAACAAATAGCTGGCACTTATGTACACGGCTTGTTTGACCATGCAGAATCTTCAGCGGCGTGGCTAGCTTGGGCGGGATTAGATAATATCGAATCGATCTTTAATTACGAAAATCTGCGCGAAACTGAAATAGACCGCGTCGCCGATTGTGTAGAACAACATTTAGATTGGAATAAACTTAGCGCTTATCTTTAAATTTTCGAGATAAACTTAGCGCTTATCTTTAAATTCGCGAGATAAACTTAACGCTTATCCTTAAATTCGCGCGCTGCATATCAAACAACTTTACTTTGCCTAATTAAAAGCGTAATTTGTTCATTAATAAGATTTAATAATTTATTTTTCCACTAGCTTAAATGCTTGTTATACAGACATTAAGTACTGTCTGTTTAATGACTACTTTGATAGTTTAATGATGATCAATAAATCACAATGAAAGCGCTACTTCCGACCAATGAAGCCGAGAGGCTCCATACATTAGTGAATTACTGCGTGCTAGATACGCAGCCTGAATTAGTGTTTGATGAGCTCACTGCACTTGCTGCAAATATCTGCGGCGTACCTATTGCGCTTATTTCACTGGTAGATGAAAGCCGACAGTGGTTTAAGTCGCGTGTAGGCATAAGTGCGACAGAAACCCCGCGTGATATGGCTTTTTGCGCACATGCAATTTTGCGACCTAGTGAAATTCTAGAAATTGCAGATGCACGGCTTGATAAGCGCTTTGCGGACAATCCTCTTGTTACAGATGATCCTAAAATTCGCTTCTATGCTGGCGCACCTTTAGTTGCCCCCAATGGTCTTGCCCTAGGAACCTTGTGCGTGATTGATATTAAACCGCGCAAACTTACAAAACATCAAAAATTTGCCCTTACTTACTTGAGCAAGGTAACGATCAATCAATTGGAACTTCACCGAAGCCTAGCGTTGCTGCGTAGCGCTGAACTACTGTTGAAGTCAAATAACATTGTTTTGGAATCTGAGCTTCAGCAAGAAATAATTGATCGGTATGAGCTTGAGGTGAATTCAAGACAAGTTTTAGATACTGCTTTTGATGCGGTGATTACTGTTAATCAAGATCTATGCTTAACTTATTGCAACAATGAGGCAGAAAAGCTATTTGGTTACCCGCTCAACGAGTTGATGAATAAAAAAGTTTATCAACTTATTTTCCGGCCTACACTTTACAAAAAACTTAAAAAAGATATCACTCTGTTTTTAAAAACTAACATCAGTGCGTACGTCGGTAAGCGCATTGAAGTAATTGCAAAGCATGCTGATGGTTCAAGCATCCCAGTTGAAATAAGTATGATTGGTTTGAAACATCATAATGGTTATTTTTTTAATGCTTTTATACGCGACCTTTCTAGTCAAAAGAACTCTATTGAGCAGCTACGTCTTTCTGCCATGACATACGGCGGCCAAGAAGCCATTATCATTACAGATGTTGAGATGAAGATTTTACGTGTCAATCAGGCTTTCCTCGATATTACCGGCTACGCAGCAGAAGACGTGATTGGGTCTAAGCCGCATATTTTAAGCTCCAGTAAACATGATGAAGACTTCTACTTAGATCTTTGGCATGTCGTTAATACTACTGGTGTTTGGGAGGGAGAAATTTGGGGTAAGCGCAAGAATGGCGAGACCTTTCCACAGCACTTGATTATTACTGCTGTGAAAAACGCCACTAATGTAGTGGCTAACTACGTGATTTCTTTCTCAGATATCACTGAGAGTAAAAAGGCCGTGAATGATATTTACAACTTAGCTTTTTACGACCCACTCACTAATTTACCCAATAGACGCCTTCTTATGGATAGACTTCGTCAAGCACTTGCATCTAGCGCTCGCAGTGGTTTACAGGGAGCATTGCTTTTTATCGACCTAGACAACTTTAAAAACTTAAACGACACGCTCGGCCATAACGTGGGGGACTTACTTTTACAGAATGTTGCTATTCGTTTAAGTGCCAATATTCGTAAAACGGATACAGTAGCACGTCTTGGTGGAGATGAATTTGTCATTTTATTAGATGGCTTAGGCGAGCTTGGCCTAAATCCGACATCACAAACCGAGCTAGTGGTGAGTAAAATATTGGAAGTCATTAATCTTCCTTATATGTTGATTGGGCACACATTACGTATTACTACCAGCATAGGCGCCACTTTGTTCAATAATCAATATGTGGAGATTGATGAACTACTTAAGCAAGCCGATATTGCGATGTATCAGGCAAAAAAAGCCGGTCGTAATACCTTCAGATTTTTTGATCCAAATATGCAAGAAGCGATTAGGGTGCGTGCCACTTTGGAAAACGCGTTAAGTGATGCCATTGAAAATAACCAGTTCGATCTTCATTACCAACGCCAGGTAAATGCCAATTACCAAACAATAGGTGCCGAAGCATTAATTCGCTGGAAACATCCTACATTAGGCATCATTTCACCTAGCCAATTTATACCATTGGCGGAAGAAAATGGACTAATTATACCCATAGGAAAATGGGTGCTAGAGACCGCCTGCACAGAACTCAATCGCTGGAAGAACCTTCCACTGGCAAGCAAACTATCTATCGCAGTTAATGTGAGTGCATGTCAATTCCACAAGCCCGGTTTTGTAGAAGATATCAAGGAATTAATCAAAAGAAAAGCGATTGACCCAAGCAAGCTTAAATTAGAGCTGA
This sequence comes from Methylophilaceae bacterium, assembly GCA_947451235.1. Classification (GTDB taxonomy): domain Bacteria; phylum Pseudomonadota; class Gammaproteobacteria; order Burkholderiales; family Methylophilaceae; genus Methylotenera. Next base: position 20,467 of record CANFZA010000020.1, on the reverse strand, counting down.
CAGAGAGTTTAGTATTGAACAATGTGTCGGATACCATAGTTAAAATGAATGCTCTTAAAGAGATTGGTATTCAATTTGCATTAGATGACTTTGGTACTGGCCATTCATCGCTGTCTTATTTGACTCAACTGCCATTATCTGTTTTAAAAATTGACCAGTCATTTGTACGAAATGTCACCATTAACAGGCCTGTCGACGGCGTTATCGTTAAGACCATCATAGGAATGGCTAAAAGCTTAGGCCTGGGCGTCATCGCAGAGGGCGTAGAAACGATAGCGCAGCGTGATTTTTTAGAGCAATATGAGTGCCCTATGTTTCAAGGATACTTATTTGGTAAACCATTGGCGGCAATAGAATATGAAGCCTCACTAAAGCGCTAATAATTATTGATATTGCTGTGCAGCATATTATTGGAATACAAAATAAAAATATATAGAAGGCTATAATTACTAAACATCACTTTCAGGAAAACGTCATGCACAATACAAATAATAGCCTTGATTGGTTGGTGCTGTTTCCTGAACTTAATCATCTAGAACCGCAGGCTAGAGATTTGTTGGCAAAATCTGCCCACATTGTAGAGGCTGCTATCGGCACGATTGGCTATAGAGAAGGCTCCTCATGTGGGGCTTATGTGATGCGCCTAGCAGGCAAATCACGCGTATACAAAATGTCTGCCAATGGCCGTGAAATACTGCTTTATAGAGTAGGCGCAGGTGAAACTTGCGTAATTACCACGACCTGCCTTTTAGGTAATAGCGATTATCCCGCATCGACAATAGTAGAAGAATCAGTGCGTGATGTGTTGATTCCAGCCGCTGCATTTCACCAACTCATGCTTGATTCTGCCATTTTTCGTAAATATGTCATGACGAATTACGGCGCATTAATCAGCGACCTTATCGTCTTACTAGATGAAGTGGCTTTTCATAGCTTAGATGCACGTTTAGCTAAAGTGTTGTTAGATTCAAAAACACCTCAAATCACGCGCACACACCAGCAGATAGCCGACGAACTAGGCACCGCGCGTGAAGTGGTAAGCCGCCAATTAAAACGACTGGAATTACAAGGCGCCGTGTTACTTGGTAGAGGGCAAGTTGAGATTGTTGATCGACTTGTATTGGAAAAGTTGGCGAATAGTTTTAATTAATTTTTTAATTAAAACTGCTTTATTGATCGGATATTCGTAAAGTTTTTGTACTAGACGTTTGACGGAGATTTTAGTTAAATTCGCAATATTTAGTTTGCTGTATTTTTCAGCTTCAGTTATCTATAGCAGGCAGTCATGATAGATACTTTGGCCAATGAAAGGATGTTTGACTGCAATATCCCCAGCCTGTGTAAAAACGTTTTTCAAATTTCACAAGTGGGATTGACCATCCAAATGCACTATAAATTAATCATACTTATGTTTTTTTAATGCCAAATCAATTCAAATTAATTGCTGTTAGTGGGAAATATTTTAATGGAAGAGCGATTATTTAGGTGTTTTTACACAGCCTGTCCCCTTAGCTGACATTTAACAGTAATAGCTTATAGACATTCATTCAAGTACCCAAAAGAGACCTTTTAATACAGGACGCAATTTAATTTAAATACACCCAAACTAAGTTGCAGTGCAGAGTTCATTTTATATTTAAAAGTTTTAGGGTTTGTAGCAAGGGCCGTAATGCCGTAAAAGTTTTTCCTCAAGGATGGTGGCTTCCTTTATATTAGCCAGTATCTTTGGGGTTGCTGAAATCTCGCCGAGTTGATGTTTTAAGTCACCTTCATTAAGAAGACGGAAATATTCGCTTCTTAGGGAAAGAAAATTCTCAATATTTTTGTCTTTCGTCAATGGCTTCCTGATGTTGTCAACTTGAGTTCCATTATACTTTCGGCGCACATCTGGAATAAACAATACTCTAGGAACAACGTGGTTGCGAGGAGAAATGTCAAGGTAAGAGCCGTCTGGCGCGCACCAAACAGCGTGAAACTCAGCTTCGATAAACGCCTTTGGATACTCCCATATAGCCCAGCCCAGAACCATATTACCACCATGCAGCGCGACATAACTCTCTACGAGAGAAAAGCACTCGTTATGCGGAAAGTTATGCAAAGGGGTACAAGGAATATAGAACGGCATAGCATCAACGGCGCCGATAACTTGACGTGAGAAAGATACAATATATGGTTTGATAAGTTTTGGCGGTCTCATGGCTTCGCTACCTAGACCAGAGTGTAATCATAAACTACAAGACTCTGGGAGTTTTCACGAGCAATTATATTTAATGCAATCTGTAGTGTATGGTCAATCATAAGCTGCTGGGAAAAGACGAATTTTAGTTGGGGTCTGATCTACAAAAAATATCATTTCCTTAGATTCAAACCCAATGAAATTTTCTTGTGTGACGTATACTTTCTCTGTGCTTAGCAACTGACCTGCTGTGTTATAGGTACTAGCATTAATCTTGAGGCTGCGCTCTAATTCTCCGCCCGCAGCACTGTTAACATCAAAATTAATTCTCACTACATGGTCAGGTGGGCTAACATGTGGTCTCGACTCACAGCTTGCATAGAGGCCTGATATACCGATACCAAATTTATCTTCAAGTAGTTCAAGGCGTTCGATAATATTTGTAATTTCCGATTTTACTGGTATTGCGTGAGATGCGGTTGGATGTGAGCCATGCAACACCCCAGATACTCCACCAACACCACTAAAAAACTCTGTAATTTCTTCTTTGTTTTCCGCCCAATCCGTTGGAGTCGTACCATCTACAGCCTTCGCATTAACATTACATCCTTGATCTATCAACCATTTAATAGCAGGCAAGCTATTTTCAAGAACTGCCATATGGAGCAATGTAACACCATCAATCTCATCCAGTAATAACTCTGGGCGAAGTTGGATAATCTTTACCAAGTAAGGATTCAATCCACCACTGGATTTAATGGCTGAAATTGCTGATTCTCTTGAGGGAATTGCCCCGTAATCCAATAACAAATCAGTAGTTTTAGTCAGCCCGTTCCTAACGGCCCAAGAGAGCGCATCTCCATGATTAGCTCTTTTGCCATCTTCTGCAGTGTTAAAAAACTCTTCATTTGGGTTAGCTCCAGACTTAAGCAATAACTCAACCATGTCAAACTTAGCAAGCATCACAGCATGAATTAATAATGTCGCGGTGTTATCAGCATCATCAGGATTTAAGCGCGCGTTGGGGTTATTCGTTGCTTTTAAAATTAACTCCATGCCGTGTTTATTGTTACCCATTAGCGCCCAAACTGCAGGAGATCTAAATATCACTCCTTCACCATCATCATAAGCAGCAATAGCCCCGTTTAGAAAATCAGCAGTTTCAGCTTTTGAAAAATGTTTAGAAATGATCTGACTCAAAGCATTTTGATTGTCAAACACAATAGCTTTGCCAAGTTCCGATGAAATGCTGTGCCAGTCATTAGAAAATTCTTCTCTTAATCTCCATATACCATTTCTCATTGTTCTGCTCCATTATAATATTGCGATAAAACTCATATTCACTACTGATCAAATAAGCCTATGCTTAAGCTAATTCATTCTTTATTAGATTTAAATTCCCGCTGTTTTCATGAAGACATGTAGTTTCACTATTAATTACTCACCCTCAAAAACTTGAAACTTAGCTTTCAAAGGAATGACTTAAGTATAATTTTACAAGATACTGTTATCACCACTTTACTGGAAACACTTTTATCGCTTGAACATCTTGATAATGATATTCACCAGATATCATGCCTAGACTAGCTATACCAAAAAAGTCATCTTTCAGTAGGATTTGTCTAGCATCACCTACAACATTTCCCTTTGAATCACTTATAGATGCTTGAATTTCAATGTTTTGATTTAACTCACCTCCGTTAATCGCCATAATTTCTGCATTAATTTTCACATAATATTTATCCCCTTCAAGAACCATTGATGCGGTAATGCCAGATATGTGAATTCCAAACCGCTCTTCGATTAACTCATAAGTTTGAATGTTGGTTATTTCTCTAATAAACTGGCCCATATACTTTTTCTTTAAATTAGGTGGAAATTATAATGATTGATACGAATTGTATTGATAGTGCTCAATTTAACGAATGACTAGGAGAAAATTCATAGTCACTACATTCCCAGACCCATTGGCGGCACTGACGTACAAATTTTAGGTTGCGAGCAGGGTTGCGTATAAACTGTATATGAACACAATCAGACGCACGTAGTGTTAAAGCGATGATGTAATCATCCCCAGACTCTCTGGCAACGGCTTCTTCATTGCTTGTAATTACAAAGGGCTGACCTGCATAGTCTAATAATTTCACTTCAAGATAATGTTTTGAAGTTAACTTGGCTGCATAAAGATCGTAGCCAAGATTCTGGCGACTTCTATCTTCAACTTTATAGCCATGTTCCTCCAATATTTGAGCAACGTATTGCTCAGCCCCACGCCATGCAGGCAGGCTACGACTAGTAATAAGTGCTCTGTCGGTAAATTGAGAGGTTGCTGCCGAGCCTCTTGGATTTGACATGAAAATATCTAAATCTTCAACAGGGGTATTTGTCTGTAATTGTGGCAATGCCGATGCAACAACAGTATTTTGATAGCCTAGCTTACCAACATTTGTTTCTGGTAGGTTGGGTATGAGTAATGCAACATTGTCCGACGTTAAGCCCATACTTATTAAAACGCGCGCAAGTTCATTTGGCATTAAACCTGCGTTAACAATAGTATCCAAAAATACTGGTGATAGCTTAGCTTGTGCTTTGACAACTTGATTCAAACTAGATGGTTCTTGTACTGCTTCAGCCCACCAAATTGGTTCATTAGCTAAATCAAGTGGTTTTATGTCAGAAGCCATATTTCGTATACATTGAGTCACGAGTTCTGCACAGCCTTTAGCAGAGATCACAATATTCCGGGCGACTTCAAGTACAGTTTTTGGTGCAAGCACCTGTACACCAAGATACCGTAAAAATGTCGATTGCGGCATATCAACACCGCTACTTTGAGGCAAAATTCTTCGATTAAGAGCGTTGCCTAGCATGGCCGCATCTTCATTATTTAGCCACGCAGGAGCTAAACTAATCTGATCTTTAAGTGTGGAGAGCTTTGTTTTAACTCGTGTAATAAGTTCGGTACGGAATGAGCGTTTTTGCAAGCTAAGTGTTGCAAGTTCTACCGTTGGCGTGAGTGCTCTGCGGATTTTGGAGCCACTTGCTCCAGAGAGCGTGGCTTGAGTAATCATTTGAGCAATAGCGTTAGCTGCTTCGTCCATACGGGCGAACGTTGCATCATCGAAGACTATACGGGTTCTGGACGGGTCTGTACTGAAATCAGCGTTGATTCGTATTCCAAACCCGGTAGGCTCCAGCGTAGGTAAAAAAGCGTGCGCAATAGCCGCTTCACTGGTAAGAGGTGCCGGCTCTCCATTATCAAGCGAAAATGCTAGATCACATTCATCCGCATGGTAAATCCGCCATGCTGAACGGCGATCTGGCCCAGCAATGGTAACTTCACGCACTGACTGTTCAATATCCTTACGTTCGCAGGTATAGCTCCGGTTTAAAGATCCAGTTAACACTGCCTCACGTACATGGCGAAGAAAAAGTAAGTAATCGGCATCAAACTGATCAAATTCGTCTTGAATGCGATCAGCATCTAGCCCGCCTAGAACAAAAACAGTGTTTAAGCCTGATCGCTGAAGTTTATCGACTACGCCAAAAACTGGATCCTTTTTATCAAGAGCAAGAGGGTGAGGCACCCTTACTAGTGGCGTCGATGTTTCAATTCCAAGACATGAGCGAGTTAACTCGCGAGAAAATGTTGCCTGCAAATCACCACTTAACAAATGGACGCTACTTGCTACGCCCACCACAGATTTGAACCCAATGCCACGATAGCCAATTGTTTGCCCGCGTTGCTTGCTTGATGAGGCGCTACGACATAGGCTGTAAAAATCTTCACGAGAGAATGCTCGCCCATCATTTGCACAAAGTAGCCATGCGCCTTCACGTACCACAACAAATCGCTGCGCTTTTGCATCGTCAGCATTTTGAAGTAACTCGATGAAAGAGCGCGCCGAATATGTCTCAGCAACATAACGCTCTAAGTTAGCAAGGTCTGCAAGTAAGCCTGGAGACTGTTTTGCTTCCGTCAATAATTCATTGCGGACACTAGTGAGTATTTCAGAGTTATTTTGGGTCATTGGTAATAGATCGTAAGTTAGCTCTGTTATTTAGGAGGATTTTTTGGCGCTCATTCCACTAAAGCATATTAGTTAGCCATCGTGATCAGTAATACGCCCACGATAGTAGTTGATTTCACGTAATGTATCCATCATAAACAAACGCAAAGGTAACGATATTTAATCTACGCTTAGAAGTTTATTAGCTCGGGTGATATTTGACCGCTTTGTCCCCATAGTTGCCCGATAAATTAAATCGCCAACTGTCAGCCCTTAGTAGTTTATAAGATCTTCGATCTACTAAATAGCTGGCCATAAAACAGCCAAAAAGAAGCTCGACCTATAGCCAAGCCATACACAAAATTTTACGAATACGCTATTAATCAAAGCATCTTTTTATTGAGTGATATCTGTTTAACCAGTGCATAAATTGCCGGAATGACGATTAGCGTTAACAAGGTTGAGGAGATCATTCCGCCCACCATGGGCGCGGCAATACGCCGCATGACTTCAGAGCCGGTGCCGCTTCCCCACATAATTGGTAATAGGCCTGCCATAATGGCCACCACCGTCATCATTTTTGGCCGCACACGTTCTACTGCGCCTTCCATGATGGCTTCATAGAGATCCGCGACGGCTAGCAATTGACCTTCAGCTTCACGTTTTGCTTTGAGTGCCTGATACGCATGATCAAGATAGAGCAACATGATGACGCCAGTTTCTGCCGCTACGCCGGCTAAAGCAATGAACCCAACGGCAACAGCCACACTTAGGTTATAGCCCAAGAAGTAGATTAGCCAAATGCCGCCTACCAGTGAAAATGGCACGGATAGCATCACAATCAGTGTTTCAGTTAAGCGGCGGAAGTTTAGATAGAGCAGCACAAAAATAATAAGCAGGGTCAATGGCACAACCAGCATCAACCTTGCTTTGGCACGTTCCATGTATTCAAATTGACCGCTCCAAGTGGCGTAATAACCTGGTTGAAATTTCACTTGTTCACGTACCGCTTTTTGCGCATCGGCCACATAGCCTCCTATGTCGCGCCCACGAATATCGACAAATATATAGGCAGAAAGTAGTGCGTTCTCAGTACGGATACTGGGTGGACCTTTTTCTAGCGATATTTTTGCCAGTTGGCCAAGCGGAATTAACGCGCCTGCCGAAGTGGGTACTAACACTTGTCTGGCGATGCTATCTGGGTCAGACCGCAACTCGCGAGGGTAGCGCGTAATGACACCAAAACGTTCGCGGCCTTCCACCGTTGTGGTGATGACTTCGCCGCCAAGTGCGCTGCCTATTACCTCTTGTAGGTCGCCGATGGCTAAACCATATCTGGCTAATGCTAAGCGATCTGGCTCAATGTTTAAGTAATAACCGCCGGTAATGCGCTCGGCATAAGCACTGGTAGTGCCAGGCACCGTTTTTACTACGGTTTCGATTTCTTTGGCGAGTTTTTCCATTTCACCTAAATTGTTACCGAAAACTTTAATGCCGATAGGCGTGCGTATGCCCGTAGAAAGCATATCAATACGCGCTTTGATTGGCATGGTCCAAGCATTACTGACGCCCGGCAGTTGCAAGGCTTTATCCAGCTCCGCCGTTAGTTTGTCTATGGTCATGCCGGGGCGCCATTCACTTTCTGGCTTAAGATTGATGATGGTTTCAAACATTTCTAATGGTGCCGGATCTGTGGCGGTGTTAGCGCGGCCAGCCTTGCCAAACACCGAGGCTACTTCAGGAAAGCGTTTGATTATTTTGTTTTGCGTTTGCATAATCTCAGCGGCTTTGGTCACAGATAAGCCCGGCAAAGTGGCTGGCATATACAGCAAAGTACCTTCGTTTAAAGTGGGCATAAATTCGCTACCCAGTTTTGAAAGTGGGTAGGCTGATATTGCTAGTATAAGCAACGCGGCAAAGATGGTTGCTTTCTTCCAGCGCATCACGCCAGCAATAACGGGGCGGTAAATCCAGATTAAAAACCGATTCACTGGATTTTTGCGTTCAGGCATAATTTTGCCGCGCACGAATAAGAAAATCAGCACCGGGACTAGTGTTATTGATAGTAAAGCGGCGCCCGCCATAGAGAAGGTCTTGGTATAAGCTAGCGGTTGGAACATGCGGCCTTCTTGCGCCTCTAAAGCAAATGCCGGTAAAAAAGATACCGTAATAATCAGTAAGCTGAAAAATAACGCCGGGCCTACTTCTTTACAAGCCTCAATAATTAACTGTAGCCTAGGTGCGTCTGGGGCGGCTCGTTCTATATGTTTGTGCGCGTTCTCTATCATCACAATAGCTGCATCTACCATTGCACCAATGGCGATGGCGATACCACCCAAACTCATAATGTTGGAATTTAGCCCTAGGCCACGCATTAAAATGAAGGCAATGAGCACGCCTACCGGCAACATGAGTATGGCCACTAGCGCGCTACGCACATGCATTAAAAACAGCATGCAAACCAAAGCAACAACAATACTTTCCTCAAATAATGTGGACTTCAGGTTTTTAATCGCGCGATTAATCAGGTCTGAACGGTCATAAACGGCCTCAACGGTAACGCCTTGCGGTAAGCCTGAGGTAATTTCAGCCAGCTTTTGTTTAACGTTTTGAATGACTTCCAGCGCATTCTGCCCATAACGCGCCATGACGATGCCCCCCACCACTTCGCCTTCACCATTCAGTTCGGTCAAGCCTCGCCTTTCGTCTGGCGTCAGTTCTACTCTAGCCACATCACGCAATAATACTGGCGTGCCTTTATCGGCTTTGACTACTAACATTTCCAAATCGCCAATGCCACGCAAGTAACCTTTGCCGCGCACCATATATTCGGTTTCGCTCATTTCTACGACGCGCCCGCCTACATCACGATTACTATCGCGGATCACTTGCGTGATTTTGGCCGGTGAAATGCCGTAAGCTTGCAGTTTTCGCGGGTCTAGCACCACTTGATATTGCTTAACAAATCCGCCTACGCTAGCCACTTCTGCCACGCCGTGCGCTTTAGTGAGCTGATAGCGCAAATACCAATCTTGAATCGCGCGTAGCTCTTCTAAGGTGCGGCTTTTGGCTAACACTACATATTGATATACCCAACCCACGCCGGTTGCATCCGGGCCTAAAGTCGGAATCACGCCACGCGGTAAACGGCCAGTTGCGCTGTTTAGATATTCCAGCACACGTGAACGCGCCCAGTAAATATCGGTGCCGTCTTCAAAAATAACATAGACGAAACTAGCGCCAAAAAACGAAAAGCCGCGCACTACTTTAGATTTTGGCACGGCAAGCATAGACGTGGTTAAAGGGTAGGTGACTTGATCTTCGACGACTTGAGGCGCTTGCCCGGCATATTCGGTATAGACAATCACCTGCGCGTCAGATAAGTCAGGAATAGCATCTAGCGGCGTTTTTAGCAGCGCGTAAATGCCCAAGCCAACGACAAATAGCGTCGCCAAAAGCACCAAGAAAACATTACGTGCCGACCATTGAATGATACGTTGCAGCATATTAATGTCCTTCGTGGCTATTGCTTGCCGGCGCTAGTTTGATACTGGGGCTAGCTTTTGCGCTTTCTGTACTTTCTGTATTTTCTATACTGGCGGTACTTTTTATACTAAAACTACCAAGCGCCGCCTTAAGATTGCTTTCTGCATCAATTAAGAAGTTAGCGCGTACTACTACGTTTTCACCTTCACTGAGACCTTCTAGCACTTCAGTATAAGTGTCACTGCGCAGGCCAACTTTAATTTCACGCGGATCAAATAGGCCTTCGGCAAGCTGGACCAGCACCACTTGGCGTGTGCCACTATCAATGATTGCGGAATTCGATACGCTTAGAACTTTATGATTACCGCCTGAAACAAGCTGCATACTGGCAAACATGTCTGGCCGTAATAGGCCATTGGTATTGCTTAGCTCCACACGAACTTTCGCGGTGCGGGTTTCAGCGTTTACCGTTGGGTAAATGTAAGCGACTTTTCCGGTCAGTGGTTTTTCTGGGTAAGCATCAACATTTATTTTGACTGATTGAGCTACCTTAACCAATGCGAGATCTTGCTCAAACACATCTGCAAGCAGCCAAATGCTAGATAAATCAGCAATTTTAAATAGCGGTTCACCCGCCATAAAACGCATACCCTGCACGGCCGTTTTCTCTAATACAACGCCATTTGCTGGCGAATACAAGGTCAGCGTGCGTGTCGCTTTGCCGTCTTTTTGCAGACGTTGCAATTGTGCATCGGTAATATCCCAGTTACGCAAACGTTTCAATGCACTTTGCGCTAATAAATCGATGCCAGACAGCGATTCTTCTGTGCCGCTTTTAAGCGATTTTCGGCCATTGTAAGCAATCAGATATTCTTCCTGCGCTGAGACTAATTCAGGGCTGTAAATTTGCATGAGCGCTTGGCCGCGTTTTACTGGCTGGCCGGTCGCATTCACGTAAAGTGTTTCGATATAACCTTCAAATTTTGCTGTAACGCTTGCAAGTCGCCGTTCATCTATTTGAAACTGGCCAACAGCACGCACAGTATTAGTTAATGCTCTAGCTAAGACGGGCTCGATGCTTACGCCTAACTTTTGTACTTTGTCTGGGTTTATTTTTACTTGGCCTGAAACCGTAGGTTCGTCAGCGTAAACAGGGGTGTAATCCATGCCCATAGAATCTTGTTTAGGCACTGTAGACGTGTCGGCTAGGCCCATCGGGTTTCGGTAATATAAGATTTTTCGCGGTGTTTCTGCCGGCCTTTCTGTCGATTTTTCTGCCGGATTTTGTGCAGCTTTCGCTTGCTCTGAGTCGGCCGTCGTTTCATCCGCATATACGGGAATGTAATCCATGCCCATACTATCTTTTTTCGGATCAGATGAAGTGTCGGCTAAGCCCATTGGATTTCTGTAATAAAGCACTTTATGTGCGTTACTTGCCGCTGAGGCCGCTATTTTTTTCATTTGCGCTGTGGCAAACCAGTAGCCAGCAAAGCTAGCCGTAGCCAAGCCTATTAACACCAATAGCACTGTGATTACTGGACGCTTCATAGCTCTTCTCCCACCATTTTTTCAATATCAGAAATGCGTAGCGCCTGTTCAACTTGCGCCTTAAGTTTATTTACTTTAGCGCGCTTAATTTCACGCTGTGCATCTAGCAGCGTAGCAAAATCAACTTTACCCGATTCATAGCCGGTTAGCGCCGCATGAAAGCTTAATTCTGCCTGCGGTAGCAAGGTATTAGCGATTAATTGCTCCTGCTTTTTGACTGATTGATACGAGGCTAAATATTCCTGCAATTCGCCATCTACCTGATTTTCCGCCGCCTGCTGGCGTTGTTTGGCAGCGTCAAGCATAGCGCCCGCTTCTCTTTCTTGTGATAAGCGCGTATCCATTCTGAGCGGAATATTAAATTCAATCATCGTTTCCCAGCTATCAATGCTGCCACCACGCTGAATCGGCGCAATACCCAAAGTCACATCCGGATAACGGTTTTTATCTATTAAATGCTTCTTAGCTTCAGCAATCGACATTTGAGCGGATTGTGTAGCGAGCAGTGGGTTGTTACGCAGTAATTTATCATGTAGAACTTCTCTATCCAGCTTTTCAACAGAAATGCTCCGTAATTCAGCAGGTTCAGCGAGCAAAGAATGTTGTGGCCTAGCCAACGCCCGATTCAAGCGCGCCATGGCGTGGTGCTGTTCAGTTTCTAAATTGATATTCTCGGACCGCAAAGAGGTTTTTTCTATTTGCGCGCGAATCACATCCTGTTGCGGCACTAAGCCATTTGAGTAGCGCACTTGCGTGATGGCTTCTAAGTCGCCTAGTAATTGCAATATTTCTTCATTGAGTTTTTTAAGCCCAAAAGTTAAATAATACTGGGCATACGCACTTTTAATCTGAGCATGAATCTCTGCCACGGCAAGTTGCCGTTGGCCATTCACTTGCGCTAATTCGGCAGTCGCAACACCTTTACGCAAATCACGCTTACCCCACAATGGAAAGCTTTGCATTAAGGTGTATTTGGTGCCGCTTCCCTTGCCCGGTAGCGGGTTAAAGCCATCTGGAGCACCGGGGCCAGCAAAGTCGCGCAACTCGGTACGCAATATTGGGTCAGGCAAAGCGCCCGCAGGCTGAATGCGTTCATTCGCCGCATCTACCTCGTATCGCAGGGCTAAAAGTTCTGGGTTGTGTGTATCGGCCCATAGTAGTAACTCTTTCACATTGGCGCCCATTGGTGCAATGCCGATGGCGTTCTCTGTGGCAAACACCAGCGTTGAAAGTAGCAACGCACTTATAAAAACAAACAGCAGCGTATATTGTTTATACATATTAGTAACTTTCGCTTGAGATTAAGTTAAATTAACTTAATGGGTCTTATCTTGGTAAATTTATTCTTGGTTAAATTTATTCTTGGTTAAATTTATGGCTGAGGTAAGTCATGCCAAAAAATTAGCAGGGATAACTAGCTTAGTCGAAACGATTCAATCAGGCATTTGAACGCACATAGGCATTTGGCAAAAAGTACTAAAGACTTACTTTTTGGCTGCAATGCGTAAGAGTCAATAACCGTTAAGGGTCAAGTTGCGCCAAGCTAAAATACCGCTACGGCGCAAGAGCTAGATACACTTTAACGCTAGTTTTTTAGGCTAGGCTAACGTTGTTCTAGGTGGGTGAAAGTGTGGCGAGGGTACGGGATTAAGCTTAGCTAAAACCACAGTGGTAAACATGGCGTTTGTGGCACTAAGATCAAATGAAGCATGGAATGGAATAATTGCCTGCGCGACGCTCAGGTAACAATTGATGCATTTGTCACAGGAAGATTTTTTGCTGGAATGATGGTCACTGTCATTTTGACGGTGATTTTTACAGTGATCCATATTATCGGCAGCGTTTGCGTTAATTTGCATTTCTAATTGAGCCTCATGCGTTTGACACGAGGCCATACTAATCGCTGCCAAGCCCTGTAAAGGCAGGCATATCGTCAGTACTAACAATATTATTAATTTAGTCAATCTATTGCGCATGCCTTAACTTTACTCTTAAAGTTTTTGCCTAGCAACAGTGAGTCGATGTATGTTAATGGCTAGTATTTAAGCGTGAATAATCTAATGATTTTTGTTGCTAGCTAAAAACGCTAAAAACATATCGAGTGGTTGCGGTTTTGCAAACAAATAACCTTGCCCATAATCACAAGAAAAACGCTTCAGTAACTCTTGTTGAATATTCGTCTCTATACCCTCAGCAATCACTTTAATGCCTAATTTACGCGCCATATTAATAATGGCCTCGCAAAGAACCGCATCATAATTATTGGGCTGGAGATTTTGAACAAATGATTTGTCAATTTTAACGTAGTCGATATTAAATTTTTTCAGATAAGCCAGTGCTGAGTAGCCAGTGCCAAAATCATCAATTGAGAACGCTATGTTTACACTACGTAATGCAGCAATTGTATTGATCACAGCACTAGAGGGTTCTAAAAGGATCCCTTCTGTAATCTCTAGCGAAAAACAGTTGCCAGAGATATTTACTTTTTTAATTGCCTCAGCCCACTTTAATAAATTATCTGGTTTCTGAAATTGGTAAGGAGAAACATTAATGCTCACTTGGAATTCAGCACCGAACTGCGCTTGAATCACAGGCAAATCCTTAAGCGCTTGATGAAAAACCCAGTCGCCCAGTTCGTGAATTAAGCCAGACTCTTCGGCTAGTGGAATGAAATCCATAGGATTAACCATGCCATTAGTAGGATGGTTCCATCTAATCAGCGCTTCTGCTTTCAATATGTTTGAATTTTCAAGGTTTACGATGGGTTGGTAGAATATAACAAATTCATTTTTGATCAACGCATCTCTGAGGTCGTTAGAAAGTGACAGTTTTTTCAAAGAATCAGTTTGTATAGACGCTGTAAAAAATTGATATTGATTGCGGCCCAGCTTCTTAGATTCATACATTGCCTGATCGGCATAGCTTATTAGCTCTTCAGGGTTAAGGCCGTTATTGGGATAAATAGAAACGCCTATGCTAGCTGAGATGAAAAATTTGTCGCTATCAATATCAAAAGGCTTTTTGAGTTCAATTAGAATCTTCTTGCAGACTTTTTCTAGGCTACGCATGTCATTGATGTCAGACATGACAATCATAAATTCATCACCACCAAATCTGGCCGTGGTATCTTCAGATCTAACACATCGACATATTCGGTTCGCAGCATCCGCCAGTAATTTATCGCCGACTGAATGGCCTGAGGTGTCATTTACTTGCTTGAAGTTATCCAAATCAATAAATAACACGGCTAACGGCAGCTTCGATCTGTCGGCCCTTTCCATCGCCTGTTCTAGGCGGTTTTGCAATAAATGTCGATTCGGTAGCTTGGTTAAATGGTCGTAGTTAGCCTGATACCAAATCTTTTGTTGGCTTTCTGAATTTTGTTTTTTGGAGTTTTTATGGAATCGGTAGAATCTAGTAGAAACAAATAAAAAAATGAGGAACACACCCGCAAGAATTACACTAAGAATCTGGTTATAGTGATCCTCAGTTACTCTCCAATTATCAAGTAGCTCATTATTGTTTTGTCCGATGGCCAGTATGGATTTTTCTAACGCAGATGCAAGTTCAGGCTTATCATTTTGAACCGCCATAAAAACACTTGATGAAAATGGCGTAAGACCTGCTTTTTCAACAAACACAAGGTGATGCACTGATATGTGGTAGTCAAGCACCATTTCATTCCCAATATAAGCGTCTATCGCCCCAGACTTTAGCTTGTCAAAGGCTTCGTCTGCAATGTCGACATAAACCAGTTTAATTTTTGGGTAGTTTTCAAGTATTTTATGACCTAAGGGGCCATTTTTAAAAATAGCGATACGTGAGGATTTAAGGTCTTCTAAAGAGTGAAATTTTTTATTTTTACTTTTTTTTGTGTAAATGGCATGCGGAAACATGAGGTATGGCTGATTAAGTGGTCGAAAACTATTTTTTTCGCCAAGGATGCTACCCATCGCAGAAATCATATCAACTTGCGTTGAATCGAGATCTTCTGAATAGTTAATAACACTAAATTTGATATTTAATAGACTGGATATTTTACTTAGGTAATCGATAGATAATCCGCGATGCTGGTTGTTTTCCAGCATAAATTCAATGGGCATCCATCCTTTTTTAACCGCGACTCGAATGGTCTGATTTTGTGCTAGCCACAACTTTTCTTTAGGGGTAAGCCTAATATTTAAATTTTGAGCTGAAATATTACCGTCTGGTTGAATGATTTCGTCTGTAGCTAGCGCTAGGCTAGATAAAAATAGTAGCGAAACTAGCATTCCCAATCGAAGCGATAACTGTCGCGTATAAAACCATAATGACAATTTAAAGTGATGCATTTAACTCTATATCAATTCTAATTTTATTAGACCCAAAGCTTACAAGCGCTAGGAATATGTTGAAGGTTTTTAATTACACAGGTTTTTAATTACACAGGTCTTTAATTACACGATCAAGCCCGTTTTTTAAGTGAGCCTGTCAACTACAACACTGTGATGCTTAGGCGCTTGATGCATATTTCTAAAGGTCGCTGCCTCGTCATTATTTGGAAAGGATATGCCTTAATAATTAAATAATAGCCTGTAGCACTTAAACTTCGATAATTGTAACTATAAAACAAAACTACATATACAAGATATAACCAACTTTTACCATTTAAATCAAAAAGATAACGCGCGATATATGATTTAATAGGTGGCTTTGTAGCTAGCTTATCTAGCTTAGCCTCTTATTTGACCGCTTATTTTTAATTTTAGTGGATGTGCTTATACAATAACTTGAACTTCGGTAATCGCTGATGTTCAGAATGGTTGTATCAATTGCAGTAAGCGATTGCTGATGCACCCTCGCCTAAAAGTACGTTAAACTTCTTAACAACCTATCATTATAATATTAGCCATGAACAGTCCCTTATTCCCAAAAACTCCATTTCCAAACACGCTATTTGCCAGAACGCCTATTTTGAATGGTAGCGATGATGCAGCTACTCGCTTAGCACTGCTCAGTTATTTTCAGTCTACTTTTAATCGCTATGAACAGTTATTTGAAACGCTGGCCAACGAACAGGCTTACCAGCAAAAACCTATCGCCTTACGTCATCCCTTGATTTTTTACTTTGGCCATACCGCGACTTTTTTCGTTAATAAATTGCTGTTGGCCGGGTTGTTAAAAGAGCGCATCAACCCAAAGTTTGAGTCTATGTTTTCAGTGGGTGTAGATGAAATGAGTTGGGATGACTTAAACGATGCGCACTATGATTGGCCAACTGCTGTTGAACTAAAGCATTATCGTGATCAAGTGCGTGCGGCCGTCGAGACGCTGATTAAAACTGCGCCGCTGACCTTGCCGATTGATTGGCAGCATCCGTGGTGGGTGATTATTATGGCCATCGAGCATGAGCGCATCCATCTGGAAACTTCTTCTGTATTGATCCGCCAACAAAATTTATCGTTAGTACAGCCTCATGTAGCATGGCCCGCTTGTACGCGGTCAGGCGCTGCGCCACAAAATACTTTAGTCAGCATTCCGGCGGGTGAAGTGCGTTTAAATAAAGAACACCACGCGGCAGAATATGGCTGGGATAACGAATACGGTTTGCATGAAGCGCAAGTTGCAGAATTTCAGGCTAGCCGTTATTTAGTAAGTAATGGCGAGTTTTTAGACTTTGTAACAGCCGGCGGTTATAGCAATGACGCCTTTTGGAATGCGGAAGGTGCAGAGTGGAAAAACTTTGCCCTAGCAACGCATCCCACATTTTGGTTGCGCAAAGATGACGTATGGTATTTACGTTTAATGACTGAAGAAGTCGCCATGCCTTGGGATTGGCCGGCTGAAGTAAATTATCACGAAGCTAAGGCTTTTTGCAATTGGAAGGCACAGCAAACTGGCCTAACGGTGCGCCTGCCCAGCGAAGATGAATGGTATCGCTTATATGATTTTGCCGGAGTGACTGCTGTGGCCGATGACCAGGTCGCGGGCGCGAATATTCATCTCGACCACGCTGCATCAGCTTGCCCGGTGAACGATTTCCGTCAAGGCGATCTTTATGATGTGACCGGCAATGTTTGGCAATGGACAGAAACGCCAATCTATCCGTTAAGTGGTTTTGCTGTGCATCCGCTATATGACGATTTCACCACGCCAACTTTTGATGGCAGGCACAATCTTCTGAAAGGCGGTTCGTGGATTTCTTGTGGCAATGAAGCTTTACATAGTGCACGTTATGCCTTTAGGCGGCATTTCTTTCAGCATGCCGGTTTCCGTTACGTGGTCGCCGATGCGCTAGCCAGCGTGCCAGCTTCACATTATGAAACCGATAAACTAATCTCTGAATATGCCGAGTTTCATTACGGCGATAATTATTTTGGGGTAGAAAATTTTACCAAAGCGCTCGCCGATATTGCCATTAAAGCTGCTGCCGGCAAGCCTGCGCACAGGGCGCTAGATCTTGGCTGTGCTTCAGGCCGGGCAAGCTTTGAACTGGCGCGACATTTTGAGCATGTCACCGGTATCGACTTTTCGGTGCGCCTAATTGATTCTGGCGTACAAATGGCTGAAAAAGGCGAGCTCAACTATACGCTAGTGGATGAAGGCCAGTTAATTAGCTATAAAACACGCACGCTGGCTGGCTTAGGTTTAGATAACTTGAAAGGCACCGTAGCGTTTTTGCAAGGCGATGCGTGTAATCTCAAACCGGCATTATGCAACTATGATTTGATTGTGGCAGCTAACTTGATTGATCGGTTATATAGCCCGCAAAAATTCCTTTCTAGCGTGCATGAACGGCTTAATATTGGCGGTATTTTGCTAATCGCTTCACCTTATACTTGGTTAGAAGAACATACCAAACGCGAAGATTGGGTGGGCGGCTTCAAACGTAATGCGGAAAATTTCACCACGCTGGATGGCTTGAAAGAACAATTAGGCCAGCATTTTCGCTTAATGGCAGCGCCGGTGGATGTGCCTTTTGTGATTAGAGAAACCAAGCGCAAATTTCAGCATTCGCTTTCTGAAGCAACGCTTTGGGAGCGCATTAGTTGAGTGTCGATTTCGACAAAATCATAGCGCGAGGCGATACTGCCTCGGTGAAATATGATGGTCGCGCCGCCTATTTTGGCACTGACGATGTTTTGCCTTTGTGGGTGGCAGATATGGATTTTGCCGCCCCTGAAGTTGTGACTAAAGCGCTGATGCAACGTGCTGAGAATGCTGTATATGGCTATACTTTTTATCCAGAAAGCTTGTATGAAGCGTTTAGTGCTTGGCTAAATAAGCGCCACGGTTGGGCAGTGCCACGCGAATGGATAATGATGGCGCCCGGCGTTGTAACGTCATTATTCGCGACTGTCAGCGCTTTTGCAGAAGCTGGCGAAGGCGTTATTGTGCAACCGCCGGTGTATTTTCCGTTCTTTTCCGCAGTCACCACCAACCAGCGTCGCTTGATTGAAAACCCTTTAGTGCTGGAAAATGGCCGTTATCACATTGACTTTGAGCACCTAGAACGTTGCGCTGCTGATGGCGCAAAATTACTGCTGTTATGTTCACCGCATAATCCGGTTGGGCGCGTCTGGACTAAAGCTGAGCTCCTGCAACTTTTAGACATTACGCGTCGTTACGATTTAACCATTTTGTCTGACGAAATTCACGCTGATTTGATTTTTCCTGGCGAGCAACACACAACGTTGGCAACGCTGGCGAACGCTAGCGACAAAATCATTACGGCCGTGGCCCCAAGCAAAACCTTCAATATCCCGGGGCTAGGTTTGTCGGCGTTGATTGTGCCTAACCCTGAGCAACGCGTTAAATTACAAAAAGTGTTTGATAGCCTGCACTTGAGCAATACCAACCCGTTCAGTATTACTGCATTCGAGGCGGCTTATCGCGGTGGCGAGGCTTGGCTGGATAATCTATTAATTTATCTACGCGATAATCGCGATTTTGTGCGCGACTATCTCACAAAAAATTTACCCAACATTCGGCTTATTCAATCACAAGGGACGTATTTATTGTGGCTAGATTGCCGAGATTTAGGCCTGAATGATGCACAGCTTAAAGATTTTTTTGTGCAGCAGGCCAAAGTCGGCTTGAACCCCGGTGAATCTTTTGGGCTAGGCGGTAGCGGCTTTATGCGGCTCAATATTGCTGCGCCACGTGCGGTAATTGCTGAGGCTTTAACTCGCATTAGTAATGCATTAAAGGCTCAGTGAGCATCACAAGCTAAGGCGATGTGTGCTTGATTTAAAACTTGCGTGGTTTATACCAAAATGACAGGCTTAAGCTAGTAACTTTATAATTTGATTGGATTTATATGAACAAAATAATCAAAACTGATTCAGAATGGCGTAATCAGCTTAGCTCGATTCAATATGAGGTTACGCGTCATGCTGCCACGGAAAGACCGGGCACCGGAGAGTTTTGCAATCACCACGAAGCTGGTATTTATACCTGCGTATGTTGTAATACGCCGCTTTTTGAATCTGACACTAAATTTGATTCTGGTTGTGGCTGGCCAAGTTATTTTAAGGCGCTAAACCCGGAAAATGTTAAAGAGCTTACCGACAACACACACGGCATGAAGCGCACTGAAGTGATCTGCAATGTATGCGATGCGCATCTGGGCCATGTATTTAATGATGGGCCAGCACCTACCGGCTTACGCTATTGTATTAATTCGGCTTCCTTGAGTTTTGAAGCTAAATAACTGCCTATCTAAAAAAGCAAACTTAGGCGGCATGTTGGGTCGCCCATAGTGTGGCTTAAGCTAAGTGTTTAATCTAACTAGCCGCCTACAATTTACTTTTTTGTTCTGCAAGCTCTTGCATAAACTGTGCAACATCCCACTCACAACCACCGCAGCCTGAAATGGCACCCGTCCATCCAGAAATATCATCCATATTCATGCCTTGATCAAATAGAATTTTAATCTTGCCGCGTGTGGTGCCGCTACAAGTACACATAATTTGGTCAGCTATATTTTCGCTATTTGTGGTCATGGATGGGTATTATCTTAAGCAATGTTAGATTAGGAATAAGCTAAGACTTAACATTTTATAACTAATTCAGTCTGCAGAAAATGCCAGTTTACATTCGATTTAACTGACGCTAATTAACTTCAACATATGGTAAGGATTGCTTTGTTGACTAAAGCAAGCGCAATAATCAAAACTAGATAAAGTTTTCATAATGTAAATTTATATCCTTTAGTTATGTACACCGTGTTAATTCTGACACCGTAAATGCAATGGTGCGATTCTGG
>CANFZA010000019.1 GCA_947451235.1 Methylophilaceae bacterium | reverse complement strand
TACAAAACCACCCTTTCCATTAAACAACTCCAAAAGAGAAGATAAATGACTACCAACAAGAATGCTGATATTGGCCTAGTAGGCCTAGCTGTAATGGGGCAGAATTTAGCCCTAAACATTGCCGATCATGGCTACACCATCGCGGTTTATAACCGTGACTCAAAAAAAATGGTGAGTTTTATTGAAGAATGCAAAAAGAACGAGCCTTCACATGCCAACGTCGTTGGCCATGCAGATTTAGCTTCATTCGTATTAAGCATCAAACGCCCACGTAAGATTATCTTACTTGTTAAGGCAGGTAGCGCAACAGACGTTACGATCAACGCACTATTACCATTCTTAGAGCAAGGCGACATTATTATTGATGGTGGTAACTCACTATGGACAGACACGATTCGCCGTGAAAAAGAATTAGCAGTAAAAGGCATAGACTTCATTGGTTCAGGCGTATCAGGTGGTGAAACCGGCGCACGCTTTGGCCCATCATTAATGCCATCAGGCACCCGTAAAGCTTGGGCAAGCCTAGAGCCAATCTGGCGCGACATTGCAGCTAAAGTAGATGCAGTGACTGGCGAACCTATGGAAGGCGGCAAACCAGGCAAACCAGTAGAAGGCGGTTTCGCCTGTGCTGAATACATTGGTCCTGACGGTGCTGGTCACTACGTAAAAATGGTGCACAACGGTATTGAATACATCGACATGCAACTGATTTGCGAAGCCTACTGGTTGATGAAAAACCTACTAGGCATGCAAGCCGATGAAATCGGTAAAGTATTCCAAGAATGGAACAAAGGTGAACTCTCAAGCTTCTTGATTGAAATCACGGCCGACATTCTGCAACAAAAAGACCCAATGGGTCCTGGCTTCTTGGTTGACAAGATACTAGACACCGCTGGTCAAAAAGGCACCGGCCAATGGACAGCAGCAAACGCATTAGAACTAGGCGCACCGGCTAACGCCATTGCTGCTGCGGTTTATGCACGTGCACTATCTAGCCTAAAAGAAGAACGCGTAGAAGCAAGCAAGATCTTAAAAGGCCCAGTGATTGTTAAAGAAGCAGACAAAAAAGCCATTATTGACGCGATTAAAAACGCGCTGTATTGCTCAAAAATCTGTGCTTATGCCCAAGGCTTCCAACTGATCGACAAAGCACAAGTGGCTTACAACTGGAAACTTAACTTTGGTGAAATTGCACAAATCTGGCGTGGCGGTTGTATCATCCGCGCCCGTTTCTTGCAAAAGATCACGGATGCTTATGCGCTTAACTCACGTCTTAAAAACTTGATGTTAGACCCATACTTCACTAACTCTTTAAATGAAAGCCAAGCAGGTTGGCGTAAAGTGATTGCCTTGGCAGTCACCAATGGTATTCCTGCGCAAGGTTTTGCGGCAGCGTTAGCCTATTACGATGGTTACCGCAGTGCAGTATTACCAGCTAACTTGCTACAAGGTCAGCGCGATTACTTTGGCGCGCATACTTATGAGCGTGTTGATCAACCGCGTGGTCAGTTCTACCATTTGGATTGGCCTGAAGCGGGTCGTCCTCAGACGCTTAAGTAGTCATGAAAGTACATAGTCAAATCGCCGACATCATTACGCCTACGGGCGTAATGCGTACTTATATCCATAGCCCAGTAGCAGGTAATAATGTTACTGAAGCCAAATACACTGAAGCAAAATATCCAGCAATTTTGTTTTATTCAGAGATTTTTCAGCAAACTGGCCCAATAGAAAGCGCCGCTAAAATCATGGCCAGTCACGGTTACGTAGTGCTAGTGCCTGAAGTATTTCATGAGCTTAACCCAATAGGCACGATATTGGCTTATGACGATGCTGGCCGAGATAAAGGCAATGCTGATAAAGCCGCCAAAGACGTGCAAGGCTACGATACCGACAATGCTGCAATGATAGATTTTATTAAACAGCAAACTTGGTATGACGGCAACATAGGTGCCATGGGCTTTTGCATAGGCGGCCATTTAGCGTTTCGCGCAGCCCTGCAACCGGAAATTAAAGGCACGGCTTGTTTCTACGCGACTGATCTTCATGCGCTGACCATACCGAACAAACCTGGCCAACACAGCATGGAACGTTTAAACGACATTTCTGGCGAAATGTTAATGATATGGGGCAAGCAAGACAACCATATTCCAACCGCTGGTCGCGCCCAAGTGTATGCAAAAATGACTGAAGCAGACTTAACGTTCACTTGGCATGAGTTCAATGCACAACATGCGTTTATGCGTGATGGCGATGAGCGTTACGATGCTCAAACGGCGTTATTGTGTTATCAACTTGCGCTTAATTTGTTCAGCAGAACGCTTTAGCGTAACTATAGTTTCAGGTATTAATCTAGCTAAAATAAATTCACAACCCCAGGAAACACACTATGACCATTGCTGTTGAAGTACTAAGCAAGCTAGAGCGCAAAATTACAATTACGGTTGCTTTTCAGCCACTAGAAACTGAAATTGAAGAGCGATTAACCATATTATCGCGTGAGGCCGAGTTTGAGGGTTATCGACCTGGCAAAGCGCCTATGCATTTAGTGAATCAGCGCTATGGCGATAAATTACGTGTTGAAATTTACTCGGGGTCTGTAGAAAAGAGTTTTGGTAAAGCGGTTGAAGAGAAAAATATCCGTGTCGCTGGATTTCCTGAAATTGAACATTTGCCATTTACCGATGGCGATACAGGCTTTCAATATACCGCAACATTTGAAGTGTTCCCTGAGGTCGTTATTGGTGATTTCTCAACGGTAGAAATTGATCGCCCAGTGTATAAAATCGCTGAAGCTGACGTTAAGAAAGCACTTGATTTATTAGTGAAGCAACGTGCTGGCTACCAGCCTGTTGAGCGAGCAGCTAAAAAAGGCGACCGCATTAATATTAGAATTAAAGCTTCTATCGACGGCAAAGTGGTTGAATCTACTGAAGCCGCTGGCCTTGATTTGATTTTAGGCGAAGCGGGCAGATTGGCCTCTTTTGACAGCCAGCTGATAGGCGCTAAAGCTGGTTCAGCCAGAGAATTTGAACTGACCTATCCAGCAGATCATCAGCCTGCAGAGCTTGCCGGAAAATTGGTGCATTATGAGTTTTTCTGCAACAGCGTCACTGAGCTAGTGGTGCCAAAAGTAGATGCTGACTTTTCTATCAGTCTTGGCATTGAAGATGGCGACATGGACAAAATGAAAGTCGAAGTAGCTAAAAGATTAGAACAAGAATTAATCAAGCGTATCGCTGATAAGTTAAAAGAAAATGTCTTTCAGGCTTTATTAGATAGCGCTGAGTTTGAATTGCCGCGCGCATTAGTGGGCACTGAGTTGAACCGCGTGATGGAGGCAACTGAGAAAGATTTTAAAGCGCGCGGTGTAGAGCCAAGTAGCATGAATTTAGACCCAGCGATGTTTGAAGCTCAAGCGAAACGCACGACAAAATTACGCTTAGTACTTAATGCCTTAATCAATACCAATAATCTGCATGCCAGCGAAGAACAAGTGCGGGCTAAGATTGAGCAGATGGCGCAAGCGTTTGAAAACCCTACTGAAGTCGTCACTTGGTATTATGCCGAAGACAATAGACTAGATGAGGCTAAAGCATTAGCTTCAGAAGAAAATGCGGTGAGCTGGGTATTGTCTGTCGCTAAATTAAGCGACAAAAAAATGAAGTTTGATGATTTGATGGGTGACGATTAACTTGCGCTATCAGTGATGATTTTAGGCTAAAAATTCACCAGAAAGGCTCAGAAACTTCACGCAATTATATTGCACTGTAATTACGTGAAGTAGCATTAACAATTTGTAACTACGCTACTAGTAACTACGCTGTTAATAACTACTAGGTTCTTTCAATATCACCGGCGTAATCTCAAAACTACCACCATCGTGGCCAACCATAATTTGGCCATCTTGAATTGTGCAGCTAATATTCATGCCACGCGCGGCCATGCTGGCTAGCTCTTTGGTGTCAGGCAAATTAATCACCGTAAGATTATTGGTTTTAAGCAGCGCCTTGCTGTTACTTGTCCACCACATATCGGCAATGCGGCCACCATAAAGCACTACGACAACCTGACGTGAACGGCCGCAAGCTTTGCGTATGTCTTTCTCAGTAGGCAAGCCCACATCCATCCAAAGCTCAATAGCGCCTGTCAGGTCTTTCTGCCATAAGTCTGGCTCTTCGTCGTCGCTCAAGCCTTTGCCGAATATCAGAGCTTCATTCGCATAAAGCGCAAAGCCTAACAGCCGCACCATGACGCGCTCGTCAGTTTCTGACGGGTGTTTCGCTAACGTTAAGCTGTGCGCTTGGTAATAATTACGATCCAAGTCAGAAACTTGCAGGTCGATTTTATAAATGGTTGATTTTATTGCCATAATTATTATTGCTCTGTTCAATGGTTGCTGCATTATACCTACATTAAGCATGGCTTATTTGCGCGCGTTAATTTGACTGCTAAAACAAGCTGGCAAAACTAGGCAAGGCCGCTACTTTGTGCCCGATAGCGAGCAAGCCAGTCAGCTTTCTGTTAAGCTTTCACCTTTAAAATTAGTAAAAAATTATCATGGCTCAATATGTAATGTCTATGCTCCGCGTGAGCAAAATTGTTCCACCTAAAAAGACCATAATTAAGGATATTTCCTTATCTTTTTTCCCAGGTGCAAAAATTGGTTTGCTGGGCTTGAACGGTTCAGGTAAATCTACCGTGCTACGCATTATGGCCGGCGTCGATAAAGAATTTGAAGGTGAAGTTCAGTGGCAGCCTAATCTTTCTATCGGTTATTTGCCGCAAGAGCCACAGCTAGACCCAGAGAAAACCGTGCGTGAAGAGGTTGAATCTGGCATGGGCGAAGTGATGCAAGCGCAAGCTAATTTAGAGGCCGTTTATGCTGCTTATGCTGAGCCAGATGCAGACTTTGACCAATTGGCCGAGCTACAAGCTAAGTATGAAAATATTATTGCCGCCAGCGGCTCAGATTTAACTACACAGCTAGAAATTGCCGCAGATGCGTTACGTTTACCGCCTTGGGACGCTAAAATCGGCCCGCTTTCTGGTGGTGAAAAACGCCGCGTGGCCTTGTGTAAATTATTGCTTTCTAAGCCAGATATGTTGCTGTTAGATGAGCCGACCAACCATTTGGACGCCGAATCTGTGGAGTGGTTAGAGCAATATTTAGTGCGTTTTCCGGGTACGGTTGTGGCGGTTACGCATGATAGATACTTTTTAGACAATGCCGCTGAATGGATTTTAGAGTTAGATCGCGGTCATGGTATTCCTTGGAAAGGCAATTACTCTAGCTGGTTAGAGCAAAAACAAGCGCGTTTAGCACTTGAGGAATCACAGGAATCTTCACGTCGCAAAGCTTTAAGCACAGAGTTGGAATGGGTGCGCCAGAATCCTAAAGCCCGTCAAGCCAAGAGTAAATCGCGTATTGCGCGCTATGAAGAACTGGCCAGCGCTGAATACCAAAAACGTAATGAAACGCAGGAAATTTTCATACCAGCGGGCGAGCGTTTAGGCGACCAAGTGATAGAGTTTAGCGGTGTAAGCAAAGCCTTTAAAGACCGCTTATTGATAGATAACTTGAGTTTTAGTGTACCAGCCGGTGCGATTGTCGGCATTATCGGACCAAACGGTGCGGGTAAATCTACGCTATTTAAAATGATTACCGGCAAAGAACAGCCAGATAGCGGTGAAGTGAAAATCGGTGCTACGGTAAAAATGGCTTATGTAGACCAAAGCCGCGATGAACTGACTAGCGATAAAACCGTGTTTGAGGAAATTTCAGGCGGTTCAGATATTTTAACGGTTGGCCGTTATGAAACGCCTTCACGTGCTTACATTGGCCGCTTTAACTTTAAAGGTGGTGATCAGCAAAAGATTGTTGGCCAACTATCAGGCGGTGAGCGCGGTCGTTTGCATTTGGCTAAAACGCTGATTTCTGGCGGTAATGTGCTATTGCTAGATGAGCCGTCAAATGACTTAGACGTGGAAACTTTACGTGCGCTAGAAGATGCCTTGCTGGAGTTTGCTGGTTGCGTATTGGTGATTTCACATGATCGCTGGTTCTTGGATCGTATCGCCACGCATATTTTAGCAGCAGAAGGTGATTCACAATGGACGTTCTTTAACGGCAATTATCAGGAATATGAAGCCGATAAACGTAAGCGTTTGGGTGAAGAAGGCGCTAAACCTAAGCGGATTCGTTATAAACCGATTACAAGGTAAATAATCCCTGTCATTCCGTGTCAAGCACCGAATCTAGTGGCTTACTGCGGTGGCATAGCAAAGGCACTGGATACTGACCTTTCACTCAGAATAATGTGCTTTAGCACATATATTCTGTGGGGAAGACCTTTACGGTCTCGTCGGTATGACAATTTATATTATTTACAGCCAATCCCAATCTAAGCGCTTCTTATGAGGCGCTTTTTTCATGGCGAAATCCCATAAAAAAGGTGGAATAAAGCGCATTAATCTTGCCACCCAGCCCATCTGCCAAGGAATCACCACGAAGCGACGCTTGTGTGTGATGGCATTGATAAACTTCACCGCAGCTACATCAGCCTCCATCAAAAAAGGCATTTTATATTGATTAATATCCGTCATAGGCGTGCGAATATAGCCGGGTGCGATGGTGGTTACGGCAATATTATCTGCCGCCATTTCTACTCTTAGGCTTTCTAAATAACTAATGGCCGCGGCTTTGCTGGCGCTATAAGCACCTGCGCCGGGTAAGCCACGGATGCCTGCCACACTAGCAATCCCGACTAATTGTGGGTTCTCGCCTTGTTTAGCAGCAGCACGCATAGATGCAATAAATGGCTGAAAAGTATGTACCAAGCCCAATACGTTAATATCCATTACCGCTTTAAAGGCGGCGATGTCTTCGGCATGTTCTGTGAGTGTGCCGCAACTTACACCGGCGCAGGCTATTACTACATTTGGTGCGCCATAATGTTGTATAAAATCTGCCGCTGCGCTGGAAAGTGCGCTGCTATCACGTACGTCTAGGGGATAAATCGCGCATTGAATATTGTAGGTATTTTGCAGTGTAGACTGCAGTTTTTGTAAGTGCTCACTACGTCTAGCTACTATGCCAATTATAGCGTTAGTATTTATATTGCGTTTCGCATATTCTAGGACTAAGGCTTCGCCTATGCCGCTAGAGGCGCCGGTAATAAAAACTTTCATCGAATTACCTTTATTGAATTAAGCATTATAGCCAGCCCTAGCAATAATAATCATCATCTAATTGTTTGGTAGGAGCGACGCTTCGTCGCGAAGCAAAGTTGCAATCGCAACGAAGCGTCGTTCCTTCCAATATTAGTTGCTCATCACGTTATTTTGGCGCTGGCGAATATGTACCAACGAGGGCATAAAAAATCCGCTTTTACCTTGAGATAAAAGCGGAATTAATTAAAAAGTAGCCATCAACAAAAACATGTAACGGCTAATGTGCCACAGTCACATGTTTAGCTACTTTAGCCTTACTTACTTTTGCTTTAACTACTTTTTTGTGGAAGCCGCTTTCGCTTTATCAGCACGAATATTAGCAATGATATATTCTGCGGTTTTTAGCGCTTGCTCATTACCACCAGCCATCGTGCTAGAGGTAATGAATTGGCCATCAATAATAAAGCTAGGCACGCCAGTTGCGCCAGAAGCACGGAATGTTTGTGCTGCACGGTTTAATTTGTTGTTCATAGAGAATGATTTAAAAGCATCTTCAACTTTTTTCTTATCTAAACCACTTTTTTTAGTCATCCAGTCAATTGCTGCCACTTCATCTGTAGGGTTTAAAGTTTTCTCTTTATGAATCGCATCAAATAAAGCGGTATGCAATTTATCTGAAAGCTTCAAATCATCCATTGCATAAAAAGCTTTGGCCATAGGTGCCCACGCTGGTTGTGGCAAGCCTGGCATACGCTTAAATACTACATCTGCTGGTAATTTTTTAACCCAAGCATTTAAAATTGGGTCCATGTGGTAGCAGTGAATGCAACCGTACCAAAATATTTCCGTCACTTCAATTTTGTTCGGTGTCTCGGTAGGAATGATTTGCGCGGTTTTATCGTAATCTTTACCGATTTGTGGCTCTGCAAACACGCTAAATGAGGCTAATAACATTAAAGCGCTTAACAAATTTTTCACTGACAATTTCTTCATTTTTAACGTTCCTTTTAACTATTATTTTAAATACTCTATAATTTTACAGCGACTGGTTTTCAATGACTGGTTTTCAACACCACGTAAACTAAAACGCTCAGCTATTATTTTGGCTGACATTCAAGCGCTAAATAGTCATAAACAATTGACCATCATAAGCACTATTGGTTTTCGCTATTCACCTTAATTAAATCGGCTTTAAAACCATTATTTAATAAATCAGCTTTAGTTTTGTTGATTTGCTCTAAGTCTTTTAATGGGCCAACGCGCACTCTATGCCAAACGCCTTTATCTGGAATCGTAGCCGTTTGTACTAATGCCTCAAAGCCTTGTAGCGCCAATTTAGCTTTCATATTGTCGGCTTCTTCGCTGGTTTGAAAAGCGCCCACTTGTAGAAAGTAATTTTTTGGTACTACCGGTTCTTGTGCGCTTTCTTTCAACTTACTTTCTTCTTCTTTACTGACTTTGCTCTCGCTGCCCGGCAAAATAGTATAAAAATCGAAGCGAGTTTTATCTTCTTTATCGTTTGAAGCGGTACCATCCGTAACATTTGGATTGCCGTCAGTCGGCAACGCACTGTTATCGCCTTCACCTTCTTTAGCGTTTGCTTTGTCGTTATCTTGAATTTTATCCGAGATAGCTTTTCCGGTATCAGGGTTAGATTGGCTGGCAAATGGGCTTTCACCGCCTTTGACGAACATCACCACACTTAATGATGCCGCCACGCCTAGTAAAAATCCTATTAATAAACCCGTTAAAAAAGGGCTGCCCTTTTTAGCTGGTTTTGATCTTTCAGGCGTTGGTTTGTAATCTCTACTCATAATAAATTTTAGTCCTTACATTCTTTCTTTAGCGGCGACGCCAAGTAAATCTAAACCATTTTTGAGGACTTGCTGTGTCGCGCTAATCAAGCTTAGGCGGGCAAGTTTTAGGGTTTCATCTTCAATTAAGAACTTATATTCGTTGTAATAGCTGTGTAAATCACTAGCCAGTTCTTTTAGATAATTAGCAATCACATGTGGCGCAAGTTCTGTTGCCGCATTAGCCACCGTTTCAGGATAAGTGCTCAAACGCTGCATTAACGCCGTTTCATGAGCATTAGTCAGCGGGCTTAAATCTGCCTCTTTTAACTTGGCAATATCAGCGCTACTCTGATTTAATAACTCAGCCTGCGCTAGCACACTACAAATACGCGCATGTGCGTACTGAATATAAAACACAGGATTATCGTTAGTTTGCGCACGAGCTAAATCAATATCAAACACCAATTGAGAATCTGATCGACGAGCGGCCAAGAAATAACGTGTAGCATCGCAGCCTACTTCTTCAATTAAATCGCGCAAGGTGACATAACTGCCGGCGCGTTTAGACAGTTTCACTTCTTCACCGCCACGCATGACGGTGACCATTTGGTGCAATACATAATCTGGCCACGCAGCTGGAATGCCCACATCTAAAGCCTGCAAACCAGCGCGAACACGGGTAATGGTGCTGTGATGGTCCGCGCCCTGTTCGTTAATGACGCGCACAAAACCGCGATTCCATTTATCAGCATGGTAAGCCACATCGGGCACAAAATAGGTGTAACCGCCGTCGCTCTTGCGCATCACGCGATCTTTGTCATCGCCAAAATCTGTGGTTTTAAGCCACAGCGCATTATCTAGCTCGTAAGTGTGACCGCTTGTTATTAAGGCTTGTACGGTTTGCTCAACTTTGCCGTTGGCGTACAGCGCGCTTTCTAGCGAAAACACATCAAATTCAATTTGAAAGGCTTTTAGGTCTAAATCTTGCTCATGGCGCAAATAGGCGACGGCAAAACTGCGGATAGATTCAAGATCATTAATATCGCCACTAGCCGTTACTTCAATATCGTCGGCCACCACGGTATGTTTGGTTAAAAAAGCGGCGGCAATGTCATTGATGTATTCGCCGCGATAACCATTTTCAGGAAAGCTTTCATGTTCAACGGAAATACCTTTACAGCGTGCCAATACCGAAATCGTCAGATTATCAATTTGCGCGCCGGCATCGTTGTAATAAAATTCGCGTGTCACATCCCAGCCGTTGGCATCCAGCAAGCGTGCTAAACAATCGCCCACCGCTGCACCACGTCCGTGACCCACATGTAGCGGGCCAGTTGGGTTGGCTGAAACGAATTCCACTTGTACTTTTTGCGGCTTCCCCTCGGCATCTTGACCATTATTATTGCGGCCATATTGCGCGCCTGCCGCTAAAATATCTTTAACTACCGCTTGCTGAGATTGTGCATTTAAAAAGAAATTAATAAAGCCGGCACCGGCAATTTCAGTTTTAGCGATATATTCGCTGGCAGGTAAGGCTTCAATAATTTGGGTGGCAATCGTGCGTGGGTTTTGTTTAAGCGGTTTTGCCAAGGCTAAAGCTAAGTTAGTAGCAAAATCGCCATGCTCAGCAGATTTCGGACGCTCAAGCAAAATGTTAAACTCTGTCGTTTCTGGCGCGCCATTTTTTTGAATAATAGTTTTTGCGGCAATTGCCAGTAATTGGGTAAGATGTGCTTTCAAAACAAATGTGCGCTTAAGTGAATATTTAAGGGTGCTATTTTAACCTAACTGGCGAGCGGTTTCGCAATTCTTTGCTTGTTTGCGTAACACCTTTGCTTTGTTTCTTTTATTGCTTGATAATCAAACAGCTAAGCCTAAATTAACATTCAATAAGCCATCAATAAACACTAAAATTAATTTGCCAAAACCTATTCTAAAAATTGCCTTAGACGTACCGTTAGATCGCTTATTTGATTATTTAAGCGGCGGACTCATGGCTAAAATCGGCCAGCGTGTATTAGTGCCATTCGGCCGCCGTAGCCAAATTGGTATTGTGGTGGCTATGGCGGACAGCAGCGAGTTTGCCATTGAAAAACTCAAGCCAGTCACGCAAGTATTTAGCGATGAATTGCCGATTGATGCAGAAACTTTAAGTTTGGTTAAATTTAGCGCAGATTATTATCAATATCCGTTTGGACAAGCGTTATTGTCTGCCTTGCCAGCACGCTTAAGGCAAATTGCACCTGCTGTTTCGCGCAAACAATATGCTTATCAATTAACCGATGCTGGTCGGCAATTGGATATTGAAACGATTCCTAAGCGGCAGTTAGTGACGCGCCGTGTATTGGCTGCTTTGCAGGTTGCTGAAACGCTCTCAGAAACGTTGACTGAAGCGGCGCTAGATGAAATTTCTAGCAGTGCGCGTAAAGCGGCAAAGCAATTAGTGTCCGAAGGCTGGGCGATAAGCTTGCAAGTGCAAGCGAGTGTTAAAACTTTGGAAACCGCGCCAGCGCTAGAGCCCGACCTCAATCAAGAACAAGCCTTTGCTGTGAGGCAGATTACCCAACATGCCGCAGCATTTAAAGCTTGGTTGCTACATGGCATTACCGGCAGTGGAAAAACTGAGGTTTACATACGGTTGATGCAGCATGTGTTGCAAAATAAAGACGCGCAAGTATTGGTGCTGGTGCCGGAAATCAATTTAACGCCACAGCTAGAAGCGCGTTTTAGAAGCCGCTTGCCACATTTTTCGCTAGTGAGTTTGCACAGCAATTTAAGCGAGGGTGAACGCTTACATCACTGGCAGCTTGCGCAATCTGGCGCGGCAAGAATTATTATTGGCACGCGGCTTTCTATTTTTACGCCCATGCCAAATTTAAAGCTGATTATTATTGATGAGGAGCACGATAGCTCGTATAAACAGCAAGATAGCATGCGCTACCATGCGCGTGATGTGGCTTTGGTGCGGGCAAAGCGCTTGAATATTCCTGTGGTATTAGGTTCGGCTACGCCTGCACTGGAAAGTTGGCACAATGCTACTGCCACCGCGCCTAACATCAACAACGCTAAAACTAGCCAGGCTGAAGCTAGCCAAACCAATAAATACAACTTACTTAGCCTGAATCAGCGTGCGGTAACCGCTGCGCAATTGCCGCATATTGATTGCATAGACACCACTAAAGTGAATTTGCAACACGGGCTTACGCCGCAGTTAATTGCCGCGCTAAAATTACGCTTAGTGCGTAAAGAGCAAAGTTTATTGTTTATTAATCGGCGTGGTTATTCACCGGTTTTATTATGTTCGGCTTGCCATTGGATAGCGCCTTGCACGCGTTGCAGTAGTAAGTTAGTGGTGCATTTGGGGCAAAAAAAGCTTCGCTGTCATCATTGTGGCCATGAACAAAAAATTCCTAATCAATGCCCAAGCTGTGGCAATGCCGATTTACACCCGACCGGCCACGGCACGCAAAGGCTGGAGCAAACACTGGCACAACTATTGCCAACTGCCAGAATTGCCAGAGTAGACCGCGATAGCACCAGCCGCAAAGATGCTTTGGTGGAAATTTTAGATAAAGTACACAATCAGGAAATTGATATTTTGGTGGGCACGCAAATGCTCGCCAAAGGCCATGATTTTCCTAATTTAACCTTGGTCGGCGTGGTTGATACCGATAGCGCGCTGCATAGCCCAGATTTTCGCGCCAGTGAGCGCTTGTTTGCACAGCTGATGCAAGTGGCCGGCCGAGCTGGTCGTGCGGATAAAGCCGGGCAGGTGATTATTCAAACGCAGTTTCCTGAGCATGTGTTGTTTAACGCTTTGCGCACGCAAGATTACGTGACCTATGCTAATTCTTTGTTGCAAGAACGCGAGCAAGTGCAGTTTCCGCCCTATGTTTTTACTGCTTTATTACGCGCAGAAGCGAATGATTTTGCCTTAGTGCAACAATTTTTACAGCACGCTTTTACGCTGGCGCGAAGTTTGACTGACAAAGTGCTGGTGTACGATCCCGTGCGTCCGCAAATGGAGCGCTTAAAGGGCATGGAACGTGGCCATGTATTAATGCAAGCGAGTAGCAGGCCGGCTTTACAGCATTTGCTGAAAAACTTGGTGGGCGAGTTGCGCGGTAAAAGTATTGCCGCCAAGGTGCGCTGGGCGGTGGATGTGAATCCATTGGAGTTTTAGCTAGCAAATAAGAAACTGGCTATTAATAGCCAACAATATAGCCTTGTAGGGTGGCAAGCGGGTTATCTTGCCCACCGGTGCAATGGTGGGCAATAAAATCATTTGCCCACCCTACTTAGCTAGCTTGTCACTTTTTTGCCCAAACCCAAACCCAAATCTAAGCCTTAAAAAAACGTAAAACATTTCGCCCTGCAGTTTTGGCGGCGTACATGGCAACATCGGCTTGTTTTTGAATTTCGGCCACAGTAAAAAAATGATTGATGAAAACGGTAATGCCAATGCTTGCGGTACTTATATATTCGTGTCCCGCTAGTTGAAACGGCTGATTAATGGCAGTGAGTATTTTTTTACCGACAGTTTCTGCTAACGCGCTCGCTTCGTCTTCGTTCTCATTCAAATTTTCTAGCATGACCATAAATTCATCACCACCCACTCGAGAAACCGTATCGCCTTCACGTACGCAAATGGCTAATCTTTGCGCCACTATTTGCAACATCATGTCACCAATGTCGTGCCCCATAGTATCGTTGAGTGATTTAAAGTAATCTAAATCTACAAACATCAGCGCACAGTTTTGTCTGGTACGGGCGCTGTTAGTCATTGCTCGCTGAAGTCTATCTAGCAACAGGCGCCGATTAGGCAATTTAGTGAGGGGGTCGTAAAACGCTAAAAGTTGCATTTCATTTTCTGCCGACTTGCGCGCTGTAATGTCGGTTAAGGTGGCCACATAATTTGTGACAGTATCATCATTGGCCTTAACGCTAGTAATCGTTAGCCATTGAGGATAAATCTCACCATTTTTTCTGCGGTTCCATATTTCACCATGCCAAGCGCCCATGCTTTTAATAATTGACCACATAGCGTTATAAAACTCGCTATCGTGGCGGCCAGAACTGAGCATGTTTGGTGTTTTACCAATCACCTCATCTACGTTGTAACCAGTAATATGAGTAAATGCCTGATTGACTTTTAGAATCACACTTTCGGCATCTGTCACCATCATGCCTTCTTGCGATTCAAACACCGTTGCGGCTACGCGCAATTCCTGCTCAGCAAGTTTTAACTCAGTAATATCGGTTAGCGCTATGCGCATGTATAAATTGCTAGATTCTGATGCTACAGTTTCAGAAGTTAAGATTTTTGAATCGACTGCAATCTTGCTAGCTTCCTGAGTTGTCTCTGAAATCTCAGTTTCTTTGTTAGCAGTTTCCTCCAGTCTGGCTGGCTCTACTAGCCGGCAGCCAATTCTTGCAAAAATTATTGAGCCATCAACGCGGCGTAACCTAAGTTCGCAGTTTTTAGTTTCACCATGCGCTATAGACCCGTAAAAATGCTGATGCCATTGGTCACAGTCTTCAGGCACAATAAATCGTGCGAACTGCTGCTTAATTAAAGTCGAGCGATTTTCACCCAACAAATCAGCGCAGGCTAAATTAGCCTCAACTATTCTGCCGCTTGCAGTCAGCGTTAAATAACCTACGGGGGCAAACTCATATAGACTTACATAACGATCACGTGATTCTTCTGCCGCTAATTGTGCTTGGCGTAATGCCTCATTTTGCATCTCAAGTTCAATTTGATGTACGCGGAGTTCTTGCAATAATTCATCAACAGCGGGCTTATTGGCGCTATTGTTTTCATTAGATTTATTGGTGTTTTCTACTTCAGGCGAGGCCTGATTTATGAGTGCTAAGCGCTTCTCAGCGGCCAGTCGCAAGTGTGTCACTGGTGTTAACTGTGATTTGTTTTCCATGATGCAGGTGTCAATTAACCAACCCTAAAAAAGGTTGCCCACTCAAGCATGCGTACATAATGCCAATGACATATAAATAATTAACACGCATTAAAGTTTGCCCAATTTTGCCAAGCTAGCAAACGAAGGCATATTCAAACGCTTGATAAAATCTTCGTCAGATTCAATTGAATTTAGAACATCACTCCCAGTTAAAAAGCCGCGCTGTTTAGCGTTTCTATAAGCCGAGTTCGCAAACATGTGCGAGCGTCTATCAAAGCGATGATCTACTTCACGTTCCGTCTCTTGTTCCTTAGTTCTAACCCCTGAACCATGCCTCATTATCATTCTCCAAACAACTCTGCGACCTATCGTCTTTCGCAACATATCTGTTAGCGCTTTTAGAAACTGCCGTTGTAGGCATATAAATAAAGCTTACGTTGAAGATATGCTAGTTAATCAACAGCTAACATAAGCGATACCTCTGATAGCTAAGGTCATCGTAGGCGTGCCAAAATGGAAATGCAATGATTTAGAAAAGGGATAGAATTATTAAAAAAAGGCTAGAAGATATAACCAATTTGGGAATGAATGTACCCAAATTGGTTATGTTGGAAGTTTACTATTTCTCGAACGTAATCAAATAGCTACGAAGATTCTCGCCTTTGCTACCTAAGCCGAGTTTTTTGCGGATGTTTTTTCTGTGTATGCTAATAGTTTCTGGCGAAAGAGATAACGTTGAAGCAATGGCTTTGGTAGAAAAGCCTTCCCTCACCATTGTTGCCACCTGAATTTCTTTAGGCGTTAAGTTTTTATATGATGAGGTAATTGAAGTTGGGCTGCCGTAAGAAGTCACCAAGCGTTGTAAATTAGCTTCTAGCGTATCCACCAAGCGGATTTGTTTAACATCTTGATTACCGCTTTTTAGTCGTTGTAAAAACGGTAATACCTCATGACTCAGCTCTTCATTAAGCAAACTTTTGGCCTCTAAGTTATCAGAATTGCGCATTTTTATCATGACTTTCAGTGCGGTGTTGACCTCTTCAGATTCGCCCCTAAGGGTGGTTAACTCTAGCGCATTTTTTTCTAATTTTTTTTCCAACTGTTTTTTTGCTTCCAGCAACACTTTTTCTGCCTGTTTTTGCAAGCTAATGTCAGAGAATGAGCCTACATAATTTGCAACGTGCCCTTGGTTATCCAATACGGCAGTCACCGTCATTAGGCATGGAAAAACCTCGCAGCTTTTGCGCTGGTTCCATATTTCGCCCTGCCAGTATCGTTCGCGGTTTACGGCCTCAAACATGGCTTTAAAGAAAGAGGCATTATGCAACCTAGAATTAATCATCGAAGCATTTTTACCAACCGCTTCGGCGGCACTATAACCAGTTAACCTTGTGAAAGCAGCGTTAACGCGGATTATTATATTCTTGGCATCAGTTACCATAATGCCTTCTTGCACTTCAAAAGCCGTGGCAGAAATTCGCAAATCGTGTTCAATATCTTTTTGTTCAGTAATGTCGGTATGCGTGCCAATTAAACGGGCAGGTTTGCCATCGGCATTGCGGCTAACTATAATGCCGCGCGATAAAATCCACTTATAACGACCATCTTTACAAAGCAAACGATGCTGGTTGCTGTAAGTCGGGGTTTTACCTTCCAAGTAATCTCTGATATCCGCTAAAGCAGGGCCTAAATCTTCAGGATGAACGCGTGTTTCCCATTCTTTAAATTCATCTTTGAGCTCTTCATCGCTATAGCCCAGCATGGTTTTCCATTGTTTAGAATAATGTACTTGACCGGTGTCGGCGTGCCAATCCCACATACCATCGCCAGAACCTTTAAAGGCAAAGTTAAGGCGTTGCTCGCTTTCTTTTAAGGCTGCTTCAATGCGTTTGCTCTTGGTAATGTCGGTTAAGGTCATTCTAATCGTCACCGAACCATCGTATTTTTTCACGCGCATCGCATTGACGTGTACATAGCGTGTTGAAGCATCATCACGTTTAATCTGTAAGTCGTAATTTTGTTGCACGTCATCGCGGCTTAACCGTGACATGCGTAGGTAAAACTGATCACTCTCTTCTGCAACTATGTACTTAGAGAATGGCTTTAATAATAATTTTTTACGGTCCTCACCTAGTAGCTCTGCGCCCACAAAATTAACTTCAGCAATGAGGTTGTGAGCATCTAGCGTAAAGTAGCCTATTGGCGCAAATTCAAATAAATCTAGGTAGCGGTCACGAGATTCTTCTAAGGCAATATGGGCTTGTTGTAACTCCTCATTTTGCATTTCCAGCTCAATTTGGTGAACTTGAAGCTCATGCAGCATTTTTTCAGCCGTGGCCGTTCTCGCTAAATCTGCTTGTGGATGTTTAGCCAGTTGTAATTCTGCTTCTGCCCTATTGTCGCGCGGTACGTAAGGTGTTTTGCTTCTAGCTGATGGCTTATCACTCATTTAACTTCCTCCATTGCCAATAATATCAATTGCGTATGCCCTTTTTTGCTGGCGATACGCCTTGCGTTCAATAACATTTTTTTATGCCCAATCACAGGGAAGTTATGCTCAACCAAATAGTTATCAAAAGTCTCGCCATTATTTAGAACGCTTTCTAAGACGCTGCGTAAGGCAGGAATATCCCATTGCTTATCGCCCAGATCATAAATAGGTCTATGCATCACTTCGTTGGCTTGCACTTTAAACGTTTGGTAAAAAGAGTGGCTTGCTGTAATTACCTGCAAAGTGCCATCTAACACTAGTAGCGGTTCTCGCACAGTATTAACAATGCCATCCGCCATTTCTAAGGCTTCTTGTAGCGCTATGGAATCAATGCGTTGAGTAATATCAGTAAAGGTAAACACCACGCCATCAATCACGTTATCTAAGCTGCGGTAAGGCTGAATGCGCGCAAGGCACCAAGTGCCATTGACCGTACGCATTTCACGCTCATAAGGCACCAAGGTATCCAGCACATTTTGCGCGGGGATGAGTAAATCTTCACCCTCTAACTCACTCTTAATATCACCTAAAGGGCGGCCGGAATCGCTTTGTGCCAAGCGATACACGCGCGTAGCCTCGCGCGTGAAGCGTCGAATACGCATCTGCTGATCCAGAAAAATAATGCCGATATTGACATTATCTAACAGGTTTTTCATGTCATTTTGCATGTCAGACAATTGTTCGATTTTAGATTGCAGCTCTGCATTCACGGTAATAAGCTCTTCGTTTACCGATTGCAGTTCCTCTTTTGAAGTTTCTAATTCTTCATTGGTCGATTGCATTTCTTCATTGGTCGATTGCATTTCCTCGTTACTGGAAAGCATCTCTTCATTACTCACTTGCTGCGCCTCTATGGTGGCTTGCAGCGTTTCTTTGGTATTGGTCAGCTCATTTTCTAGTGCATTGATCCGAAATTGCGCGCTACTTTCGGTAGTGCGTATGCGGGGCTTGTTCTTACTTGGCGGAACGATAGCAACATCCTGAAAGCTCAGCAGTAAAATACCCTCGCTTGCCTCTGGGCTGGCTTGTTTACGTAGGCTAAAGCTGATGAGCGCAGTATCGCTATCCGTTTTAACGGAAAGTTCTTTGTTGATGGTGGGTAAGCCTTCGATTACCGCAGCATGAATCGCCGTACGTAATTCTAGTTGCAAACCTTCGCGTGCCATCTCAATAACATTCAGTGTGGCTTGGCCAGGCGCTGGGCGCAGATATCTACCGGTTTCACCATGTACGTATAAAATATTGCCTTGTAAATCTGTGACTACTGATGCTGGAGCGTAAAGCTTAAGCAACATGCGTCTTGCTAGCTCAGAAAAGTTGGCTTCGCTAGGTTTTTTGGTGGCCACTTCTGTATTTACTTTATTGATGCCAGCTGAAGCCCATGCCAAACCGCTAGAAAGCAGTTTTTTGCTTGAAGCTATCGTGTGTGTGGCACGATAAATTTTCCACTTACGATTAACTGGATCAAATAGTTCAGTATGGTTGCCTATGCTTTCTGACGGCGAAACTACTAGTACGCCACCAGGTTTTAACGAGTAATGAAAGGCGGGAATCAGCCGATTTTGTAAAACTGGTTCAAGGTAAATCATCAAATTACGGCAACTCAATAAATCCAGTTTGGTAAACGGTGGGTCTTTAATCACGTTTTGCACAGCAAACACTACCATTTCGCGAATTTCTTTTTTTACCCGAAATCCGGCGTCTTCTTTAATAAAAAATCTGCGCAGGCGTTCAGGTGAAATGTCTTGGGCGATATTGGGTAAATAAAGCCCTGCCCGCGCGGTAGCAATGGCATCATCATCAAGATCAGTGGCGTAAATTTGCGTTTTAAACTCGTTATGGTTTTCATCCATGAGCTCGCGCAGTAAAATAGCAATTGAATAAGCCTCTTCACCAGTAGCGCAACCGGCAACCCAAACGCGAAAAACGTAATCTTGTGGTTTATCTGCTAAAAGCTCAGGCAGTACGTTTTTCTTAAGCTCCAGAAAAACATCTTGATCTCGAAAAAAACTGGTGACATTAATCAGCAGTTCTTTAAATAGTAGTTGCACCTCAGCGGGGTGTTCTTTAAGATAACGTACATAAACTTCTGCATCTTCAATGCTATGAATCGACATGCGGCGCTCAATACGGCGCGTGATAGTGGTTTTTTTATAATTAGAAAAATCGTGACCACTACTAGAACGTAACATCATTAAAATACGCGCAATACCGCTAAGATTCAATGGCGAAGGCGCATCTTGTCGCACAATTAGGTGATGTAAATCACCCATCAGCGCATCTGGCATATCTGCTGCAGGCAATACATGCGTGGCATAACCAGCATTAATGGCGCTAGACGGCATGCCGTTAAATTTGGCAGTTTCAGGCGTTTGCACCAGAGAAATGCCACCAGCACCCAAAATGGCGCGTAAGCCCAAAGTGCCGTCTGTACCTGTACCTGAAAGTACGATGCCGATGGCGCTTTCACCGCGTTCTTCTGCTAGGGAGCGCATAAACGTGTCAATCGGCAAGCGCTGACTACGCGGCTCGCTAGGGACATTCAATTGTAGTTTGCCGTCAAAAATCTCCATGTCGCGGTTGGGCGGAATCACATAGATATTATTGGGCGCAACTTGCATTTGATCTTCAGCCTCTAAGACTGGTAGGCCTGTGGTGCGCTGTAATATTTGACCAAGAATACTTTCATGGTTAGGGTCAAGATGTTGAACCAGCACAAATGCCATGCCACAATTGGTTGAAACCTGCCGAAAAAATTGCTCAAAAGCCTCTAGGCCGCCTGCAGAGGCACCCATGCCTATGATGGGAAAGCTAACATCAAGCGTGTTATTGCCTAGTGTTTGGTTTGAAGCGTTATCAGCAGAGTTTTCTGTAATTTTTGCTGTTGTTTTTACAGCGTTTTTTGCAGTATTCTCGCTGCTTATTTTTTCGGTAGCCATAAGGCCCTTTATCAATGGTTAATCATTGTAAATACATACTGCCTAATATTTTAACCCATTGTATTTGTTTGTTAAAGCATAAGTTTATAGGTCTAGTTTTGATCTATATCATCGCCAGTCAGTGTCATGGAATAGGTATAATATGGTGATATGAAGAGATGTAATATTATTGTCACAATCACCTTGAATCATAAGGCCTAAGCACATTTTTTATTGTGTAAATTACAGTAATCCACACGCATACTTATGAGTATTTTGGACAGTTATCGACTTTAATAATTCCAGTCATAACAACAGCTAACTATTTAGATCATATTTAAACTGTCTTCAGCAGGCTTCTGCAAGGTAACCAATCAGTAAAGTGCTTGCTGGTAGCGGTTATTAATCACTTATTGTCTACTTTACGTACACATTGCCTTAATAATACTCACACTGTATAAGACTGGAATATGGGATGCAATTAATTATTCTAGGGGAATGATTAGCTAAATAATGGTTATTAAAGTTAATTGATTGTGGCAATTTTTGTGATTGATGGAGTTGCGGAAAGATGGACTTTAAGGTTTATTGGAGGGTGTCTTGGCAAATGTTCACACAAATTTTTTAGTAAACATTTTCAGTGTGAGCTAAGCTTATTAGGCTGCAGTTTTGAGCTAAATTGTAAGGTTTAGTCGTAAGGTTTAATCGTAAGGTTTAATCGTAAGGTTTAAACGGGAGGTTTGATGAAAATGTATGGCTTATTAGGGTTGTTGCGTAATCTCCTGCACGTCGCTTTCATCTTTTAACGCTACACCAGAAACGCTAAGCCGCATGGATTCTTTGGCCAACCACAACAGTTTTTTGGCCGCTGCCGCATATTGCAAACCTTCTGGCCGCACGTTAGAAATGCAGTTTCTGTCAGCATCACTCAAACCAAGTTTTGGAGCATAGGTGAGATAAATGCCCAAGCTATCTGGCGAGCTTAAACCGGGTCGCTCGCCAATCAGCATGGCTACCATGCGCGCATTTAGCGCCTGACCAATTTCATCGGCAATGGCTACGCGCGCTTGGCTGGCAATGACCACTGGGCCAATTTGCCAATCTGCCGGTAAATGCTGCCGTATTTCAGCCAGTAGCGGCGGCACATGGCGCGATACCGCTAAAGAAGATAAGCCATCACCGACTACGATTAAAAAGTCGATAGGCGCAGTATTTTGTTTTTTTAAATTGCATAGATTAGCTAAATCTTGCTGGCTATGGTCGTTTAGCCGGCGACCCCAATCTGGCCTTAATAAATAATTGGCGCGATCTGGTGCTAAGCTGTGTACTTGTATGGTGCTGAAACCCTGCGCTTGTATGTCAGCGGCTAAGGCGGCAACATCTAAGGCTAAATGTACGGCATCTCGCGCCATGGCGTGTGCCAAACCAAAATCGAGCACTTCTCGTGTGGGTAAGCTACTTCCCACTCGCCCTAACGCAATACGCGCACGAGTAAATTTTTTCAGTTGCGCCCAGGGGTCTTGAGTAATGCCCGCCTCTGCGGTAGAAGCCGTTAGGGATAAATTGTCGTTAATATTATTGGTCATATTATTGATTACTTTAAATGGCTGTTATGCGGCATTTAATAGATTTTTAGGCATATTTTGCAGCATGTTATGCGTTTTTGTTACTGGCTGAATGCGTCCGGCAGCATCCATAATATTCATGGCTTTCAACCATAGTTCAAACTCTGGCGCGGCTTTTAAACCTAATACTTTTCGTAGGTAAAGTGCATCGTGAAAAGAGGTGGTTTGGTAGTTAAGCATAATGTCATCTGCGCCCGGAATGCCCATAATAAAGGTCAGGCCCGCGGTGGCCAGCAAGGTCATTAGCGTATCCATATCGTCTTGGTCAGCTTCGGCATGGTTGGTGTAGCAAACATCGCAACCAATCGGCAAACCTAACAGCTTGCCGCAAAAGTGATCTTCTAAACCGGCACGAATAATCTGTTTACCATCATACAAATACTCGGGGCCAATAAAGCCCACAACGGTGTTAATCAGCAAGGGCGATAAATGCCGCGCCACCGCATAAGCGCGTACTTCGCAGGTTTGCTGGTCTACGCCAAAATTAGCGTTGGCCGATAAAGCCGAGCCTTGGCCGGTTTCAAAATACATCACGTTATGGCTGCCAGCTGCATTTTTTACCGTACCGCGATTTAAAGACAAGGCGGCTGATTGCGCCTCTTTAAGCAAGGCGATATCGATGCCAAAACTTTTATTGGCTTTTTCGGTGCCAGCAATCG
The DNA here is from genome assembly GCA_947451235.1 of Methylophilaceae bacterium. Lineage (GTDB taxonomy): Bacteria > Pseudomonadota > Gammaproteobacteria > Burkholderiales > Methylophilaceae > Methylotenera. The sequence goes on along the minus strand of CANFZA010000019.1, from coordinate 6,066 downwards.
ACTGGAAAACTAAATCTACCGGTGCGCCCCGCTCTATTAGCTGAATTTGGTTGGTCACGTGCGTGAGTATGCAAGACTGCGTTGGGATATTGTATTGGCTAATCACGTCATCGACCAAATAGTACAAATCCATTAGCGCTGGCAGGCTATCCGTGGCGGGATTAATGCCTATTACCGCATCGCCAGCACCATAAAGCAGGCCATCTAACATTGAAGCGGCAATGCCGCGGGCGTCATCAGTGGGGTGGTTTGGTTGCAAGCGCACAGAAATATGGCCAGGCAGGCCTATGGTGTTTCTAAAGCTGGTGCTGACATGACATTTTTTTGCCACCAGAATCAAATCCTGATTGCGCATCAGCTTACTCACGGCGGCGGCCATTTCTGGCGTAATGCCGGGTGCGACACGCTTTAACGTAGCAGAATCGGCGGCGTCAGATAACAGCCAATCTCTAAAATCTGCCACCGTTAAATGGCTAATTTCGGCAAAAGCTTGTTGGTCGTGGGTATCTATAATCAACCGCGTCACTTCGTCGGTTTCGTAAGGAATAATCAGATCTTCTAAGAATGTTTTGAGCGGAATAGCCGCCAAACACATTCTGGCCGCCATGCGCTCGGCGTAAGTTTCAGCCGCAACACCGGCCAAATAATCGCCAGATCGCGCTGGCGTGGCTTTGGCCAACACTGTTTTTAAATCTGCAAACTGATAGGTTTGTGACCCTACACTGTATCGATATGCCATGTTGCACCTAGGTTTTTACTGGTTTTTTTACTGGGTTTGTACTTGTTTCTAACTGTGACCTTTGCACGAGCATTTTTAACTAGAAACCCTATCAACGCCGTCATTCCCGCGTAGGCGGGAATCCAGTTAAGTTGTTTATTCGCCTAGATTCCCGCCTACACGGGAATGACGATAATTGGGGATTTTAGATTTTATTACGTTCAATTTTGCTTCGTGCAAAGGTCACTTGCACGAGTTGTAAGTAACAAATCTATTCAAAGTTTTTAATTAAATTCCTTATTTGTCATTTTTATTATGCGGCTATTTGTTGCAGCACAGCAAGCTTCTTTTTTGAAATCTTACACATTAATTCTTTAACTTTCTTACATCAGTAAAAAGAAGTATTTATGTCGTAATCGTTATCTATTTATGTCGTAAATCAATAGCTACGATTTCTAACTATGGTCTTATACTTGGAGTTAAGTCTTATATTTTGACTTCAAAATTATTAAGGTGGGGAATTTTCTTAATAGACGTAACAGCAATATTGATGTTCTATCAGTTTTCAAATTATTACCAATTCGTATCTTTAAGAATGCACAATAAAAGGGGTAAAAAATGAGCAACATGAAGCATGCAAGCTCGGCGGCAGAACAGGATGCCGCTGAACTAAAAAAAATGGGGTATGAGCAAGAATTACATCGCCATATGGGCGGTTTTTCTAACTTTGCAATTTCCTTTTCAATTATTTGTATTCTGGCTGGCGGAATTTCTGCTTTTCCCTTGGCGCTAGGCGCAGCTGGCGGTGCTTCCGTAGGTATTGGCTGGCTAGTGGGCGGTATATTTGCCACGATTGTGGCCTTAGCAATGGCGCAAATTTCTTCGTCTTATCCAACTGCAGGTGGTTTGTATCATTGGGGATCTACCCTAGGTGGCAAAGGTTATGGCTGGTGTACGGCTTGGTTTAACTTGCTCGGGCTGATTTTTGTAGTCGCCTCAGTTAATTTTGCGGTGTATGACTTCTTTTTCAAAACGCTAATCGCGCCTATGTTGGGCATAGATATTGCAACTTTAGGCTACACGGAACAAATCGTTTCTATTGCCGCCATTACTGCCTTGCAGGCGATACTTATTTATCGTTTTCCAAAATTCACCACTAAGATTACTGACATTTCAGGCTATCTAATTTTTGTCATTACCGTGGTGTTAATCGTGTCTTTATTCATTTACCATCAAGGTGGATTAGATTTTTCACGTCTTTATACCTTTACTAACTTTACCGGTACTGAAGGCAGCCCTTGGCCAAAAAGTGAAGGCATGGTATTTCCGTTTTTACTCGGTTTGTTACTGGCTCTTTATACCATCACAGGTTTTGATGCTTCAGCACATACTTCAGAAGAAACGCGTGATGCCGCAAGAGCTGTACCAAAAGGCATTATCAGCTCAGTTATTTACTCGGCCATTTTTGGCTACATTATGATTTGTACCTTTGTGCTAGTGATGCCAGACATTGCTACAGGCGTTAAACAAGGCTTTGGTTTCTTCGATGCCTTACTGAACACCTTGCCAGCAGGTTTAAAATCACTATTAAGCATCGGTATTTTCTTAGTTAACTTTCTCTGCGGCCTAGCCTGTTTAACTTCTACTTCGCGCATGATGTTTGCCTTTGCGCGCGATGGTGGTTTGCCGGCATCAAGCTGGTTATGTACCGTTAGCCCTACGTTAAAAACACCAGTGGCGGCAATTTGGGTGTCTGCAATTTTAGCGGTAGCAGCTACTTTGTATGCGGCAGCGTTTAGTGTGTTAGCGGTTGGTTGTGCGGTATTTTTGTATATTTCTTACATTATGCCAGTGGCCGCAGGCGTGCTAGCAGAAGGTAAAGTATGGAAACATAAAGGCCCGTTTGACCTAGGTGGACTTTCTAAACCAATCGGCGTACTTGCTGTAATCGGTGGCGGCTTTTTGGTGATTGTTGGCGTGCAACCACCTAACGAAAAAGTGCTTTATGTCACTGTTGGTATGCTAGTGGTAATGCTAGTATTTTGGTTTGTATTTGGTGAGCGTAACCGCTTTAAAGGCCCGCCTAGTGTTAAAGAATAAGTGAGTTAAAGTGTAATTTACTTGGTTTTCAAAGTCCGCCATATACGCAAGCGTGTATGGCGGATTTTTTATGTGCATAATTCCTGACATTTTTCTGGCAAGCCACCGAGCTCAATACCTTAATTAATAAGGTTTCATCAGCTAATGTAGTCCATCCCCTACAAATTATAAAGCCTGCAATTTGTAGGATTATGCCTGCAAATATTAGGCATAAGCTGATTGTATGTGCCTACGATAACGCTCAAGATAAAGCTAATTCTGAAGGACGCGTAAGTAGCGACTTCTCATGTGAATGATAAATTACAAAGAGGCTAGTTTTACTTTATTGACAGAGGTGAGCATTTAAAGGAGCGGCAGAAATGACTATCTACCAAGTAATTGATGAAGAAAATAACTTAGTAAGTGAGTATGCCTATCGAGAAGCTGCAGTGCTTAGCGCAGAAGAGATGACGGTATGGTTTTCTGAGCATTACTACCATGTTGAGGAGCAGTTGATACATGAATACTAGCTAGAATAACTAGGCATAAGGCAATGCTAATGGCCTTTATCTAATGATATTAAGAGCCTAGCGAGTGATTATACCTAGTCGATTTTAGTCTAGATTATGAGCAAAAATTGCTGTGGCTTATTTTTTTGGTGGAACGCTAGATTTCATAGGGATAATGGAGCCTGAAGGCACAACGATATCCTTGCTTTTCTTGGGTTTTTTTGTTTCTTTGTTACCGCGAATTTGACCTTTAGCCATGGTGTTTCTCCTAAAATTATCAGCATTAAAATGAGCAGTCACACATGCTGATGCAAGTGACCCTTGATGTCTGAAACTGGTAATGCGCTAGCGCTTTTCCAGAGGACTTTCATCATAGGCTGATGTCAGAATATAGGTGGATTATTTTACGTGGTAATTTGGAAGCTACTATACTGGCATCCAAAGTGTTAGGTCTGATGCGTAGGTAACTTATTAATGAATGGCGATTAATGCGCTACAACAGCATGGCTTTGCTTGTGGTCTAATCTTTGTGCTATTTGCTTAAAAGCCGTTGAGGCAACTGCCATCGGAAAAGCATCAATCACAGAACGGCCTAGTTTGGCCGCTTTACTCAAATGCTCATCTTTTGGAATCGCACCAAAAAACTCTAATTCAATTTGCATAAAACGCTTGGCTACTTGGGCAATGTTTTTAAACACCACTTGCGCTTGCGCCTCGGTGGCATCATCCACAATAATGCCGAAAGAGCGTCTGCCCAATTGGCTACATATTTGTTTAATCAGCGTATAAGCATCTTTAATCGATTCCGGATTACGCGTTAGCTGTATCAAAATCTCGCTTTCGTTCAGCGTTTTTAAGGGCAGCATGTAATCATCATTAAGCGTGGCATCGACCAGCACAATTTCATAATCACGCGCTAAGCCATCAAAAATAAGATTAAGCGCAGTGCCGGCTTCATTATCTAGCGGAATATTAACCTGATTATTGAGCAGTAACTTAGCCACAGATAAACCCTGACGTGTGCTTTTAATCGCGTCGGCTAAAGTGACCGTTTGGTTGGCTACATCAAATAAGGTTGGCGTGTTGTCTAACTCATAGCTAAGCTCGCGTGAGGCTTTAGAGGCAAGCACAATGAGCACTTCACCACCTTGGCTGCGAATAGAGGCGGCTAGATTAGTCATCATGCGCGGTTGGTCTTGCACCGCTGAAGCTGAAATAGAGGCAGCCGCAATAATAGACACCACCCTAGGTTTCGGGGCGGCCATAATACGGCGCAGGCCCGCTGCTTGATCATCTTTAAAGTTATTTTGCTGAGTACTTTCTGAACTAGACATAATTAATCTCCGATAATTGAGATGAATTAGCGGCGCCCTGAGTATTGCCCATAATATATGGCAACTCTTCATTCAGTAGCTGAAAAGGGCGATTGTTTGCGGTGTTCGTTTGCAATGCTAACTGTATTAAATAGCCTTTGTTAGCCATGTGAATATCTTCAGGCACACGCTGGCCATTCGCCACGTAATAAAGTCTCAGTTTTTCGCGGATGGCAACATCTAAGGCGCTACCTATGGTGGCGGCTTCATCTAGCTTGGTAATAATACAGCCATCTAAACCTTTACCTTTGTAGGCGCGAATCACGTCAGTGAGTGTTTCTCCAGTGCTGGTTGCGTTTAGGCATAGCAGTTTTTTAATTGGCGTTTTAGTGTTCGAAAGCATGGCGATTTGCTCTGCCACCATACGGTCACGCTGACTTACGCCTACGGTATCAATCAAAATAGTGTGTTTGTTTTTAAGCTCGTTCAAGGCGATTTTTAAATCAGCTTCATCTTTAACGGCATGCACCATAACGCCCAAAATTTTTCCGTATATTCTGAGTTGCTCATGACCGCCAATACGATAAGCATCGGTCGTGATTAAGCCAATATTTTGCGTGCCGTGCTTCATTACATATCGTGCGGCTAGCTTAGCTGTGGTGGTAGTTTTGCCTACGCCAGTGGGGCCAATTAAGGCAAATATACCACCTTGGTCTAAGATTTCTGTTTCGTTTTCTATGGTATTGAGGTTAATCGCAAGGATTTTTTTAACCCAAATCAGCGCTTTGTCCATTGCTAAGTTAGCCGGCATTTTTTCGGCTAATTGTCTTGCTAATGAGGCACTAAAACCTGCGGATAATAATAAATTTAGAATTTGTGATTTAATCGGATCACGTTGCTGAATGTTACCCCAAGCAATGGTGGTGAGTTGCGATTCAATCACGCTACGCATGCCACGCATCTCAGCCAACATTTCTGCCATTTGTTGGCTAGGGCTTTTTGTTATTGGTGGGTTAGCTCTTGCAGTTTGTGCTATTGGTGCAGCTTTAGCGGGTGTAGCCAGTTTTACTTGCGCAATCACATTAGATTCATCATTAATTTTGTCGCTAAATTTGTTTGTAGACGTTGCTGTATTAGCTTTGTTGTTAGCAAAAACGTTAGCTTGATCGCCGTTTTTTTTATTTAGCAACGATAGCAATGTAGGCGCGTCATTACGCTCACTCGTATCTTCAGGCTCATTTTGAAGTGATTGTGTCTGGCTAGAAAACATGCGTTCTTTTTCTTCTTTAGCCACTTTGTCTTCTCTAGCTACTTTTTCTTCTCTAGCAACCATGTTTTTCATGTCTTGTTCTTTGAAAGCCATGATTTCATTGCCACCATCCGTGGCTCGATTAGACAAGATGACCGCATCATCACCCAGCTCTTTACGCACCATGCTAAGTGCTTC
>CANFZA010000018.1 GCA_947451235.1 Methylophilaceae bacterium | reverse complement strand
TTAACGCTCAATGCTTTTGGCGGTGTTTCTGGCATTAAACGCCTAGATACGCCTTTTGTGGATGAATTAAATTGTAAAATTGCCGCACAAGCGAAATTTGATCCTGCTGACCATTTCACCAAACATACTTATTCAATGCTAGATCGTACCAGCCAAATGGCCTTACACACTAGTATGGAAGCAGTTAAAGATGCTGCTTTAGTCATTGACGAGCACCTAAGACCGCGTATGGGTATTTATCTCGGCACTGGTATGGGCGGTGCACATTCAATTGAAGAAGGCTATGTTCGCCTCTATAAAGAAGGTGCGAATCGGCTAAAACCATTTACCGTGTTAATGAGCATGAATAATGCCGCGGCTTCTGCCATTGCCCTTGAATATCAACTCACAGGCCCAAATCAAACATTTTCTACTGCCTGCTCTTCGTCTGCGGTTGCCATAGGCGAAGCTACTAGGCTAATACGTCATGGCTATGTAGATGTGATGCTGGCTGGGGGTAGCGAAGCCTTGTTAACCTTTGGCACGATTAAAGCTTGGGAAGCGCTTAGAACGCTGGCTGAAGAAGATGCCGAAGATTTGAGCGCTTCTTGCAAACCGTTTTCTGCAGATAGAACTGGTTTAGTGTTGGGTGAGGGCGCAGCCATGTTGGTGCTGGAATCTTACGAACATGCAACAGCACGCGGCGCAAAAATCTATGCCGAAATTGTTGGGTATGGTGCCGCGAATGATTGTAACCACATTACGCAGCCATCAGTCACAGGCCAATCCGCAACGATGCAAGCAGCATTGAAAGATTCTGGTTTGGCTGCAGAAACGATTCAATATATTAATACGCATGGTACAGGTACTAAGCTGAATGACATCACCGAAACAAATGCTATCAAAAAAGTGTTTGGCGCACATGCTTATGATTTAAGCGTGAGTTCAACGAAAGCTATGCATGGTCATTTAATGGGCGCGGCTGGTGCGCTTGAAACGATAATCACCACCATAGCGTTGCAAAAAAATCAGTTACCACCAACGATTAACTTAAAACAGCCAGACCCGGAATGTGATTTAGATTACGTGCCGAATGTGGCTAAAACCTTAACTAATCTTGAATATGCAATGTCCAATTCATTTGCTTTTGGCGGCACTGGTGCTGCGTTAATACTGAAAAAAATAAACTAAATGGCTATGACTATGCCCATGGCAATGACTATGGCTGCATTTGATTTTGATCAAGCTGATGCTAGGCGACTGGATTCTAATCAAGACGATGAACCGCGTTACGCCGCGCGCCATGCATTTATGGCAACAGAAGATGATGCCGCTAATTGGCAACGTTTACAGCCTAATTGTTTAGAGGCTTATCACTATCATTTAGCCTTTGATTTAGGCCAAGTGGCTGGATTTAAAACGGGCTATATCTCAATACTGAAAGACGGTGAAGTAGTTTGCATCGCACCATTTTTTATTACTGATTATGCGCTGGATACTACAGTGCAAGGCGCCATGAAAAGCTTCACTCGCAGCATTAATAAGTGGCTACCTGCGCTCATGACTTTGCGTTTGCTTTGCGTAGGCTCGCCAGTCACTGATTCTGCACAAATTGCTTACGACAAAAATATTCTGCTGGATAGTGAAATAATCAGGCAATTGTCACTAATGCTAGAAACGGTCGCCGAGGCCGAAGGCGCTAACGTGATTGCTTTTAAAGATATTTTAGAGCGCGATGCAACTCTATTGCGCCCTTTACTAGAAGCGCATGGCTATTCATGTGTAGATAATATGCCGGTCGCCAGAAATTCTATCAATTTTAAAGATCTTGACGCTTACTTTGCCAGCATTAGTGCCAGCACGCGGAAAGACTTACGCCGAAAACTAAAAAAATTCGATCAAATTCGCATTGAAGAGCATGACGGCATGCCGCCGCATCTAGCGCAAATCTACCAGTTGTATTTAAATTGCTATGAAAAAAGTGAGTTGAAATTTGAGAAGCTGACATTGGCATTCTTTGAATCTTTAGCAACCACTATGCCTAAGCAATGTCGCTTTGTGCTTTATTATTTTGATGAAAAATTGATAGGCTTTAACTGCTTATTAATCGGCAACGGTGTGATGCTGGATAAATATATCGGCATGGATTATATTCATAGCACAGAGGTGAATTTGTATGCATTGGCTTGGTTGCACAAAATTAAAATGTGCATACGTGATGGCTATCACACCATGCAAAGCGGGCAAGCGGCCTACGATGTTAAGTTGAGTTTTGGTGCGAAACTAGAGCAAACGTATATTTTATTTAAGCATCGCAATCGCTTTATTAATCCGTTATTAAAACTTGCGTCACGTGTTTTGGCTTATGGCAACTTCGATCCTGCATTAAGTAAATCTAAATAATGCGCCTACCTAAACGTTTAACTTGGGATGTCATTGGCCTTATCGCCTTACTATTAGTCTTTGATACTTTTGCGCAGATTGCTTTTAAAATGGGCGTCACGCATTTGGGCGAATTTCCAACTAATAGCTTTACTGATATTTTGAAATATTGCGGGAATATGGCGGTTAACGCGTATGTATTTAGCGGAATAGTCGCTTTGTTTTTAGCCTTTTTTACTTGGCTAAAACTGATCTCAAAAGTAGATTTAAGTTTAGCGCACCCAATGACTTCGCTGGTATTCGTTACCATTCCACTGAGCGCCTCTTGGTTACTGCATGAGCCTATGCATTGGAGCCAGATTGTCGGCGTGGTTATCATTGTATTCGGTGTTTTTATTGTCTCCGATGACGGTGCGACTGACGGGCGCTAAGCCACATCTGTTCCATCGACCGCTTCTGTAACAAATCAAGTCTCGCTTAATTTTAAGCGACCATCAAAACATCCATCAAAACATCCATCAAAACATCCAGCAAACATCTAGTAATACACGATCACACTCATCAGCTTTTCCACATTTTTCTTAATCAGCATTTGTCAGGTTCACGTCAGCTTTAACGAATATCATTGCTGCCTAATTGAGTTTAGCTAATGATTCTTAATGGTAGATGGCAAGTTATTTTTAACGCTTCATAGCAACCGCTTACATCAGCTCGTCATCAAATAGTATTAATCTCAATTTAATCCAACCAAGCTTGCTAGCCCTTTAAGTTAACAAGACCTTTTTAAATTTTTAAAGAAATATTAAAAATGCCTAATAATCAAGATTTAATGTTTCCAAAGATCAAAACTTTAAACCAACGCCAATTCATACAGTTGGCAAAAACTTTGATTACGATTTCTGTATTTACATTTTCTTCTTATGGCTATTCATTCACCTCTTGTGAGGCTGTTTCGCCACCAATAACACTCAATCAGCAAGACGCACTTCAACGATTGCATGATTGCAACCGCGACCTAACTGATATTCGGCGTGGTATTTTTATGAATGAAGCAAATCTGACCATTGCCGGGCAAACACAGAACCCTAATTTAACCATCGGTATTGGTAATATCAATCCTAAATTAGGTATTGGGTCTGGTTCTTATTTTGATAAAACCATTGATAGCTCGGTGCGTTATGAGCAGTTAATTGAGCGTGGTAATAAGCGTGGTTTACGCGTTAAATCAGCACAAGACCAAGTGTTGGCTGCCAAGCAGGATGTGCTTGATATTGAGCGTCAGCAAAGTATTGCGTTGTTAAGAGCGATGGTGGATTTAGCTGCGATTAGCGAGCGGGTTAATTTGTTGTCTCAAGTGGTGGCCTTGTATGCGGAAACATTACACGCCAACACTATTCGTGCTGAAAAAGGTGATTTACCGCCAATTGATGCTCAGCGCCAAAAAATTGATGCGAATCGTGCACAAATTGAGTTGCGTCAGGCGCAGTCTGAAACTAAAGCTGCGCAGCTGACGCTCGCAACATTACTCGCTTGGGAATCAAAAGCCGATATATTGGTGGTTGAGCCTTCGATATTAGAATTTTCACCGTTAAATCTTAGCTCATTAAACCTTTCCCCAGCTGATGTTAGTCGTTTCGATTTATCTAATCGTGCCGACGTTAAAGCCGCACAGTTACGTGTAGACGCCGCCAGTGAGCAGCTAGCTTTGGCCCAAGCACAGCTGAAGTCTGACGTAACCGCTGGTGTGCAATATGATCATTGGCCTACCAGCGCAAGTAATGCGACCGGTACTGGCGATACCATCAGCTTTACTGTGGGTATTCCTTTAACAGTCAATCATCGTTACGAGGGTGAAATTGCGCTAGCTAATAGTGATTATGCTGCGGCTAAAGAATCGCTAGCGCATATTGAGGCGAATGCAAAAATTGAGTGGCAACGAATGAATGCTGAGGTAGTGAGCGCTGAAGATAACTTGCAGATTTTGCAAAAAGAGCAATTGCCACGCGCTGAAGATGTCGCTCGTACTGTTGAGTTTGGTTATAAAAAAGGCGCACTAGATTTATTGGATTTATTAGATGCCAGACGCATGTTGCGCCAAACACGCTTAGATACTTTAAATGCTAAAGCCAACTTGGCACGTGCCACGCTTGCTCGAAATCAATCAATCTCTGCCAATAACGCTCATTAACAATTTCTTGTGAATACTATGAAAAATAACGCTATGACTAATAAAATATATGCACAAAATCCAAAAAGTAGCTGTGTATTGCAATCATCCATACTAACCCGCACCTTAATGGCTGTTGCCTTAATAAGTAGCATAAGCGCTTGCCACAAAGCGGCAGAAACGGAGATTGCTTCAGTCAATGAGCCGATTGTTTCAGCTAATTCTGTTAAGTTTGCGGATAGTTCACCATTAAAACAACGTTTAATTACGGCACCTGTTGTTTCCTCACAAGAACACGTACTTGGTTTACCCGCGCGTCTTACTTGGGATGAAGACCATACGGCACGGATTTCATCACCAATCGCTGGGCATCTTACTGAAGTGTTAGTACAGATCGGCGCAACAGTTAAGGCAAATCAGGCTTTAGCTTATTTAAGTTCTCCCGATCTTGGCAGTGCTCAAGCGGATGTAGAACGAGCAAAATCAGACTTAGCGCAAGCTGAACATAACCGTAGCCGCAATAAAGATTTAGCAGAAGCGGGCATCATTGCAGGTAAAGACTTTGAGCAAGCGCAATCAGATTTTACGCGTAGCAAAGCAGAGGCTGTGCGTGCAGAAGTTAGGCTTAAATCCTTAGGCGCTACAGATACGGTTGATCAGAAATTCACCATTAGAAGCCCAATTTCTGGCGTATTAGTTGCACGTAATACTAACCCTGGCATGGAATGGCGTCCAGATGCGGCGAGTCCACCTTTATTTGTGGTCAGTGATCCGACTTATTTATGGTGCTGGATAGACGCGCCCGAGCAAGCCATTAATGCTTTGCATAAAGATATGAACGTTATTCTTCGCTCAAGTGCTTGGCCAAATGAAACGTTTGTGGCGCAAGTTGATTTTATTGAAGATGCACTAGACCCAACTAGCCACACCTTGAAAGTGCGTGCAAAACTACGTAATACATCATTAAAACTGAAGGGTGAAATGTATGTAACCGCTGAATTAAGCAGCTTGGCGCGCGATACTTTAGACATTCCAACCAAGGCGGTATTTTTAAAAGAAACCACAAAAATGGTGTTTGTTAAAACATCCGAAGGTGTTTATACCCGAAAAATTATTACGCCAATAGAAAGCAATGAGGAATGGGTGACTATTGCTGGCGGATTAAATAAGGGCGACGAAGTGGTGCTAGATGGCGCGCTATTCTTAGAGAAACTGATCGAAGAAAGTAAAGTGTTGCCAAGTGACAAACCACAGGCCAATGACAAGTCTGTAACCAGTAAAACAGCTAGTTAATTAGGAATATAAACCATGATTAACCGCATTGTTCGATTTGCATTAACGCAACCTGTTTTCGTTGTTTTAGGCTTGGTTTTATTTGTGCTAGGCGGTGTCATTGCCTTTATCAACTTACCTATTGAGGCTTTTCCTGACGTCTCTGATACGCAGGTAAATATCGTGGCGCAGTATTCTGGTCGCGCTGCTGAAGAAGTTGAAAAACAAGTCACCATTCCGATTGAAGTGGCGATGTCTGGCATGCCGAATATGGTGCGTATGTTTACCCATACGCAATTTGGCTTGTCATACATGATGATTACTTTCAATGATAAACCTACCGATAAAGAAGCCCGCCAACTGGTGTTTGAGCGTTTGCGTGGCATTGATTTACCCGTAGGCGTAGAGCCTGATGTTGCGCCGCTTTCAACGTCTATTGGTGAAATTTTCCGTTATCGCGTTCAAGGTGATCATCTTAATTCACGTCAGCTAAGAGAAATTGAAGAATGGGTAGTTGAAAAAGCGCTTAAAAAAGTAGCTGGCGTTGCTGATGTTGTGTCTATGGGTGGCGCGCTTAAGCAATACGAAGTTAACCCTGATTTAGCAAAAATGCGCGATGCTAAAATCACTTTAGCGCAATTATTTTCAGCCTTGTCACGTTCAAATGCTAACGCTGGCGGCGGTGCAGTTTCGCAAGGTCGCCAGCAGTTTTTGGTGCGCTCTTTAGGTACGTTTAGAACGTCTGCGGATATCGACCGTGTTGTGCTGGGCGATAATGGCAAAGGCGTGCCGATATTGGTGCGTGATATTGCGGTCGTTAAAGAGGCTAGCGCGCCGGTGCAAGGCCTTGTCGGTCAAGATAATACCGATGATATTGTGAACGGTTTGGTGTTGATGCGTAAAGGCGAAAACCCTTCAGAATTACTTAAAGGCATTAAGCAAACCATTAGCGATTTAAATGACCATGGCTTGCCACCGGGCGTGCAATTAAAGCCTTATTACGATAGATCTTGGTTGATTGAGAAAACATTACACACGGTATTTGGTAACTTAATTGAAGGTGCATTATTAGTCACTTTTGTATTGTTGTTATTTTTAGGCAACTTGCGTGCGGCACTTATTGTGGCTTGTATTATTCCATTGGCGGTATTATCCACCTTTGTCGGCCTAACTTTTTTACACTTACCAGCCAATTTGCTTTCGCTAGGTGCGATGGATTTCGGCATCATTGTCGATGGTGCGGTAATTGTGGTAGAGAACGTATTTTTGCGGTTGGGCAGTATGAGTGATGAATCTCAGCGTAATTTTAATGAACGCAGAAAAACCATCTATAAAGCCGTGACTGAAGTCGGCCGCCCAACTTTATTTTCAATGTTGGTGATTATTGCGGCGCATATTCCAATCTTTACACTACAACGTGCTGAAGGTCGTATTTTCTCGCCTATGGCATTCTCGGTGACGTCAGCTTTAATAGGATCATTGATTTTATCGCTGACTTTAGTGCCGCTATTATGTTTATGGTTGCTGCGTGATCGCATTCCGCATCATGATAATCGCCTGCTAACATGGTTCAAGAAAATCTATCAACCAGCTTTTTCATGGGCAGTGGTGCGTCCGAAGCAAATACTGAGTATTGCTGTTATTTTACTGGTAAGTGCGCTGGCTTTAGGTACGCAAATCGGTACGGAATTTTTACCAGAATTAGACGAAGGTTCTATCTGGGTGAATGTCACGCTACCGCCATCGGTATCGCAATCTGAAGCTTTGCTAGCCGCGCATAGAATTAGGGCTGCCCTACATAGCGTACCAGAAGTGAAAAGTGTGATTTCAAAAGTAGGTCGACCAGATGATGGTTCAGATCCTAAAATTTTCAACGGTGGCGAGTTTTTTGTAGAACTTTTCCCTGAAGACAATTGGCGTAAAGATCACAAAAAAGAACAGATTATTGATGAAATGGATAAAGCTGTTTCATTACTACCTGGCGTTGATGCAACATTTTCACAACCGATTCGAGATAACGTACTTGAAAGTATTTCGCAGATCGATGGTCAAATCGTCATTAAAGTGCATGGTGATGATCTAGCAGTATTACGCAAAACGGCTAAGTCAATTATTGATCAAATCTCTAATGTTGCTGGTGTTTCACGTGCTTATATAGACCGTGATGGTGACTTGCCGCAAGAAGTGATCGATATTGATCGAGATGCCGCAGCGCGCTATGGCATTAACGTGGCCGATATTCAAGATGTGATTGAAACTGCGCTGGCTGGCAAAGCAACCACTGAACTATGGGAAGGCGAGCGCCATTTCTCGGTGGTTGTACGTTTGCCTGAAGCGCAACGCTCACTTAATAAACTTGATGACTTATTGATTGCCACTCCAAATGGCGCGCAGATTCCTTTAAGCGAATTGGCACACTTTAAACAGACCGTAGGCGCGATGAATATTGCCAGAGAAAATGGTCAGCGCGTGGTTTCGATTGGTATTTTTATTCAAAATCGTGACATGGGCAGTGTGGTTGCTGACATGCAGGCTAAGGTCAAAACTAAGGTAACGATTCCAGATAATGCAACAGTCACTTGGTCAGGGGAGTTTGAAAACCAAGAGCGTGCAATGGCCAGATTATCAGTGGTTGTGCCTTTGTCTATTTTGCTAATTTTTGTGTTGCTGTTTGATGCGTTTGGCTCGTTTAAAAATGCTTTGTTAATTGTGGCTAATATTCCTTTTGCTTTGATCGGCGGTATTGTGGCCTTGTTTATCACCGGTATACCTTTGTCAGTTTCAGCAGCGATTGGTTTTATTGCGCTGTTTGGGCAGGCTGTGCTGAACGGAGTGGTGATGGTGTCAGTATTCGACCAATTAATCGCTGAAGGTAAAACGCCAGAAGAAGCTGTGCATGAGGGTGCAATGTCGCGTTTACGCACGGTGCTGATGACCGGTTTACTCGCTATGTTCGGTTTATTGCCAATGGCACTTTCACATAATATTGGCGCTGAAACGCAAAGGCCGCTTGCCGTTGTAGTGATTGGCGGCTTGATTAGCGCAACATTATTGACGCTATTGGTATTGCCGTCTGTATATTTGTGGGTGGTTAAAAAGTACGGCGGAACCACTAAAGAAAAGCCCGCGAATGAAATTATTCTTGATTAAGAGTCATCATTAACTGAGTTGTAATCTTCAGATTATTCTAATGAAGTTTTATGTCAGAGGAATAATTTGAAGTGAGCGGGTTAAATGAAGAGCCGTAAAGAAAACTTAGCTGAGCTAGCGTTAAGTGTACTCACGCTAAAATGCATGGTGAGTAAAAACGCTTTTTTTAAATAAAATGGTTCTTTTGCATCATCTAAATAAAGTATTTAGCGAACGCTGTATACAAAGGTATGCCTATTAATATATTGAGTGGAAAAGTAATGCCTAAAGACATTCCCATATACAAAGCGGGTTTTACTTCAGGTAAGGCATGTTTTAACACCGCTGGAACAGCAATATAAGAAGCACTAGCTGCTAGTACCATTAAAAGAACTGTTTCACCTAATTTAAACCCAAGCAACTTTGCTATGGCTAACGCAAGAGAGGCATGTACAAAGGGTGCAATTACAGCATAAAGTATTGTGAGCTTTGGTGTGTTTTTTAACTGTGTAAAGCTTCTAGCAGCCTGAAGTCCCATGTCCAATAAGAAGAAAGATAATATACCTTTAAATAAATCTATCGAGAATGGCGCCATCATTTTATGGCCAGCATCTCCGCTAAAATAACCTACCAACATAGATCCTAACAAAAGAATCTGACCGCCATCAGTAAATGATTCGTGCAAAATATTGCCTATTTTTGTTTTAGGCTCTGAAGTTATTTGATTTGAAGCTCTTGCTTTATTCGCCAACACTATTGCAAGTATGATTGCCGGAGACTCCATCAAAGCCATTGCCGCGGCCATATAACCTCCGTATTGAATGCCAGCTTGGTCTAAGCTATTTGATGCTGTAATAAAGGTTACAGCGCTTATAGATCCATATGTGGCGGCGATTGCTGCAGCATCTATTTTGTTTAACCTTTTACTTAAAATAATGTAGGTCATAATCGGGATTAAAATTGCAAGGAAGATTGCGACGCCAAGCACCAAGCTTATGTGAAGCGTAATACCAGATTGATTCAATGCAAAACCACCTTTTAAACCAAGCGCCATTAATAAATAAAGAGATAAAAATCTAGAGATCTGAGAGGGAATCTCTAGATTGGATTTAGCAAAACCTGCTAATACACCTAAGACAAAGAAAAGAACTGCAGGGTCAAGTAAAATGTTCATCGCAAAACTCGTTATATAAAGTGCATGTATTTTATTAACAATGTTTAGTATAGTAAAATCAATAATCAAATGTTTAGGTATAGATAAAATCTATGAATGTTACTTTTAAACAACTGAAATTATTTAAAGCGTTGGCTGATACGGGCAGCGTTACTGCAGCCGCAAGAATAATGCATATCACCCAGCCAACTGCTTCTATGCAACTAAAAGAGCTGGCAAGCGCAGTTGGTAGGCCTCTTTTTGAAATAATTGCAAAAAAAATTTATTTGACTGCGTTGGGAAATGAGTTAGCTGCAACTGCTTGGCGGGTATCGAGTGAATGGGAGTGTTTTGAACAACACGTGGCTGGTATTAACGGACTCACTAAAGGCAATTTGAAAATTGCTGTAGTGAGTACAGCAAAATATTTCATCCCTAAAATGCTTGGTTCTTTTTGCGAAAAATATCCTGATATCGATATTGCACTTGAAGTATTAAATCGTGATGGGGTTATTAAAAGACTAGAACAAAATATGGATGACATGTATATCATGTCGATGCCGCCACTTAATATTGAAATTGAGGATGAGGTTTTTATGCCTAATCCCCTAGTTATTATTGCAGCTAAGCATCATAAACTTTCAAATAAAAAATCAATTGAACTAAATGAGCTGAAAAATGAACGCTTTATCTTAAGAGAGCTTGGTTCAGGGACAAGAACCGCATCAGCCATCGAATTTAAAAAGAAAAAATTTGAGCCGAATATCCGGTTGGAATTAGGAAGCAATGAATCTATAAAACAATCTGTAGCAGCTGGATTGGGTCTGGGCCTTGTATCAATGCATGCACTAAATGATTATCCATATTTAGAAAATATATCCATTCTAAGCATTAATGATTTTCCAATACATTCTAGCTGGCATATCGTGACATCAACTGGCAAGAAACTGTCACCAATCGCAAAAATATTTCACGACCACCTGCTTACTGAAGCTAAAAATCTAATGATTACTTAATTAACTCGGCTGAATTTTAGCCTAGCTTAAATAACTCAAGTCAATTTAGCTATAACTATAAGTTACTTTCCAAGATTATTGGTTTTGTGTCTGTAAATTTAAGCTTAAAGAAGTTTTTAACATCATCGACATAGCTAAATACCGAAGGAATCACCAGCAGGCTCAAAAAAGTAGAGGTGATTAAGCCGCCGATGACAGCAACTGCCATTGGTGAGCGGAACGAAGTATCTCCAGCACTCCAGCCAGCGGCAATCGGCAACATGCCTGCACCCATAGCAATCGTAGTCATTACAATCGGTCTAGCGCGCTTATGGCAAGCATCTATCAGTGCGTTAAAGCGGCTTAAACCATGATCTCGTTGGGCGACGATGGCGTATTCAACTAGCAAAATTGAGTTTTTAGTGGCAATGCCCATCAGCATGACTAAACCGATTAACGATGGCATTGAAAAGCTTTTGCCAGCTACTAACAAAGCCACAAAAGCGCCACCCAAGGATAAAGGCAGAGCAACTAAAATAGTCACTGGATGTAAAAAGTCTTTAAACAAAATGACTAATACTATGTAAATGCAAAGTACGCCAGTGAGCATTGCTAAACCAAAGCTAGCAAATAACTCAGTCATCACTTCTGCGTCACCGATTTCTACTTGTTTTACGCCAGCGGGTAGCTGCTGAATACTCGGTAGCTTTTTAACTGCTTCAGTCACACTGCCTAGCGTGAGTTTAGAAAGCTCAACCTCAATTTGTACATTGCGTGAACGGTCGTAGCGGTCTATCACTGCTGGGCCACCTGCAAGATTAAAGCTTGCCACTTGCGCTAACATGACAGGCCCTTTTGCGCCTTGTACGGTTAAATGCTCAAGAATACTTTGGTCTCGCCTTGCTTCGTCAGCCAGTTTTACTACAATCGGAATTTGTCGTTGGTTTAAGTTAAGTTTAGCCAGCGCTACATCGTAATCACCATTGGTGGCAATGCGTAAGGTTTCACTAATGGCACTGCTAGTTACACCTAAGTCTGCGGCTTTGCTAAAGTCTGGGCGCACGATCATTTCTGGCCGAATTAACGTAGCGCTAGAAGCAATATTGCCTATGCCAGGAATCGTGCGTAAGTCTTGCGTGACTGCATTTGAAGCTTGCAATAAGGCCTCTGAGTCATCACCACTTAGCATCAACACATATTTCTCGCCTGAACCACCTAAGCCAATTTTGCTACGTACACCAGCCAAATTGAGTAAGGATTCACGTATCTCATTTTCTATTATTTGCTTACGTGGCCTTGAACTACGCTGATCTAATAAAATGGTAAGTGTGGCTTTTCTTGTTTCTGGAGCGCCAGCGCTAGCAAAGGCATCGGTTCCGGCGCTACCACCACCTATGGCCGTGTAAATAGTTTTAATATGCGCTATTTTTTTTATCAATTGTCGGGCTTGTTCTGCAGATTCTTTAGTCTGCGCTAGCGTAGCACCTGGTGCTAATTCTAAATAAACTTGTGTTTGAGAGCTGTCATCTGCTGGAATAAAGCCTGTAGGCAATAGCGGTATCAACTTAATAGAGCCAAATAAGAATAAAACTGCTGCAATTACGGTCACTAATCTGTGCAGCAAGCACCAGCGACTCAGCTTTAAGTAAGCACGCATGAAGTAGCCATCTTCAGGCGCTGTAACACTTGGTTTGAGTAAATAGGCCGACATCATAGGCGTTAATATGCGCGCCACAGCTAAAGAGGCAAAAATTGCAAAGGCCGCTGTCCAGCCAAATTGTTTGAAAAACTTACCTGGGATGCCGCTCATGAACGCCGTAGGTAAAAATACCGCGATTAAGGTAAATGTTGTGGCTATTACGGCTAGGCCAATTTCATCTGCAGCCTCCATGGCTGCTTGGTAGGGTGTTTTGCCCATTCGAAGATGCCGAACAATATTTTCGACCTCTACAATGGCATCATCGACCAAAATACCAATCACTAACGACAAGGCCAACAATGTAACGATATTAATGCTGAAGCCAAAACTAGCCATGCCGATGAACGCAGGAATGACTGATAAAGGTAAAGCTACCGCACAAATAAATGTTGCGCGGAAATTGCGCAAAAATAGGAAAACCACCAAAACAGCTAAAAGCGCGCCTTCGACCAACATAGTGATTGAGGCTTCATATTCATCTTTCACTGGCTCAACAAAGTTAAATGCTTCTGTGAGAACAATATCTGGATGTTTAAGTTTAAGTTCAGCAAGTACTTTTTGTACGCCATCACCTACTTCAATCTCACTGGCGCCTTTGCTGCGAGATATTTCAAAACCGACCACTGGTTTTCCATCTAACAAAGCCGCCGACCTTGGTTCGGCAAAGCTGTCACTAATGTTAGCCGCTTGGCTGAGTCTAATTTTTCTACCGTCAGTAAGGCTGAGTTCAATGTTGCTAATATCTTCTGCAGAATTTACTGTTGCGATAGTGCGCACAGGTTGCTCGCTATTGCCTAACCTAGTGCTACCGCCAGAAGCTTCCATTTGGCTTAATTTAAGCTGACTAGAAATATCCGCGACGGTAGTATTTAATGCCTGTAATTTGGACGGATCTAAATCTACCGTAATTTGGCGATTAATGCCGCCAACTCGCGTTACGCGGCCTAAGCCTTTTACACTTAATAATTTTTTAGTAAGCTCATTGTCCACATACCAAGATAAGGCTTCATCATCCATATCACTTGCACTGATGGTGTAAGCTAAAATTGGTGTGCCAGAAACATTGAGCTTGTTAATTTGTGGGTCACGCAAATCGCTAGGTAAATCCGCGCGTATTTGGGCGACGGCAGAGCGAACATCATCGACCGCTTCTTGTACTGGTTTTTCTAGGCGAAACTCAGCCGTAATAGACACTACGCCATCTTGCACATTAGTGAAAATATGCTTTAACCCTTGCAAGCTAGCGAGGCTATTTTCAATTTTTCTGGCAACTTGTGTTTCTAGTTGAGCTGGCGAGGCTCCTGGAAGTGATGCGACAATCGTGACGGTAGGTAAATCTAAGTCAGGAAAGTTTTGCACTTTCATCACGTTATAGCTAATTGAACCCGCGAACGAGAGCATCAAAAATAACATGATGGCTGGTATTGGGTTTTTAATACACCAAGTAGAAATATTCATGCGGGAGTTAAGTCTTTTATATGCGCTAAATTTATAAGTAATTAATTTTTAACACTATTAGCTGGAGTAGCTGTTGGTTTGGCCGGTAATGTGACGGGTAATTGAGCGCTTGAAACTACTTTAACAATATCGTTATCCGATAGAAATGCGCCGCCAGTAGCCACCAACATTTGTTTGGAAGTAATTCCGCTGATAATTTCAACTAAGTTACCGATGCGTCTGCCCGTTTGCACTTTAATTTGTTTAGCGATTTGTTTACCGTGATCTGCTTTTACTACAAACACATAAGTAAAACCATCGCGCATCACCAATGTTTGTTGCGCTACCGCTAAGGTGCTTGATTGGCCCATGATAAATTCACCTTTAGCAAACATGCCAGCTTTCGCTGAGCTATTGGCGGGTAAGTCTACATAAACAAGCGTATTTCGCGTTTGCAGATCTACCGTAGGCGATACTTTTCTCACTTTGCCTGTGAAGGTCGAACCATCTGCAGCAGTTACGCTGGCTTGCGTGCCGACTTTAATCTTAGGTAAATCAGCTGAAATCACTTCAGCTCGCCATTCAAGTCTGGCTTGTCTTATCAATTTAAAAAGCTCAGTACCCGTACCAACCACCGCACCTACAGTGGCATTACGGCTAGAAATAATGCCGCTATCCGGCGCAAATATCTTGGTATTATTCAACCGAATCTGCTGTGTTGCCACAGCGGCTTTTGCTACTTCTATTCTAGCTTTTGCGGTATCGGCTGCAGTGGTATATTGGTCAATTTGCTGGCTAGACATCGCTCCAGTATTTTGTAAAGTGCGTGCGCGATCAGCGTTGTTAAGCGCCTCTTTACCTTGCGCTTCAGCTTCCATTAGGCTGGCTTTGGCTTGGTTGAGCTCTGCAACAATAGATTCAGCAGAAAAGTCAGCTAATAGCTCGCCTTTTTTTACTACATCGCCCACATTAACCAGTACGTTAGTTAGGCGTAATCCATTTGCTTCGCTACCGATGATGGCTTCTTGCCATGCCGCAATGTTGCCGTTAGCAAATATTTTAAGCGGCAATACTGGCTGTTGTGCTTGTGTGAGCGTTACAGTAAGCGCTGGATTGATGTTTTTTACTGAATCGATTTCATTTGTTTTAGCTGCATGAGCTTCAACGGCTAGCAGAATACAAAATGGGGCAAGCAGCATTAGTGACTTACTTAGCATTACTTTATGGCGCATGACTTTATTGAACATTTCATAGGCTGACGATAGTGTGATTGAAGATTGCATGTTTAATCTCATTGTTGGTCCTATGTCTGAATTCATATCTGAATTCGTGTCTAAATTCGTGTCTAAACTCATATCTAAATTCGTGTCTAAATTCATATCTGAATTCGTGTCTAAATTCATGGCAGTGCAAGTTCTTTTGCGACAGCTGAATCCTGAGTAGGAATAGGCGTAATCGTTGCCGAACCGCTTGGTTCATCGAGAACAAGCTGACGATCAAAGGCAAGGATAGGCGTGTTTAGCGCAGTAGTCCAACCGCCACCCATGGCGCGATATAAGGAAACCCAAGCCAGTGCTTGCTCATTTTTTAACGCATACACATTATTTTGTGCTTGAAAGCTAGCCCTGCGTGCTTCTTCTAATTCAAATAAATTAGCTAGACTGGCTTTATAACGACTATCTGTGGCCGCTAAAGAAATGCTAAAGCCATCAGCGGCTTTATTGACATCATCTAAGCGTGAAGCCACGCTGTTTAAAGACGCCATGGCTTCTTCAACTTCTCGTACCGCATTACGTGCAACGCTTTCATACGTACTTTTAGCCGCCTCATATTGTGCTTTAGCCGCACTAATATTAGCCGCGCGAACACCAGCATCGAAAATTGGCAAAGATACCGCAATTGGACCAACTGACCACGTTAGGCCGTCTAAACTAGAGCGACGTCTATTCGTCATTAATTTACGTGATGAAGAATCGTACGATAGGCCGATATTGCCGGCTAAACTTAAACGCGGATAACGCTGTGCTTCGTTAATTGTAATTTCAAAGCTAGAAGCGTCTACATTGCGCTCTGCGTTTAAGACATCTGGCCTTTGGCTTAGTAATTTAGCCGGAATCTCGCTTACTTCTATGCCGATAGGCATGGGCATTACACCTGGGTTTTTAGCCAATGATTCTTTTAACTCGGTCTCAGGAATGGCGGTAAGCGCGACTAAACTTTTGATGATTAAAGTACATTGTAACGCCTGTTTTTTAAGTTGGTTTTCTGCTTCAGCCGCCAGCGCAATTGATTGGCTAGCATTTGCTGGTGCTAAAAAGCCTGCTTTAGCGGTTAAGCCTGATAATCTGGCTGTTTCAATACTTGAATCGGCATTTTGTTTGGCAATGTTGCTTAAATTTTCGCATAAGCGATAGTTGATATATTGATTGGCTGTTTGCGCGGCAATAATCACTCGCGCTTCGTGCCATAGGGCATTACTACCGGCTAACTTCTGATTTTCTTGATTTTGTGCGGCTTTGTTTTTACCCCAAACATCTAGCTCCCAGCTAGCCGTTGCATTAATACCTAAGAGATTAGAGGTTGGAAATGTAACGCCAGTACTGGTAGGCAATATTTGACCACTTCTACCACGGCTAGCACTTGCCTCGGCGGTAATCGTTGGCAGTAATTGAGCATCAGCGACTGTGAGTGAAGTTTGCCCAGCTATAACTCTTGCTTTTGCAGTTTCAATATCGGGGCTAACATTTTGTGCTGCCTCAATGAGTTTTAGTAAAACTGGATCATTAAATTGTTGCCACCAATTTTTTAGGTCACTTAGTTTGCCATCATGAGCTTGAGTGCTTGGTAGAGGCTCTAACCAATTATTTGCGGGTGGTTGAGGCTTAAACGTATTGACGTGTGATGTGCTACAGCTTGCAAGAATTACTAAGCTGATTAGCCCAATTAAGCTGAAGCGTGTGTAATCAATTAAATTTTGTTTAATGGAGATCATACTTTTGCTGTTTTTATTATCTTATAATTTTTTGATTAGTCTTTAAAATTCAGTTGACACTAAAAATCTAATGACACTAAAAATAGAATCACACTTGAAAAATTTAACAAGCATTGTAACGCTAAGGCGCTTATTGAGTGTGATTATATGCCAGGTTTAGGGGTATAAAAGCTACTAAGACAAGCTAGATTTATTAAATAGCGGGGAATTTACGGACAACGAAGCTAAGTCGGCACTGCGGTGCATTCACTTAGTGATAAAAATTGTTCAAATTCAAGTAATGGTACTGGCTTACTAAATAAGTATCCTTGATACAGGGTGCAACCATTGTGCTGTAAAAATAGATGTTGTTCTTCAGTTTCTACGCCTTCTGCTATCACACGCATGCCTAAGTTTTTTGCCATGCCGATAATTGTTTGTACAATAACGGCATCTGTTGTTTTTACGCCTATATTTCGTACAAATGATTGGTCGATTTTAAGCAAGGCGAGTGGCAATTGTGTCAGATATGCTAGAGATGAGTAACCTGTACCAAAGTCATCAATTGAAAAGGTCACGCCAAACTTATTGAGCTCGTTCATTTTTTGTATAGCATCATCAATACTGTCTAACACCAAGCTTTCTGTCAGTTCTAGCTCCAGTTTACTTGGGTCAATCGCCGTTCTTTCAATAACTGCCATCACTTGAGCCACAAAATCAGGTTGATAGAATTGGCGAGAACTTACGTTAACTGCAATATGCAATTGTTTATTGCGTGCATTGCCTTCCCACAGTTTAAGCTGCTGACAGGCCGTTTCTAGCACCCATATCCCAATGTCCAATATCATTCCATTTTCTTCAGCCACTTGGATGAACTCCATTGGCGATACAATGCCGCGCTCAGGGTGTAGCCAGCGTATCAAAGCTTCCGCACCTACCGTCTCACCGTCTTGGTTGACTTGTTTCTGGTAATAAATCTGAAATTGATTAAGTTTGAGGGCCAATTGCAAGTCATGCTCTAGCTTCACCCGTTCTTCAAGGGTAGACTGCATTTTTTCATCAAAAAAACACAGGGTATTACGCCCGTTGTGTTTGGCCTGGTACATGGCCATATCCACCTGTTTTAGTAGTTCATCTACGCTTGCATTGTGACCACTAAATAGAATAATGCCAATGCTAGACGTGCAATGGTAATCGTGAGTGCCAAGTAAATAATTTTGATTAAGTGCCGCTAGCATTTTTTCTGCGGCATTCTTGGTTTGTTGAGCCGCTGTTTCTGCGTGTTCACTTAGGTTTTCAAGCATCACTACAAATTCATCGCCACCTATGCGAGAAACCGTGTCGCCCTCGCGCACGCAAGCTGCTAACCTTTGTGCTATTTGTTGCAGTAATACATCGCCAACATCATGGCCAAGCGTGTCGTTGAGCGTTTTAAAGTTATCAACATCAATAAACAGTAATGCCCCATTTTGGCCGTTACGTTGGGTTGAAGCCAATGTATGTTTGATTCGCTCTAATAACAACCGTCGGTTGGGCATATTAGTCAGCGGGTCGTAAAAGGCAAGTTTTTCAATTTGCGCTACTGCTGCTTTTTCGTTAGTAATATCTATCAGCGAGGCTACGTAATTTTGTACTACATTATCATCATCATAAATAGCGGTAATAAAGAGGCGCTGTACGTATAACTCGCCATTTTTGCGTTTGTTCCACACTTCACCATTCCAAAGGCCAGTGCTATTAATGTTATCCCACATTGCTTTATAGAAATCATCATCATGATGACCTGAGCTAAGTAGGTGAGGTGTTTTTCCTATCAGCTCTTCTCCGGAATAACCTGTAATACGCGTAAAAGCCCGATTTATTTTAATAATTATGGTATTAGCATCGGTAATAAAGATGCCTTCTTGAGATTCAAACGCAATTGCGGCAACACGTAGCTCGGCTTCTGCCCGCTTGAGATTGCTGATGTCTGCAATGGTGATGCGAAAAACCAGTTGCTGGTTTGCATCGACTAGCTTTAAGCAATCAAGTTGACCGTGAAAGGTTGTGCCATCTTTACGCGCTAACCGGAGGGTGATCGCTTGCTCTTTACCTGCAGTTTCTTTTTTAAAATTTACAAAAGCGCGATGCCAGTTGTCTTTATCTTCATCAGCCACAAACTGTACAAAGCGGTGTTGTATTAGATTTTTACGCTCTATGCCTAGCATAGTGGCGGCCTTTAGGTTGACATCAGTAGCCATGCCATCGGCATTAATGGTGAAATATGCAATTGGTGCATATTCATATAAATGAAGATAGCGGTCGCGCGAATCTTCCACATTCCAATTTGCCCGTTGTAACTCATCTGCTTGCATCTCAAGTTCAACTTTATGCACTTGTAGCTCATGCAAAAGGCTCTCTGTGGCTTGAGTTATTTGAGTCGGCGATATTTTTAGTGCGCTTGGTTTTGCCGTGGCAAGTGCGAGCCGAGTTTCAGCTTCATCGCGCAGTTGCTGAAGCCTGTTCTCATAATGCCTGATGGGTTTTTCGCTCAAATTGTTTACTCTTTAATGAGTTGCTACAAGTGTAAGCCTGCTTTAGTGACATTTTCTTTGAGGCGGCCTTCATGCAACGTCAGTCAGATACGCTAAAAGTTCGTTTATTATTCTAATGCTAATGATGGCGTATTTGGAAACAATTGATGGTTAACTATTTATTTTAAATTTAAGAATGGTTAGTTAAACACCAAATCCCCTCAAGTGTCTGAAGGGTTTTGGGTTCTACTAGTTGATTATATTGATTCTGATTATATTGATTTAAATTTACGCCTAACAACAAACATTGAAATCAACCCTTTTTAGCGTCTAATATTTCCCATCTAGCCAGTAAGCCTTCTAGCGAAGTTTCAATTACGATTAATCTAGCCTGCAAAGTTTTGACCTTTTCAGCTTGTGCTTTATAAATGTCATTATCTGCCAGTTGCGTATTGATATCCGTTTGCTCGGCTTCTAGTTTATCTATTTGCGCTGGAATTTCGTCTAGCTCTTTTTGCTCTTTAAAACTAAGCTTAGTCGCCACTTTAACCAGGGTTGCAGGCGCTTGTTTCGCTTTATTAGCCTGCGCTAAATCAGCGATACGCTTTTCTTCAGCGCGGCCTTCTTGCTGGCGTTGTTGCGTGAAACGTTGCCAGTCATCGTAACCGCCGCCGAATTCAGTAATCACGCCATTGCCTTCAAACGCAATCACTTGGGTGACAGTATTTTCTAAGAATGCACGGTCATGGCTGACCAAAAATAGCGTACCGGCAAATTCTTGCAGCAAGCTTTCTAACAGTTCCAGCGTGTCAATATCCAAGTCATTGGTCGGCTCATCCAGCACCAATACATTGGCTGGGCGGGCAAATAAACGCGCTAATAACAAACGGTTACGCTCGCCACCAGAAAGCGATTTAACTGGTGAGCGTGAGCGTTGTGGCGGGAACAAAAAGTCTTCCAAATAGCTAATCACATGTTTGCGTTCATTGCCGATTTCTACGAAATCTGAACCCGGACTAATAGTATCAACCAAGGTGGCTTCTTCGTCTAATTGCTCGCGCATTTGGTCAAAGTAAGCCACGTTGATTTTAGTGCCGCGTTGAATATCGCCGCTATCCGCTTCAATATCGCCCAAAATAAGTTTGAGTAGGGTGGTTTTACCAATACCGTTAGGGCCTAATAAACCGATTTTATCGCCACGTAAAATTCGAGTGCTAAAGCCGTTAATCAAAGTTCTATCGCCATAGGCTTTTACTACGTTTTCTAGCTCAGCGACTAATTTACCGCTGCGCTCGCCGCTATCTAAATTAAGTTTAACGCTGCCTTGACGTTCGCGTCGTGCGGCGCGGTCTAAGCGTAAAGATTCTAAGCGGCGCACACGGCCTTCGTTACGGGTGCGCCGCGCTTTAATGCCTTGGCGTATCCATACTTCTTCTTGGGCTAAAAATTTATCAAATTTGGCCGCGTGTACTTCTTCAACGGCGGCTAATTCTTCTTTTTTAATTTGATATTCTGAAAAGTTACCTACAAAGTCTGTCAGTATGCCGCGGTCTAATTCGGTAATGCGCGTGGCTAATTTATCCAAAAAGCGTCTGTCATGGGTAATAAATAGCACGCTGCCATAAAAGCCTAATAATAAGTCTTCTAGCCATTCAATCGCTTCCAAATCCAAATGGTTGGTTGGCTCGTCTAGCAATAACACTTCAGGTTCTGCCACCAAGGCGCGGCCTAAAGCCACACGTTTACGCCAGCCACCAGAAAGTGTAGAAACTAGCGCATCGGCATCTAACTTTAAGCGCGTCAATACGTTTTCTACGCGCGATTGTGCTGCCCAGCCATTTTGTGAATCTAAGTCGTGCTGCAAAGTTTGCATTTTGGCCATAAGCGCATCGATATCTGCGTCTGGCATGCCCATGTCATGAGTTACTTGGTGATAGTCAATAATGGTTTGTTGTAAGGAACCTAAACCTTCGGCCACCGCTTCAAAAACGGTATGTGTGGTGTCTAATTCTGGCTCTTGTGGCACATAAACCACACGCACGTTAGGCGCACGCCACACAGTACCTTCGTCTAATTTAATGGTGCCGGCAATGGCTTTTAGTAAGCTGGATTTACCTGCGCCATTTCGCCCAATCAAGCCCACGCGCTCGCCTGCATCTAATTGAAAAGAGGCGTGGTCAAGCAGGGCGTGATGCCCAAAAGCCAAGCTGGCGTTGTCTAAGGTAATAAATGGCATGGTTGTTACTCTCGGTTAGTTTTAATTTGGTTTATTTAATTTGGTTTAATTTATTGTTTTATTTAAGCATGGCTGCATTTTTATTGAGCATAGCTTTAATACTGGCCATTTTTGATTTCCCATAATCTTTACTCACTTCAGCATCTTTATTAAACGGGTTGCCAAAATGTCGCACATCGTCTTTGGGTAGTTCTGCAATAAAGCGGCTAGGGTCACACATTTGCATTTCACCCGCGCGTTTACGCTTTTTGCACCATGAAATATTCAGGGTTTTTTGCGCACGGGTAATGCCCACATACATTAAGCGACGTTCTTCTTCAATTTTTGTCGGGTCTAGCAGACCAAGTTCTATGCTTTCGCGGTGCGGCAATATGCCTTCTTCACAGCCGATTAAAAACACATGGCCAAACTCCAAGCCTTTGGCCGCGTGCAAGGTGGATAACTTAACCGCATCCGGCTCGGCATCTTCGCGGCCTTCTAGCATGCTCATTAGTGACACCATTTGCGTCAGTTCCAGCAGATTTTTACCTGCTGATTCATTGCCAAACTCAGTATTTGGCTCGCCTTTTTTGGTCAGCCAACCGATAAAGTCCAGCACATTTCCCCATTTACTTTCAGCAGCACGCGCTTCCTCGCCATCGTACAAAAACGCTTCATATTGGATAGTATTAAGTAAATCATTCAACACATCGCCAGCCGGATCTCGCACTGCACGAAATTGTAACTTGTTAATATATTGGCAAAAATTCAATAAATCTTCTAACTGCTTATTGCCAACCCCGCTTTGAAAATCTTGTTCAAAGGCGGCGGCAAATAATGATATTTTATGCTTGCTGGCAAATTCACCAAGCCGTTCTAGCGTGGTATTGCCTATGCCTTTTTTCGGCGTGGTGGCGGCACGTATAAACGCAGGGTCATCATCTTCATTAGCGACTAAACGTAAATAGCTGATTAAATCTTTAATCTCGGTTTTATCAAAAAATGATTGACCGCCAGACACTGTGTAAGGAATTTTATGATTACGCAAATATTGTTCAAAAATGCGTGCTTGGTGATTACCGCGATACAAAATTGCATAATCCAAAAACTTAGTCCGGTTTTCAAACTTATGCGCTTGCAGCTTCATAATTACTGATTCAGCTTCAGCTTCTTCACTCAGCGCGGCGGTGACTTGAATCAAATCGCCCATGCCTAAATCGCTCCACAATTTCTTGTCGAATAACTTAGGATTATTGCTAATCACCGCATTGGCAGCGCGTAAAATACGAATGGTAGAGCGATAGTTTTGCTCGAGTTTAATCACTTTTAGTTTGCTAAAGTCTTCAGTGAGTTGATGTAGATTTTTTACATCCGCACCGCGCCAGCCATAAATCGCTTGGTCATCGTCGCCCACCGCCGTAAATTGGCCGCGCACACCGGTCAGCATTTTAATCAGCTTATATTGGCAAGCGTTGGTATCTTGATATTCATCTACCAATAAATATTGCAATTTACGCTGCCATTTATTGAGCGCTACTTCGTGCTGCTCAAACAACTCCACAGGCAGCTTGATTAAATCATCAAAGTCTACCGCTTGATACGCTTTAAGCGTTTGCTGGTAAAGCTGATAAACCTTGGCCGCCGCGTGCGTGAGTTCTTCGTCAGCCTGCGCTCTGGCTTGATCTGGATTAATAAAAGCATTTTTCCAAGCAGAAATTTGTGTTTGAGTTTTACGTAATAATTGCTTATCGGTGGTGACTAAAATATCCGCCACAATTTTAAACGTATCAGAAGAATCTAAAATAGAGAATTGCGGTTTATAACCCAGTAACGCCGCTTCTGCACGTAGCATTTGCAGGCCTAATGAGTGAAACGTGGCAATGGTCAAACCCTTGATGTTTTTGCCCTGCATCAGCTTGCTTACGCGTTCTTGCATCTCACGCGCGGCTTTGTTGGTAAAGGTAATTGCCGCGATTTCTTTGGGAGAATAGCCAGCATTATCAATCAGATAGCTTATTTTTTGGGTAATCACACGCGTTTTTCCGCTACCCGCGCCCGCTAAAACTAGCAAAGGGCCGTCTAGATATTTAACCGCCTCGCGCTGTGGGGTATTTAGGGTATTTAGCATGCGTTACTTGTGATGATTCGTTTCGATAATAATGGCTGTGGTTTAAGTAAAACTTTAGTCGTGAATTTTAGCCTCGGATTTTAGCGTTTAAGGCCGCAACTAGCTATCTAATCTTGTCTATTCAATGGGATTGATTAAACCGTGCCATAATCACAAGATGAACAAACATGCTTTTTATTAAGCATTTATTAAGCTTTGGAAACACCATTTAAGGACACACCATGAGATCTAGCGCCAGATCCA
Source organism: Methylophilaceae bacterium (assembly GCA_947451235.1). Classification (GTDB taxonomy): domain Bacteria; phylum Pseudomonadota; class Gammaproteobacteria; order Burkholderiales; family Methylophilaceae; genus Methylotenera. The sequence continues at coordinate 5,859 of CANFZA010000018.1, read as the reverse complement.
CCAAGGCCAGCGCCGCGATAGATAGACTAAAGCGACGCAGTGGCAACGAGCAATATTCAATGACTTTAACTAGCAATGGTTTATTTAGCTTAGTGCTAGCCTTAGGCGCGGGAGAATCTGAACGCCTATGCGAAGCCATGATGCTGGATGAATTTGTGGTTTTTGTGAATGCCTACGGACCGCAAACGCCAAAGCGTGTGAGTAAATTGGAAGTTGAGTTTAGTAATCAGTTAGCTAAAGCTAATGCGAAAAAAGACGTTTAGTTTTTTTTAAAGTACTATTAATCTAATCACCGTGTAGATAGCGAAGAACGTTTCTTCACTGACTACTACATCACCCTAAATCGTCATACCAGCCTCTGCTGGTATGACGAACGCCAATAATCAGACATAATCAGCGTTAATTAAACTCACTCGTCTAAATTTTCTTCTTCAACAATATCCGCTTGCGATTCGGCTACCACCGGCAATTCAGCCTGCGTCATCAACAAACGGCTACTCGGCGTTTCTAAACTAATTCGACCAATTAAACCGCTACGGTAATCGGTTAAAAAAGCCACCGCTGTTTTTTCGGTATCCCACACGCCATCATGGCGTTTGTATGAGCGGCGTTTGGCAATCGCTTCCAGTAAATCCACACCATCCATTTTGCTAACATCAAGAAACGTGCCGTCTACTTTATGCGTGTCGCTTTTCATGGTGTCTAATTTGTAGCGTGCGTTGAGTAAAGCTGGGTAGTTTTTTAGCAAATTGTTGGCTAAAAATAGCGCTACATCTTCATCAATCACGGCATTACGACCAATCGCATGACTGGCAGCTAACATGTAACCATCAGATTCATACTGGATTTTTGGCCACATCATGCCTGGCGTATCGGTAATGCTCATGGTTTCAGAAATATCAAAGCGTTGCTGGCTTTTGGTCACAGCCGGTTCATCGCCCACTTTAGCCACGCGGCGATTCAACAATGCGTTCATCAAAGTTGATTTCCCAACGTTAGGAATGCCCATAATCAACATACGTAACGGTTTTAAATGTGTGCCACGGTGTGAAGCTAAGGCCAAGCATAGTTTAGGGATTTTATTGGCTTCGCCCGGCTTTTTACAAGAAAGCGCAACGGCTTTGGTGTTAGGTTGGCGATTAAAATAATTGAGCCAAGCTTGCGTAGCCACTGGGTCTGCCAAATCGGCTTTGTTTAATATTTTTAGGTTTGGCCGCTGGCGAAATAAACGCATTTCATTGATGACAGGATTGTGGCTTGCCTCTGGCACGCGCGCGTCTAGCACCTCAATCACAATGTCCATAAATTCCATTGTTTCTTCGGCTTTTTTACGTGCTTGGGTCATGTGACCCGGATACCATTGAATTGCCATTTATTTCATCTCCTCATCAATTCTGACTTTGTTGCCTGCGCCTTGCCGTACTAATCGTACTGTCATCGGCTTGTCGCCTCGTCATCTCTTGATGATGAAACGAAATTAAGGTGTGGTTCTAGTGTTAAACCATTAAACTTTACTGCAATTCGCGCATTTTAACATTTTGCGCATCAATTCTAATTTTTATCTGCATTTATCCTTTTTAACATTATTTATAAGCCTTAAATTAGCCGGCCTAGCCGAATATTTTGTTTTTGCCTTAAAATAGCGCCATGACCTCTATTCCAGAAATTCGCCCTAACCAATCTATCGAGCTGTTAAAAGCGCTGCATATACTGACGCGTGACGGTAAACTTAACCAAGATAGCCGCCGTAAGCTTAAGCAGGTTTACCATCTTTACCAATTTATTGAGCCTTTGCTTAATGATGTAATGCAGCAGAATCCTGATCCTACGTTGGTTGATCATGGTGCGGGTAAATCGTATTTAGGCTTTATTTTGTATGATTTATTTACCAAGCAGCAAGCGGCAGGGCGTGTAGTTGGCATAGAAACACGTGCTGAATTGGTTGAAAAATCTAGATTATTAGCGGCAGATTTAAACTTCTCGCGCATGGATTTTCAGCATTTGAGTGTAGAAGAATCGATTACTTCAACGGCTTTGCCTAATAAGGTGGATATTGTCACCGCGCTACATGCTTGCAATACCGCGACTGATGATGCGATTCAGTTTGGCTTAAAAAAACAAGCCAAATACATGGTGTTAGTGCCTTGCTGCCAAGCCGAAGTGGCGGAAGTCTTACGTCAGCATAAAAATGAAAGTTTTGCCAAAACGCCTTTAAGCGAAATTTGGCGACACCCGATACACACGCGTGAATTTGGTAGCCAAATTACCAATGTATTGCGTTGCTTGCAGTTAGAAGCGGCAGGTTATCAAGTGACGGTCACTGAGTTAGTGGGCTGGGAACATTCTATGAAAAATGAGCTGATTATTGCCAAATATACTGGGCAAGCGCGTAAGAATGCACAAAAAAGACTAGAGTCAATTTTACAAGAACTGAATTTAGAAGTGCTACATAGTCGATTTGTTAGCTAGCTATGTATTATCAACTAGGCCTTAGCTTAAATACATAAGCCTCAAGACCTTACTTCAATATCGTAAAAATCAAATTCCCCACCTAAGCCCGGCGCAATGCACTGGGCTATCCCAATGCTGCTTGATTTCATCATCTAACAAACACAACGTAACTGATGCGCCCGCCATGTCTAGCGCGGTGGTGTAATTGCCGACTAATGAGCGTGAAATTTGTATGCCATGTTGCTTAAATAGTCTAGCGGTTGTGTTATAGATTAAATAAAGCTCCATTAAAGGCGTGGCGCCAAATCCGTTAATGAGCAATAGCGCTTCTTGTTGGCTGGTGGCAAAATTTCTAGTTTTAAAATCTGTCAAAATTGCGTCCACGCAGTCACTTATTATCGCATCGGCTTCGCGCATGGCTTCACGTCTGCGCCCCGGTTCGCCATGTATGCCTACGCCCATTTCAATTTCCAGCGCATCAATGTCAAAAGTTGGGCGACCTGCAGCGGGTACTGTGCAACTAGTCAGCGCTACGCCTATGCTGGCGGTTCGACTGTTTACTTTATCGCCTAATGCTTTGCAGGCTGCTAAGTTGGCGCCTGTTTCGGCCAAGCTGCCTACACATTTTTCTACAATCACAGTGCCAGCAACACCGCGTCTGCCGTTGGTATAAGTGCTGTTAATCACCGCACAATCATCGCTAGTAATAACGGTTGCGCTTTCAAATGGCAACATTTCTGCAGCCATTTCAAAATTCATCACATCTCCGGCATAGTTTTTAACGATGAATAATATGCCTTGGCCTGCATGTACTGTTTCAGCCGCCATGAGCATTTGATCTGGCGTTGGTGAGGTAAAGACATGGCCAGGGCACGCTGCATCTAACATACCAAAACCAATATAGCCGCTATGCAAAGGTTCGTGACCAGCGCCACCACCAGAAATAATGGCGACTTTATTCACGGCCTTATTTTTACGCGTAATGAAATTTGGGTCTAAGTGTAATGTGACTAAATCAGCATGTGCAGCAGCAAAGCCACTGAGGCTTTCTATTAAAACATGGTCGATATGATTGATAAATTTTTTCATTTTAAGCTTCCATCAAAAGTGTACACACTGCTGCTATCATTAATTGGCAACTCTTTGCGCCTGGGTCAATATGGCCAATCGCACGCTCACCTAAGCCAGCGGCGCGGCCTTTAGTGGCGATTAAATCTTTGGTCGATATAACGCCTTGTTCGGCGGTTTGCATGAGTGTGGTGCAAATTGGATTAATCTCACAGTTCTGTGTGGCCAATAATACAAATTGATTCGCCACTGGAATCAGTACATCAAGCATGGTTTTTTCGCCAATATTGGCTTTGCCTCGTTGAATAATGGCTTGTACTCCAGCGGCAAAGCCAGCAGCAATATCAGCCGCGGAATATTCAACATTTTCGTTTAACACGTATTCTTTATGCGTTTGGCTAGCCAGCGTTTTAGCCATTGCCATAAAGAAACTGGCTAATAATGGCCCTGAAGCACCGCCTATTGTGCTCAATAATTTCAGGCCTATTTTATTGAGAGCATCGCTAGGGGCAAAATTAGCTAATTCCTCTGCAATATCCGCAATGGCATTAGCGCCACGTTTCATGTTGATATAATGGTCGCCATCGCCAATCGCGCGGTCTAGCGATTCTAGTGTGTTTTCATTTGCCAAAATGCTTTGCTGAATGGCTTTGGCTGCGGCTATGATGAATTCTGTTTTCATATCACTCTCAACTATTTTTATATCATGATTAACACTATATTGTGTTTTTCTTAATCTTGTTAAACTCTAGCTATATTAACTGGTCATTGTTATATCAGCCATTACGAACTAGGCAATTTTAAAATAATCATGCCAAATTTAGACATTTTCATATACTAAACCTTAAACAATTATGAGCTTAAAATTCCGCCTGAATTTATTAATTACTTTGCTATCGCTAGCGTTCATATTAGTTGTGGGCACAATTTTGGTGAACGATACACGCACCTCAATTCGCGAGCGGGTAGAGGCAGCGAGTCGCGTGACCGTGCAATTATTAGATACCGTCATTATTAGTTCGGCGCTTAATCCTGAATATGGTCCAACGCATAAAGTGATGCAGAGCTTTTTGCAATCTTTGGGCTATGTGCGCAGTAGTCAGATTATGCTTTACGATATGCGCGGCAATGTGTTGTATCGCTCACCAGAATCAACCTTTAAAAGCGATGTACGCCCGCCAGATTGGTTTGTTAAATTAGTGGCGCCAAAGGTAGAAACTGTCGAGCGTAAAATTCGTTATGGCACTTTGGTTGTTTCATCTAGCGCGGCGGGTTCTTTGCGTGAGGCTTGGTCTGGGTTTAGGCAAGTGATGTGGGCAGGTTTAGTGTTTTTTGTGTTGTTAAATGTGATGGTTTACGTGCTGTTGCGTTACTCTTTAAGGCCAATTAAACATATTCTTGCCTCTATTAATCGTATGGAGCAGGGCGATTTAACTACGCGCTTACCAGCCTTTAATCTGCCGGAATTTGAGCGCATAGGTCATAGCTTAAATCGCATGGCTGAATCTTTAACGGCTGAGCGACAATTAGAAGAAAATCGTCAACTGACGCATTTAATTCAAAAGCATATTGAAGATGAGCGTAGAAGTTTAGCGCGTGAATTACATGACGAATTAGGTCAATATGTGACGGCGATTAAAACTTTTGCGGTCGGCATTGCTAATAAAACTAAAGCTAGTGACGATAATCCTGGCTTGCCAGATATTGAAGCGCATGCCCGCGTGATTGTTTCTGCCGCAAATCAAATTTATGACGGCATGCATAATATTGTGCGTAAACTGCGCCCCGGATCTTTAGATAATTTGGGTTTGGCTGAAACGTTGAAAGATGTTGTTAGCGTTTTTCAAACGCAAAACCCCAATATCAACATTAATTTGCAATTAAAAGGCGATTTACAAGGTTTGGGTGAAACTGTCAGCATAAATTTGTATCGTATAGTGCAAGAGTCACTTAATAATGCGCAAAAGTATGCCAGTGCCACCGCGATTGAAATTGCTTTGAGTAAATCTACAGCAGGTGATTTGCAGTTAAATATTAGTGATAACGGTATTGGTATGGATATTGACGCCGTTGATCAAACTAAACATTTTGGCTTGCTAGGCATGCGTGAACGGGTGCAAGCTTTGCACGGCAGTTTTAGTGTTGAGGCTAAGTTGAATGAAGGTACGGCGATTCATATCAACATTCCTAACCATGTCACGAACCAATAATAGAGTCAAAGCAGTAAAATTTAAGATAATGCATCATATTAATCCGCCCGAAAATGGGGGAAGGTAAGCAAATGAGTCAAATTAACGTCATGCTAGTAGATGACCACGCCGTAGTGCGCATGGGATTTAA
>CANFZA010000017.1 GCA_947451235.1 Methylophilaceae bacterium | reverse complement strand
CGAGAGCAAGTCGGGCATGAGTTAGCCGACACTTTCGTCTATTTACTCAGGATTTCGCAGGTGTTAAATATAGATTTAATCGAAGCCGCGAATAATAAAATAGCGCTAAATGCGCTTAAATATCCTGTGGAAAAAGCGCGCGGTAAAAACAATAAATATACGGATTATCAGTAATTCAGCTTGTTTCGCTGCTAAATAATATAGTTTTTAATGTTGTTCTTGAATACAAAATACCTGCTATTTTGCATTGGCAGTTTTGTATTACACTTTGATCCATATCTACATTCTTATAAGTTAATATCGCGCACTTAGTATTTTAATTCACTACTTTTTCGATCATTAGCAAAGTAACTTCCCTACTTTTAATTAAGTGTTTTGTACTGCCAATAAAATTTAATATATTTAACTAAATGCCGATTTCTGGCATCAGAATTTATATTTGAGTCTAATACGTTCTGCAAAATAATCCCTAGTAATCTTTAAATAGCTATATTTATATGAAGCAAATTTTTGCTTCATATAACGTCAATTAAACTTCATTATTTAATTTGATTTATTAAGTTAATGTGAATACATATTTCAATTTGAATACTTATATCATTTTTAGTGTATTATTTTGCAGTTGTAGTTTCTGGGATAATTTTTAGACATTCTAATTTATCGCGGAAATTGCAGATGCAGGTAGGGTGAACATATCAAGCCTGTTTACGATAAGTAAGCAGATAAATTCAATTAAAATGAAAGTAAAAAAATGAAAATAATTAATAAAAACGTTGTATTAGTAGCGCTACTTTCTAGCGTCTTTACCTTTGCCTCAAGTGCTTCTGCAGAAAGTAAGGCATCTGGTAGTGGACCAAATCCTTACACAGATTGCGGTGTTGGTGCAACTCTGTTTCCGGATACTAACTGGGCAGCTATATCTTCAAATGTAATTTGGGACTTAGGTACAACAGCGATTACCTCTGCAACAACATCACCTAATACTTGTAATGGTAAAAATGTTAAAACAGCACTTTTTATTCGTGATAGTTACATGCAGTTGGTAGAAGAAGCGGCTATTGGACAAGGTTCGCATTTAACTGCAGCGCTTAATTTAATGCAGTGTGGCGGCGCTCATGACAATGCAATTCAAGCCGTTCGTAGCTCAATGGGTCAGGTCATTGCTCAACCAGGCTACCAAGCTAAAGGTCATATGGAAAAATCAGCAGATTTTTACAATGTGATTAATACAGCAGTAATAAGTAACTGTAGTATTTAGTCCGACCTGCCAAGGTTGAATTGTATAAAAAGTAGGCTGTTAAGGCCTACTTTTTTTATGGGGAATTTGAAAATTGACTATACGTAGCAGATCAAAATTTTTAGCAATACTTTTACATGTATTATTAATATCACTGACACTCAATGTACAGTCTGCGGAAAACGCTCAGCTGGAAAATTTAGCGCATGATCCACAGTGGTTTAAGCTATTACATTTTGAAAAACCATTGGTCTTACCCGGTGAGGCAAGGAGTGTTATTCATAGTGATGATTTCTTTCTAGCCGCTGACGGTGCGGTAAATCCGTATTCTGAGCTTAAGGCTCTGTATGCCGAAATGGACACGCCTGTCACTGAAAAAGATAAACATGTGCGTTGTAGGTTTCCGGCGCGTGTCGCATTTATTGAAAAAGGGCTTAAAAGTAGCTCAAAATTTGATATTAAAAATAATTGTCCTGCAATGTACGAATGGACGAGAGAAGGTGCTATTGAATCAATCAGTGTTATTCTAGCTACGGGCTATCTTGGTAATCCAGCTTCCTATTATGGACATACCTTACTGAAATTTAACGAAAAAAATAAAGAAAATAGCAGTAACTTATTAGATAAAACAGTCAATTATGGTGCTACTTCATCTAAGGGCGATAACCCAGCGGTATATATAGCTAAAAGTGTTCTAGGTGGATACGATGCTGGCTTTAGTAATATAGATTTTTACTTCCATGAAAATACGTACGGTGAAAATGAAAATCGTGATTTATGGGAATATCAGCTTAATTTACCGCCAGAAGACTTAAAGTTAGTTGTGTCCCACGCTTGGGAGGTGCTAAGTAAAAAATATACCTACTATTTTTTTAGGCAAAACTGTGCATACCGCATGGCTGATATTCTACAAATAATACCCGGTTTAGATATAGTGCCGCACTTTCGTCCTTATACTATTCCGCAAACGATTGCTCAAAAGTTGAGTGATGCAGAATTTGCAGGACAGCCACTATTAGCAAACACAATTTATCATCCTTCAAGACAATCACGATTCTACTCAAAATTCTCTCAATTAGATGCTAGTCAGAAAACGATATTAAAGCGTATGGTTTTATTAGGTGTTAATGAAAGTGATATGGATTTCCTAAGCTTAACACTTGAATCAAAGTATAAAATAATAGATACAATCATTGATTATTATAGATTTTCTAGTGGTGATCCACAGTCGCCAGAAACCAAAGTTGATCCTAACTATTACAAGGCCATTGCCACTAGATATAAACTTCCTCCAAGAAAAGCGCAAGAAACATTAACTCCTAGCATGTCTCCAGACAAAGGCAGGCCACCTAGTTGGGCGCAGATTGGTACTATTAGTACAGCAAGTAATGGGATAGCGAGCAGTTTTAGAATTAGACCAGCTTATTACGATCAACTTGATTCTGATGAAACTCATGTAAGGAACGCTGCCCTCACCATGGGAGATACCCAATTTAGCTTGAAAAATGGAGACCTAAGGTTACATAGCTTAGACTTTGTGAGAGTTGATTCTGCTAATCCCGGACTTTCTGGTTTGCCTAGTGATCGTAATTTTTCTTGGAAAATTAGAGTGGGTGCAGAGCAGGGGAAAACTGGTTGCCTAAATTGTCTGATTGTTCTTGGGCAAAGCGATGTGGGCATGGGTATACAATTAAATAAGCATACATTTGCAGCCGCTTATATAGGCGGCGCACTTCAGTCCGTTCATGATAATCAAGGAGCCGCTTTTGCTAGGGTGTCAGCAGACGTAATCTCTCGTTTTAATGATGAATTATCTACTAAGCTTAATGTTGAGTTTAGGCAGGGTATCGGCAGTATATCTTTGCAGAAGTTTTACCGAGCTGATTTAAGATGGGCTTTAACACCCTTGTTGGATGTAAGACTTGGTTATGAAGCCATGTATGGTTCGGAGTCTAGCCAAACGTTACAAACGGGTTTAGGAGCATATTGGTAAAGCTAATATTGTGTAAATAGTCGATTAACTTTATATAAATACATAAGTAATTTATTTTGGTTTGTGAGCAACATTAAATAATGTGTTCCAATTTACTTTAGGATATCGCTCTCAGTTAGTAAAAAAGCCCAGTTCTATTCTGAGAACTGGGCTTTCATTTTTTTTAGGTAGTAATAACTAGCTAATGGATAACTTATTTCAAAACAGCTAAAGCCGCTTCATAATTTGGTTCTTGAGCAATTTCACCCACTAATTCAACGTGTTTAACGACATTGTTTTCATCTAAAACAATCACTGCGCGTGCTGCTAAGCCCGCTAATTTGCTAGTTGTCATCAATACACCGTAGTTTGTTAAAAATGCATTGTCACGGAAAGTTGATAGGTTTTGTACGTTTTCGATGCCTTCAGCTGCGCAAAAGCGTGTTTGTGCAAACGGTAAGTCTGCTGAAATGTTAAGTACAACGGTATTATCCATTGCGCTTGCATGTTGGTTAAATGTGCGAACAGATGTCGCGCAAGTAGGCGTATCAATACTTGGAAAAATGTTAAGTACTTTGCGTTTACCGGCAAAGTTTTCTAAGGTTACATCGGCTAATGCTTTGTCTGCTAAGGTAAATGCTGGCGCTTGCTGGCCAACGGTAGGTAAATTGCCTGCAACTTCAAGTGGATTACCTTTTAATGTGACTGTGTTTGACATAGTTGATTCCTTTTGTGTGGGCTGGGTTGAATAGGGGTGGTTAAATAAGTTTAGTTAAATGAGAACTATTCATCATTATAACTTCGTATCATAAAACAAAAACGCCCAATTTGCATCGGGCGTTTAGATAAATATTGATACTAGCGATCAATAAATTAGTGGGAAATAAAACCGCTTAAATAAGCTTAAATTTAAGCAAATAAATCTTCACTCAAATAGGCAATAGTCATGGTCTGGTTATGTAATACGCTGTCGGTCGTATCTGGTCGTGGTGAAAACTCACCGTAAGAATAAAATCCTGTAATGGCGGTTTGTGAGCCCATGATTTGCTGTACTAATTTCACTTCGTCAGCGACTTGCTCAGCCATTACGCCTTTGCGACCAACACAGCTTACGCATATTGCAAGCCCGTTTTGATTGGTATTGGTGTGATTTGTAATCAAATGTGCTGCATCGCCGGCGCCTTCTACAAGTCTGTCGTGCGTGGCCTGGCAGAATCTTACTGTTTCACCTTCATCCACATTGCCGGCAAAAGTTAAGCTGTTTTTTACGTTATCAATAGACAGTATGGTTCTGATTTTTTCAATATCACGTCTACCTTCTTCAATAATGGCGAACGGAAAGTTTAAGCCGCTGCCAGGTAAACTTTTAGCAGAATGTTCACCGATATACATTTTATAGAGTGGAAGTGCTGGTTTACCATCCAGTTCTAGCACTACGTTTTTTTCAGATTTAGTCACTTTGCGTGGTGGTCCATAAGGCTTCCAGCCGCGGCCTACGCCAGTTGCGGCAACTAAATGGTTACCATATAAGCCCACGGCGATTACTAAACCATCAGAAATAGTGTCATTAAAAAGCTGTGCAGTTTTACTAAAGTTAAAGCCATCGCCAGCCATGCCACCCATAATTGGTATTTCGCCTAACACACTTTTAAAGCCTTCTAGAAGTTCGGAGCCATTCACGCTTAGGCCGTCAGAATAAACTAATAGTGCTTTTAAATTATCCGAGGCTAATTGCTGCGCTAAGCTTGCCGCGGCTTCGAAAGAGTTTTGCATGCTTGTCATTTTTGTATAAGTGACGCGCTGAATCGTTTTTTCCCACAAGATTGCGGTAATTTGTAAGCTATCATCAAACACGCCAGCCGCGCTAATTTCACCAGATGTAGAGCAACCGATGACTTGCGCGCTTGGGTAGCGTGCTTTTAAAATACTTTGTAATTTTGCTTCACCAAAGCGCTTTACTGAGCCAAACACTAAAACCAAGTTGGCGTTAGCTAAAGGCGATGCTGCGGGTAAATCTTTTAAGGTCATTTTTGCGGTTAATGATTCTTGTTTTACTATCATGTACGTGCCTCGGAATAAAAACCCAAATTTCAAATCTTTTTATATAGTATTACAATTGCTCACAATTAATAACAATTTTTAACAAAGTATCATATTTGATTATAAAATAGCACACTAGTATTGTGTGTAAAAGCGCATAATTTTTAAAACAAACAATAGTATTGCCTATAAAGTGATTCTATATATAAAATGACTCATAATTGACGCAATCAACTTGCATCTGGGTTTAAGTCGCATAAATATTAAGGGAGCTTGCTGGTGAGTCAAGAAAAGCCAAGTCAAGAAAAGTTAACGAAAGACCAATTATTATCCATGAAAGTGATGGTAATTGACGACAGTAATACCATACGTCGTAGCGCTGAGATATTTCTTAAAGCCTCAGGGTGTGAAGTGATTTTAGCTGAAGATGGCTTTGATGCTTTGGCTAAAATATCCAATGAACACCCTGATTTAATTTTCGTTGATATCATGATGCCTAGGCTTGATGGCTACCAAACTTGTTCACTTATCAAACGTAATGCCCGTTATAAGTCTACCCCAGTCATTATGCTTTCTAGCAAAGATGGTTTATTTGACCGTGCGCGCGGTCGCATGGTGGGTTCTGACCAATACCTGACCAAACCATTCACAAAAGAAACCTTGATTGATGCAGTGCAAACTTATGCGGCGATTAGTCGAATTAACAAACAAGAGGAAGAATAGGCATGGCGATCAAAACAATTTTAGTGGTTGATGATTCTGCAACAGACCGGTTCTTTTTAACTGAGTTATTGGAAACGGCTGGTTTTATTGTTTTTGGCGCTGAAAATGGTGAAGATTGTTTAGCTAAAGTTGCGCTTAATCCACCAGATTTAGTGTTATGCGATGTGGTCATGCCGGGGTTGTCAGGCTTTCAGGTGACGCGCACGTTGACGAAAGACCCCAAAACCACGCATATTCCAGTGATTTTATGTACAGGAAAGTCGCAGGCAACGGATTTAGCTTGGGCTATGAAAATGGGCGCTAAAGCCTGCATTACCAAACCTGTAGTGAGCGCTGATTTGCTTAATTTAATTAATACGCTAGGTTAATTTTGATATTTTACTTTACAGTAAATAGACCTCATTTTCGTGCTGATTTTCTTTACTGTAGGTTTATTAATGGCACGTCAACATGTGACGGTTTGAATATTACTCGAGACATCTTTTTTGACTCTAATATCTCTTTGACATTAATGATTGAATAATCGTGGCTAAATCCTCCAATTTACGTGAATTCCAAGAGTCAATTCTTTTAAAGTTAAAAGAGGCGGCTTCGCATGGCAGTACAGCTGCCAGCTCGCGTTTAGGCGTGACGGTAGGCGCAAATAATGTGCTGATCAATCTTAAAGATGTGACTGAGGTGTTACCAGTGCCGCCTTTACAGCCAGTTCCATTAACACAAGCTTGGTTTTTGGGTGTCGCTAACGTGCGTGGTAATTTGTATAACGTGACTGATTTAGCGCAATTTATGGGCATGCCTCCAACGCCAAAATCAGCTAACAATAGGATTATTTTGATTAACTCGGAGACGACCACACAAGCTGCTGTATTAGTTGAAAATTTGATTGGTTTACGTAGTATTGATGTGATGGCATTAAAGCCTTCTGCTAGCGATGAGATTCTCGCTTTTAGTAAGCTGGTTTACGAAGACAGTGATAATAAAACATGGCTTGAGTTTGATATAGTTGACTTGGTTAAGGATAAAGCTTTTAACCAACCTGCTATTTGATGACTTGCCGTTTCGTTAAGATTGGACGCTAAATCCGAGTGCAAATTTAGGATGAAGTTTTCAAGTAATAAATCTTGTAATTGTTAAATATAAAATAGTGAATACGTAATAATTGGCAAGCAACAGCAAAAGGTTGGCAATTATTGTTATAGCTTTTATCAAGCATATTAGTTTTGTGGATTGGGGTTTTAAATGGCATTAAATTTAGCGATTATCAAAAGTTTGCCGCTGCAAATGAGTGAATTTTTGAATAAGCTCAAAAGTAAAGGCAGTGCTTCAAATACATCAAGTTCTGGTGGTTTGGCTGCGGGTTACCGCCAACTGTTTTTGCAAATGATTTCATTTTTAATTTTCACCATGTTGAGCTTTTGGGTGATTAGTGAAGTTCGAGTCAATGGCCCGATTTACAATACCTTAAAAGAATATCAAAACTTATTAGGTGAAACGACTCCGCCGCCTATGTATCCCTTAGATGCGTTTGCTTCATACAACGAAGCTTATGTAGCCTCATCTAATTTTAATACCGAAAAGCGAGATAAAGCACTCGCCAATGCAGCAAAGTCTGAGGCTGCATTTAAAGAGCGCTCTGCTTACTGGCGTAAAAATTTAGATAACAATAGCTTAAAAGCACCCCTAGAAGGCTTGATTAAAGCTGGCGAAAACTTCTATCTAGTGGCCAATACTCGCTATATTCCATCTTTACCACTGGGTACCGTGTCTGCTTCTGCCCCATTATCTGATTTAACTGTAGCCTTTGAGGCAACAAAGCAAGCCGGTAGCGCTTTTAGTTTGGCGATTGCTCAGCAAAATAAGGCGCTAATTAATTCTAAAACAACGTTTATTAACATCGTATTAATCGGCTTGGTATTTTTAGGCTTGTGGTTATTACTTTTCATGTATTTTTCAGGTAAAAAGCAAAACGTTAAATCGACCTCTTTAACTGAGCAGTTAGCGCAAGAAGGCCAAAGTAACCAAGCGGCTGTTTTACAGTTGTTGGATGAAATGGGTGATTTAGCGGATGGCGACTTAACCGTTAAAGCACAAGTGCGCGACAGTATTACCGGTGCTATTGCCGACTCTATTAATTACACCATTGATAGTTTGCGAGATTTAGTGGTTGAGATTAACCGTGCCACTGAGCAGGTAACGTCAGCTACCTCAGTGGCGCAAGGCACTTCAACGCGTTTATTAAGCGCGGCTGAAATGCAGTCAGAGCAAATTATGCAAACCACAGATGCGGTTACCGATATGACGCGTTCTATTTTGCAGGTTTCAAGTAATGCGTCACAGGCTTCACAAGTGGCGCAACGCTCATTAGAAGCGGCTAATCAGGGCTCGCAAGCGGTACAAAATACCATTGCCGGAATGAATGAAATTCGCACACAGATTCAAGAAACTTCTAAACGAATCAAACGCTTGGGTGAAAGTTCGCAAGAAATTAGTGAAATTGTAGAGTTGATTTCAGATATTACTGAGCAAACTAATATTTTGGCGCTAAACGCGGCGATTCAGGCGGCCTCAGCGGGTGAAGCCGGTCGAGGCTTTACAGTAGTTGCAGAAGAGGTTCAGCGCTTAGCTGAGCGTTCATCAGAAGCAACTAAGCAAATTAGTGCCATTGTTAAAACCATTCAAACTGATACGCATGGTGCGGTGGCGGCGATGGAGAAAAGTACCGAGGGTGTGGTTGAGGGTGCACGTGTTGCAGATGCTGCTGGTAAAGCCTTGTCTGAGATTGAGTTCGTGACCAATAATTTGGCGCGCTTGATTCAATCTATTTCAGCCGCAACCGATGCGCAGACCGAATCAGCCACTACCGTTGCGAATAATATGCAGTTGATTCAGGAGATTACGACGCAAACTTCTGAAGGTACAAAATTGACGGCTGATTCTGTGGGTCAGCTGACTTCGCTTGCGGAAGAGTTGCGCTCTTCTGTGGCTGGTTTTAAACTTTAGTCGCTGCGGTTTTACAAATGGCATTCAAAGATTTTTGTATAAGAATATCGCAAAATAATATGAGGGCAAATAATGCCTGAAGCATTTGATATTGGCCCTTTATCTTGGGTAAAAGATGAAATTGATCAATCACTTAAAAAAGTGCTTGATAGTTTTATGGTGGTGAGTGAAAAGCCAGAAGAGTACGCGTCATTGCGTTTTACCACCGCCCATTTATATCAGGTAAGTGGTGCGCTGGATATGGTTGGCCTTGAAGGATGCAAGCGTTATTGCTCAGAAATTGAGAAGCTCACCAGTAAGTTGGAAAAGCAACAAATTCCAGTCAGCAAAAGCATCATGGCGGATTTAATCCATGCGATTGATACGTTGTCGCGTTACTTGCAAGATCTATTAAATGGCATGCCCGATACACCGACTAAACTTTACGAAAGCTTAAAGCCATTAGTTGAGCTGCAAGGTGAGTCATTAGAGATTAGTGATTTATTTTATCCAGATACTAGCTACAGCGCGCCTAAGCACTTAGTCAGTAATCCGATAGAAGAGTCGGCAGTGCCTATTTTTGTTGCAGATCAGCGCGTTATTTTTCAAAAGTCACTGTTAGATTGGCTGCTGACTAAGAGCGCTATCGCGCTTGATAAAATGCGCGGGTCCATTTCAAACGTGCAGCAAGTGCAACAAAAAAACGCACAAAAAACGCTTTGGTGGGTTGCAACAGCGTTTACGGATGCTTTAGCGCAAGAAAGCATTGCCGCCAATAATGGCGCAAAAAAGCTATGCCGCAGACTTGATCAGCAATTGCGAAGTATGTCGACCGGTGAGGTGAAAGCACCTACGCAATTATTACGCGATGCGCTTTATTACGTGGCGCTTAGTGATAGAAGCAGTGACACGATTAATAGTGTTAAAGATTTGTTTGAGTTGGACATGGTATTGCCTATCCATCATAAATCTGACCAAACTGATGAAGTATCAGCCTCCGAACGTGCAGCTTTAGCGCAGTTAAGCGCTGATTTGCCTAGCCTAAAAGATTTTTGGTCTAATATCGATGCCTCGGCTAACGTTGATTTAGGCAGTGATTACTTTGTAACATTTTTGGCTAAGCTTGAGCATTTAGCTGCATTATTGCAAAGTCTGAGTCATCAAAATGTTTCGCAGCTATTTAATACCATACACGCCACCGTGCAGGCCATGCAATCTGGCAAAGTCGTCATCAACGAAGCTAGCTTAATAGAGATTGCGGCTTCATTTAATTTGCTGGAATATGTGTGCCAGAATTATCAGCGAATAGAGGCTGAAACGCAGCAAAAACTAGCGACTCAAACGGCCCGTCTACAGTCTATTTTAGATGGCATTGCTTTAGCGCCTGCACTAGCAGCCTTTGCAACGGCTAATTTAGATGCTAGCGTAATACAAGCCGTGGCGAAGCAAATTATTGCTGCCTTGAAACTGGCTGAAACTGCCTTGGATACCTATTTTAGAGATTCAGCCAATGCGGCTGTGTTAGAGGAAACAACCTTACCTTTACAGCAAATTGTTGCGGCATTCGATATGCTGGAAATGCCAATTCCAAAATCTATCGCCCAATTAAGTGCTGTTTATGTAGAAAACTTTAAAGGTGATGATGCTAGTACGCTTAATCACTCAAAATATGAGTTATTGGCGAATAGTTTGAGCGTATTAGGCTTATATACTGAAGAATTGCCTAGTGTACGCGCTGAAACTGAACTTGCATTATCTGAGGCATTGCAAGAGTTAGCGCAGGGTTTAGTGCCAATTGTAGAGGTGTCTAGCTCAACGGTTGAAGCAGATAATACTCTAGCTGAAATTGACGCAGATGCAGCAGATTTGAATGTGCCACATGCCGAAGTTGCCGACATCGCAAACAGTCAAAATGATGTAATGACGGCTTCGCAGGACCTGACAGACAGGGCGTTTGATACTGAGTTACAAGATATTTTCTTAACGGAAGTTGAAGAAGTATTAGCCAGCTTAGCGCAAAATCTACAAACTTTACGTGTGAATGCAACTGATAGTGAGGCGCTAGCTGAAGTTCGCCGCGCTTACCATACGCTAAAGGGCAGTGGTCGCACGGTTGGCTTATCAGCGATGAGCGATGTCGCTTGGGCGGTCGAAAAGCTACTTAATTTGGTGATGGAACACAAAGCATTTCCTACCATCCCACTGCTAGGTTTTATTGAAAAAGTAAGCGCGGCTTTCGCCACTTGGGTTGCAGAATTGCAAGCCAAGCAAATGGTTACGTTAAACCCTAGCGGTTACCAAAAAGAAGCGGCAGCGCTCGAGCAAGCGTTTGAGCAGAGCTTGGCTGAAATCAAGCCGAAACCTCAAAAAGAGGAAGTGCTTATAGGCGGTACGCGTACATTAAGCCGTGCATTCTTCAATATTTTTTTGGCGGAAGCACAACAACATTTACAAACTTTAATGGCGGCACAGCAAGCATTACTTGCCAACACCAATGAATTGCCGTCAGAGGCGAGTTCTCGCGCCGCACATACTTTAGGTAGCAATGCACTTACCGCTGGCTTTAAGCCTACTGGTGATTTATCGCGCGCTTTAGAGTATTGGCTAGATGCCCATACTAGCGATTGGACCGAGCAACACATTGCATTGTATGGCAACGTTGTTAAAGCGCTGGCCGATGGTTTAGAAAGAGCGACAGCACTGAAAAATCCTAAATCTACGCGCGCGCTAATTCAGGCTTTAGCCAGATCAACTGCGGTAATGCAAGCCTTAGCCACCAACGAAGCTGCAGCAGCGGTGCTAGAGTTGGGTCAAGATTCTGAACCAAAAATACAGCTGACAGAAGCTATAGACCTTGTGCCGAAAGCTGTGCAAGAAGCCATGAATGTTGCTGCGCAAGCTAAAGTAAAAGCAGAAGCAAAAGCACAAGCCAAGCAACTTAGAGATTTGGCTGTTGACCAAGAATTGCTTGGTTTGTTTGTAGAAGAAGCCCGAGAATTAGTCCCACAATTAGGACGTGATTTGCGCGGTTGGCGCACTCATCCAGAGGCGGGTGACTATTCGGATTCTCTACAACGTGCGCTGCATACGCTTAAAGGCAGTGCACGCATGGCTGGTCAGTCAGAAATTGGTGATAGCGTTCACAGTATGGAAGATCGCGTTATTCGCGCACTTAAACAGCAAGTCACCTTAGCTGATTTTGATGAAATGTTCGTTGAGTTCGATAATATTTCCTACATGCTTGAAGCGATTGCTGGTGATGTTAAAACTGATGCCCAGCTTGATGATGCCGATACAAAACTCCCAGTACCTGCACGAACTTCAGCGCGTAAATCACAGTTCTTGCGCATGCGTGCCGATGTGCTTGATAGGCTGATTAACGAGGCTGGTGAAGTGTCGATTATGCGTTCTCGGATGGACAGAGAAATGCAGAACTTTAAGCAGTCCTCTACAGATTTAACCGATAGTATCAGTCGCCTACGCAGCTATTTGCGCGAGCTGGAAATTGAAGCTGAAACGCAAATGCAGTCTCGTATGAGTTTGTTGCAAGAAGCGAATGAAACGTTTGATCCCTTGGAGTTTGACCGCTTTACCCGTCTGCAAGAATTAACGCGAATGATGGCCGAGAGCGTGAACGACGTGGCGACCATTCAAAATGGCTTATTGCTTAATTTAGATCAGACGGATGCCGCCTTACAACAGCAAAACCGCATGAATCGTGAATTGCAAAAAGGCTTGATGGGTGTGCGTATGCTACCTTTTGCGGCTATTTCAGAGCGCTTGCAGCGCATTGTTCGGCAAACTGCTAGAGAGCTGAATAAGCTTGTTGAAATGACCATTGAGGGCGAAGAGGTTGAGCTGGATCGTGGCGTGCTAGATAAAATGGGCGCACCGCTAGAACATTTATTACGCAATGCTGTTGCGCATGGTTTGGAATCGACTGAACAGCGTATACAACTTGGTAAGCCAGAAACTGGCCAAATCAAACTTAAAGTTAGTTTAGAGAATGATGAAATTACACTGGTCGTGAGTGATGATGGCGCTGGTATTAATCTGGATAAAGTACAGCAAAAAGCCCTTAAAAATGGCTTGATTAGCGCAGATCAATCTTTATCTGATCAAGCTTTGATGGCAGTTATTTTCGAACCGGGCTTCACTACCGCAGATGAGGTTTCGCAAATTTCAGGTCGTGGCGTGGGTTTAGATGCTGTGCGCAATGATATTACGGCTTTAAGCGGCCGTATTGACGTAACTAATGAGCTTGGCACCGGCGCTAAATTTAATATTTACTTACCAGTCACGCTTTCAGTGGCGCAAGTGGTGATGGTGCGTGTCGGCAATAAAACCTTCGCGATTCCTTCGGTGATGGTTGAGCAGGTGCAAAAGTTAAAACAAGCCGATTTGATCGCCGCTTATGCCGCGCATAAAATAGACTGGGCGACGCACGATTACCCCTTATACTTTTTATCTAAATTAATCGGCGATGTGGATCATCTTGCGCAACACCATATTTATACGCCGGTGATTTTATTGCGTAGCGGTACTTATAGAACTGCCTTGCATGTAGATGAAATTATGGGCAACCAAGAGGTGGTGATGAAGCAAATGGGCACGCAGTTAGCGCGTGTGCCAGGCATGATGGGCGCAACGGTGTTGGGCGATGGCGCGATTGTGTTAGTGATTAACCCTGTGCAATTGGCAAATCGCGAGGCGCTATCTATTGGTGCAGTAAAAGTGACAACTTCTGCGCCAGTACTGCAACCAGTGTTACAGCAAGTGAAAAAAATTGCCTTAGTCGTCGATGATTCGCTGACGATGCGTAAAGTACTTTCACGCGTGTTAGAGCGTGAAAACTTTGAGGTGATTACTGCTAATGACGGCATGGATGCGATTCAGAAATTGCAACTATTTACGCCGGATATTATTTTAACCGACATTGAAATGCCGCGTATGGATGGCTTTGAGTTCTCGCGTTATGTGCGTGATAACGAAAAAACTTCGGCCATTCCATTGATTATTATTAGCTCACGTACCGCTGAAAAACATCGTAATGTGGCCAAAGAGTTAGGCGTAAATGCCTTCTTGGGCAAGCCTGTGCAAGATGATGCGCTAATAGAGCAAGTGAACGCTTTGCTGCATAATTAGTTAAAAACCTGCCTCATTGTTACTCACAATCAGGCGGTTTTTCGCAACTGTTTGCGCGCACTGTGTTTTACTTTTTCATTCAAAAAGCACGCTAAATAAGGTAAAATCCACCTTATGCTGCAAACCAATCCACCACCTTCAAACACCCCCGCATTTGTCCATTTGCGCTGCCACAGTGAATACTCCATTGTGGATGGTATTGTGCGTATTGACGACTATGTAAAGCAAGCGCTGGCCGATAAAATTCCGGCGCTGGCGCTCACAGATTTAAGTAATCTGTTCGGTGCCATCAAGTTTTACAAAGCGGCGCGCAGTAAAGGTATTAAGCCGATTATTGGTTGTGATATTTGGCTGGAAAATATTGAAAATCGCGACCAACCGTCGCGCTTGCTATTGTTATGCCAGTCGCAAGCTGGTTATTTGCTGTTATGCCAATTATTAAGTCGTGCGTTCTTAACTAACCAGTATCGAGGTCGGGCTGAATTTAAGCGCGAATGGTTTGTTGAATGTGGAACAGAAGGCTTGATTTTGCTCTCAGGTGCGCAAGCTGGCGATGTCGGTCAGGCTTGTTTGCAAGATAATATTGAGCTTGCCACTAAACACGCTACGGGCTGGAAAAACCTGTTTCCAGAGCGCTTTTATCTAGAAGTACAGCGTATTGCCATTGCCTCAGAAAATAGTCAGTTAAAATCACAGCAAGAAAATTATATTCATCATGTGCGCGGCATTGCCAATGCGCTGAAGTTACCCGTGGTTGCCACGCATCCGATTCAGTTTATGACGCCGGATGATTTTAGAGCGCATGAAGCACGCACCTGTATTTCTGAAGGTTATATTTTAGCCGACACGCGTCGCCCCAAGAATTTCACCGTAGAGCAGTTTTTTAAAACGCAGGCTGACATGGCCGAGCTGTTTGCGGATATGCCGGAAGCGTTGAGCAATAGCGTAGAAATTGCCAAGCGTTGCAATTTATCTATCGTGTTAGGCAAAAATTATTTACCTAATTTTCCAACGCCAAACAACGAAAGCTTAAATGAATATTTAATCGCCGAAGCGCGTGCAGGCTTGGCCAAGCGTTTAGCCGTGTTATATCCGGATGAAAGCAAACGTGCCAGCCAGCAAGCAAAATATGATGCTAGGCTAGATTTCGAAACCAACGTTATTAATCAAATGGGCTTTGCCGGCTACTTTTTGATTGTGGCCGACTTCATTAGCTGGGCAAAAAATAATGGTGTGCCGGTTGGGCCAGGTCGAGGCTCTGGCGCTGGTTCTGTGGTGGCCTATAGCTTAGGCATTACCGATTTAGACCCGCTAGAATACAACTTATTGTTTGAGCGTTTTTTAAACCCAGACCGGGTTTCCATGCCCGACTTTGATATTGACTTTTGCCAAGAAGGGCGAGATCGCGTCATTGATTACGTCAAGCAGAAATATGGCTTAGATGCCGTTTCGCAAATCGCTACTTTCGGGACCATGGCGGCCAAAGCGGTGATTCGCGACGTCGGACGCGTGCTGGATTTACCTTTCCATTTTGTCGATGGCATTAGTAAACTTATCCCACTTGAGTTAGGTATTACCTTAACCGATGCCCTGGTTAAAGAACCGCAATTAGCCGAGCGCCGCGAAAACGAAGAAGAATTACGCGAATTGTTAGAGCTGGCTTTACGCCTAGAAGGTTTGGTGCGTAACGTCGGCATGCATGCTGGTGGCGTGCTTATTTCACCGGGTAAGATTTCAGATTTCTCGCCGATTTATTGTCAGGCTGATGGCGCAAGTTTAGTCAGCCAATACGATAAAGATGACGTTGAAGCGGTCGGTTTGGTGAAGTTCGACTTTTTAGGTTTACGCACGCTAACGATATTAGAGTTGGCTTTAGTCAACGCCAATAAGCAACGCGCTGCCGAAGGTTTAGAACCTTTAGCTTTTGCCACCATCCCGCTGAATGATAAAGCGACTTTTCAGCTACTCAAAACTGCTAATACCACAGCGGTATTTCAGCTAGAGTCGCGTGGCATGAAGGATATGTTGAAGCAGGCGATGCCGGATTGCTTTGAGGATATTATTGCCTTGGTTGCGCTGTATCGTCCTGGACCTATGGATTTGATTCCGGACTTTTGTCGGCGTAAACATGGCAAGCAACGTGTGGAATATCCGCATCCGCTGACTGAGCCTATTCTGAAAGAAACTTACGGTATTGCCGTGTATCAAGAGCAGGTAATGCAAATTGCGCAAGTAGTGGCTGGTTATAGCTTGGGCGGCGCCGATTTACTACGTCGCGCGATGGGTAAAAAGAAAAAAGAAGAGATGGATGATCAGCGTAAAACCTTCACCGAAGGCGCTGTTAAAAACAATATGACCGAGCGACAAGCTACGGAATTGTTTGATCTGCTGGAAAAATTTGCCGGCTATGGTTTTAATAAATCACACGCGGCGGCTTATGCGCTGGTTGCTTATCACACGGCTTATTTAAAAGCGCATTATCCAGCGGCGTTTTTGGCCTCGACTATGTCTGCCGATATGAATAACACCGACAGCGTACATATTTTTTATGACGATTGCGCGCCCAACCAAATTGAAGTGTTGCCGCCAGATGTAAATCACAGCGATTTCAAATTTACCCCAACCAGCCGTAAGCAAATATTGTATGGTTTAGGTGCGGTAAAAGGCACGGGCATGGCGGCTATCGAGGTGATTTTACAAGCGCGTCGGCAAGATGGGCCATTTTTAGATTTATTCGACTTTTGTAATCGTTTAGATTTACGCAAAGTGAATCGACGCGTGGTGGAATCATTAATCCGCGCTGGTGCATTTGATAAGCTTTCAGCCGACGTAAATCCAAGCCGTAATGCCTTACTTGCTGGCGTAGCAATGGCCATGGCGGCAGCTGAGCAAAATAGCGCCAATAGCAATCAAAATAGTTTATTTGGTGAGCTTGCAGATAAAGCAGCTAATATTTTACCAACCGTGCCGAGCTGGACTGAGCAGCAGCGTTTGCAAGAAGAAAAAGCTGCATTAGGTTTTTATTTTAGTGGACATCCTTATTGGGCTTACCAAAAAGATATCAGCCAATTTGTTTCTACGACTTTGGCCAATTTAGCCCCCAAAGAACAACCGCAATTAATCGCAGGTATCGTTTCTGGCGTGCGTAACCGCATGACTGCACGCGGAAAAATGGCGATTGTTGGTTTGGATGACGGCACCACAAGGATTGAAGTGGTGGTTGGCAGCGACTTGCTGAATCAATATCAGGCCTTATTAAAAGACGATCAATTGATTATTGTAGAAGGCCGCGTGAGTAACGACGAATTCTCAGGCGGCATACGTGTGAATGCCAGAAAACTACATAATTTATCAGGCTTAAGAAACAGCAAAGCCAGCTTCTTAAAAATTTCTTGCAACGGTCAAGCGGATGCCGTTAAATTAAAGGCTTTACTGAAGCCTTATTGCAAAAGTGCCTCTGATGAAGCGCGCGGCTGCCCGGTTAAGGTGGAATACCATAATCAATCTAGCAAGGTGGAATTAATGCTGGGAAATGATTGGCGTGTAGACTTGCACGATGAGTTGATTGCGGGCTTAACGGAGTGGTTGAGTCTAAGCAACGTAAAAATCCTATATAATTAGTAAATTCTCTGTTGCCTTCAAACGAATACCGCGTTGTCAACTCTTGCCGTACTATCCGTACTGTCTTCGAGTTTCCGCCTTGTCTTCATTTGAAGGCAACAGAGAATGAGCTTTAAAATTTTTTGAAAAACTTTAATAATTGAGTTAAGCGCATGAAAATTAGTTACCTAGATTTTGAACAGCCAATTGCCGAACTAGAAACCCAAATTGAGGGTTTGCAAGCCGCGCACGATGCTAATGATGCTTTGGATATTTCTAAAGAACTCACTGCTTTGGAAAAGAAAAACCAAAAACTATCTGAAGATATTTACGGCAATTTAAGCGCATGGCAAATTTCGCAATTAGCGCGTCATCCACAACGTCCTTATACTTTGGATTATATCCAAGGCATGTTTACTGATTTCGAAGAGTTGCATGGCGATAGAGCTTATTCTGACGACCCAGCTATTGTCGGTGGTTTAGCGCGCTTTGAAGGCCAACCGGTCATGGTCATTGGTCACCAAAAAGGCCGCGATGTTAAAGAGCGTCAATATCGCAATTTCGGTATGCCACGCCCAGAAGGCTATCGTAAAGCGTTACGACTATTTCGCTTAGCTGAAAAATTTGGTATTCCTATCATTACTTTAATCGATACGCCGGGTGCTTATCCTGGTATTGGTGCTGAAGAGCGCGGTCAATCTGAAGCGATTGCGCGTAATTTATATGTCATGGCCGAGCTTGAAACGCCGATTATCGGCGTGATTATTGGCGAAGGCGGTTCAGGTGGTGCATTAGCGCTTGGTGTAGTCGATCAGTTGTTGATGATGCAATACGGCACTTACTCAGTTATTTCACCTGAAGGTTGTGCATCAATTTTGTATAAAAGTGCAGATAAAGCCTCAGTGGCGGCAGAATCATTAGCCATTACCGCTGATCGCTTAAAAGCAATGGGTTTGATAGACCGTATTATTCCTGAACCCTTAGGCGGCTCACATAGATCACCAGAAGTGGTGATGGAAACATTACGCGCAGCGCTAAAAGAAGAGTTGGCTAAATTAAAAACCAAGTCTATTAAGATGTTGTTGGTAAGCCGTTACGAGCGCTTAATGGGTTACGGTAAATTTAAAGAAGTGGTTGAAAAGAAGGCGGTCATTAAGCCAGTTATTAATCCGGCCATCAAGTAATCACTGCTTAACAAGCAATGTTAAAAAAATTTACTGAAATAAATTTTGTCGCAAAAGAAATCAAAGCTCATTGCCTCAACCAAGGCCGCTAATCAAGAAGACGCCTTACTTAGCCAAGTAGAAACATTTTTAAGCCGCCAATTAAAACCTAATCAACATTTGTTATTAGGTTTAAGTGGCGGCTTAGATTCTTGTGTATTACTGCATTTACTCGCTGCTATTCAGCATAAAATCCCGTTTCATTTACATGTCATGCATGTGCATCATGGCTTAAGTGCTAATGCCGATGCTTGGGCTGAATTTTGTACAGTGCAGTGCGCATTATTGAATGTGCCTTTGCAAATTATTCATGTCAATATCGATAAAAACACCAAATTAGGCATAGAAGCAGCCGCACGACAATTGCGCTATGAGGCGCTATTTAGTAGCAAGCTACCAAGTGCATCTAAGCAAATATTGCCGGACTTTGTTGTGACGGCACATCATCAGGATGATCAGGCGGAAACGCTATTATTACAATTGTTTAGGGGCGCTGGAGTTAAGGGCTTAGCCAGCATGGCTGCAATAGATCAGCCTAGGCGCTTGCTACGACCTTTGCTTGATGTCTCACGACTAAGTTTGCAAGACTACGCAGAACGTCAGCAAATAAAATGGTGCGACGATGAAAGTAATACCGACACCCATTATGAACGTAATTTTATTCGCCATAACGTCATGCCGGTTTTGGAAACACGTTATCCAGCGCTAAAATCTGTGCTTGCCAGAAGCGCATCTCACCTTGCGGAAGCCAATGATTTGTTGGATGCGCTAGCGAGTCTTGATGCAGCTAAATTGCTGTTGAATAACAACTTATGCTTGCAGGGTTTGGCTGAGTTGGCAATGAACCGTGTGAAAAACGTACTGCGCTGGTGGTTCGCCAAAAACCAACTCGCTATGCCAAGTTCAGAATATTTAACAGAAATAATCGACCAGTTACTGAATTCTAAAGCGGATGCCAATATTAATATTCAGTTAATCCTAAATGGTCAATTAAACCAAAATATTCAAACTCAGTATTTAAGTTTAAAAAGATTCCAAAAAAGGGCATATTTATTAGCAGAACAAAACACGCAAGCCTTTGATTTACTATGGAGTGGTGAGGCGGAGTTAACTTTACCCAATGGCGGCAAGTTGCAGTTTAAGCAAGTCACCGGTGCTGGTTTAGCGCTCAAGTTTGGTATGACCAAGCTCAGAATTACTAACCGTGATGGTGGCGAACGTTTTAAACCGAATGTGCTAAGGCCGACCAGAACGCTTAAGCATTTATTGCAAGAAGCGAATATTCCACCGTGGAAACGTGAGTATTTACCGCTAGTTTATTGGCACGATACGCTGGCTTTTGTACCAAATATTGGGTTGGCAAACGAGCTTCAGGCAGGCGAGCATGAGTTAGGTCTACAAATAACTTGGCAAGATTCGCCAGATTAAAATTAAATTGACTAAATTGAGTTAAGTAAACCATGTAATTTCGGCCAGATATTTTCTAATATCAACGGTTGAGCAAGCGAATTTGGGTGCAGTCCATCATCCTGAGTAAACTTCGGATTTGTCGCTACATTTTCTAGCATGAAGGGCACCAATGTAACTTTGTGCTGTTGGCTCAATTTAGTATAAGTCTGGCGAAATTCGCTAGAATATTTTGGGCCATAATTAGGTGGTATTCTCATGCCTATCAGCACTATTTGAGCTTTATTTTTTTTGCTTAACATGATCATAGCGTCAAGGTTTTTTGCCATTTCTTGCACTGGTAATCCGCGCAAACCATCATTCGCACCTAATTCTAATATAATAATATTTGGCTTAAACTCAACCAGCGTTGTGGCTAGCCGACTTAAGCCACCACTAGTGGTTTCACCGCTTATACTGGCGTTAATTACATCGTAACGTTGGTTTTTTTCGTTGAGCTTGTTTTGTAGCAATGCAGGCCAACCTTGGGCTTGTGCTACCCCGTAAACCGCAGATAAGCTATCGCCATAGACCAAAATTTTAGGGTTATCTGCCAATACTGGCAAAGAACATGCAACGAAACATAAACTTATTAGACTAAGTGTAAGGCGTTTAAATCTTAACAATTTAAATCTTAACAATTTAAATTTTAACAACAAGTGAAAAAATATCAATGCAACAACTCCCAAATAATTCAGTAAATCGAATCCAAAGAATATGATTTTAAATAATATGATTCAAGCACAAAACATCAATTACGACTTTATTAGTCATGATAACCAGATTAAGATTCTACAAGGATTAAATTTAAGTATTGTGGCAGGTGAGCAAGTGGCTATCGTTGGCAGTTCTGGTTCAGGAAAATCTACACTTTTAAGTTTGTTAGCCGGCTTAGATGTTCCGACTAGCGGGTGCATTCAAATTAAAAATAGCCCGTTTAGCAACTTAGATGAAGACGGTAGGGCGGCTGTGCGCGCCGCTACGATGGGCTTTGTATTCCAGTCTTTTCAGCTATTGCCTTCGCTCACTGCGTTAGAAAATGTAATGCTACCGCTACAATTAAAAAATCAGCCCAACGCCAAAGCGCTTAGTTTAGAGGCTCTAAATAATGTGGGTTTAAGTGCCCGCGTGCAACATTACCCCAAACAATTATCAGGTGGCGAGCAGCAGCGCGTAGCCATTGCCCGTGCTTTCGCCACGCAACCGGCTATTTTATTCGCCGATGAACCTACCGGTAATTTGGACAACACAACTGGCCAAATGATTATTGAATTATTGTTCAATATGAACATGGAGGCCGGCACGACTTTGGTTTTAGTGACGCATGATATTCAGCTAGCCAAGCGTTGCCAACGACAACTTAAGTTAGAAAATGGCGTATTAACCGAGCTCACTCATTCAATTGAGCTAAGCCAATAATGAACCTATCTTTTAGATTAGCTTGGACGCAAACTTTAAGCTTGTGGCGCGCCGGTGCCTTGCGCGTATTGGTGTTTGCTTTGGTATTGGCCGTTACTGCGATTACGGCAGTTGGTTTTTTTACCCAACGGGTAGAAACCGCGCTTAATCAGCAAGGCGGTTTGTTGCTGGGTGGCGATATTGCTTTGTCATCTGATCATATTATTGCGGATAATTTCGAAAAAACGGCTATTGCACAAGGCATTAAGCGCGTAAAAACCTATGAATTTTCCAGTATGGTGGTGTTTGGTGAGTTGAATCAACTTGCTGAAATCAAAGCGGTAGGACAGGGTTTTCCCTTACGTGGCGATTTGACGATAGGCCAAACTGCTAGCGAGACGGGCGTCGTTGTAAAATCTGCACCAAATATCGGAGAAGTTTGGTTAGAGCCTAGGTTAATTAACTTACTACATTTAAAGGTCGGCGACGAAGTTGAAGTCGGCGAGCGCAAATTAAAAGTCAGCGCGATTTTACTGCACGAACCTTCACGCGGTGGCGATATGTTTAGCTTTGCACCACGCTTGATGATGAACGCGGCAGATTTACCCTCTACCCAATTAATTCAGGTCGGCAGTCGCGTTAAATATCAACTTTTACTGGCGGCAGAACCACAAAAAATCAGCCAATATTTTGCGCAAAGTAAGCCGCAATTAGGCCGTGGCGAAAAGATAGAAGACGTGCGAAACGCGCGCCCAGAAATTAAATTAGCACTAGAAAAAGCGCAACAGTTTTTAGGTTTATCTGCCATGGTCAGCGTAATTTTAGCCATGGTGGCGATGCTACTTTCAAGCTTGCCCTATATCCGCCAAAGTCTTGATACTTTTGCCTTAATGCGTTGTTTTGGCGCGTCTAAAAACACCGTATTGCAAGTGCTGGCTATCCAAACTTTGATTATTGCGTTCTTTAGCGCTTTGCTTGGTGTGGCGTTAGGGTTTGTTGGCCAATTTGGATTAGCCCAATTAGCCGGCAGCCTGTTTTTAGAAACGCTACCGTCTGCCTCATTTAGCCCGGTTTTTGTCGGTATTATTGCCAGTATCGCCATGATGTTTGCCGTGGTGTTGCCGCACGCATGGCAAATGCGAAATTTATCCGCCATGAACATTTTACGGCGCGAAACCCTAAAGCAGAGTAGCGCCGCGCAAGCTAAATTTATACCTGCAGCCTTAGTCATGTGCGGCATGATTTTTTGGCAAGCGCAAGATGCTAAGTTAGCCCTTGCCACCATTTTGGCTTTGTTATTGCTGTGCGCCGCTATTGTTGGTTTTTCTTATTTGTTGGTGAGTTTAGTCAATCACCTATTTAATCTGCCACCAAACTTATCGTCCAATAATAGGGCGTTAAACGATGTGAAATTAGGCGTACTTGGCCTAAAGCGTAGGTTCGGATTATCGACCGTGCAAATGATAGGGTTTAGCATGGGCTTGATGGTGTTGATGTTGCTGGCTTTAATTCGCGGCGATTTAATCCGTAACTGGCAAGCGTCCTTGCCGCTAGATGCGCCGAATCGCTTTGTGATTAATATTCAGCCTGCACAAATTAGCGGCATTAAGCAATTTTTTACCCAGCAAAAAATTGATAATGCCACGATATTTCCTATGGTGCGTGGTCGCTTAATCAGCAAGAATGGCACGAATATAGCCCAAACGCAGTGGCAAGATGAACGCGCGAAACGCTTGGCTGAGCGCGAGTTTAATTTGTCTTGGGCTGCCAATCTGCAAAGTGACAATAAACTGCTCTCAGGCCGTTGGTGGACAGCGCAAGAATACGGTAAACCATATATTTCGCTGGAGCAAGATTTAGCTAAAACGCTAGGCATACAACTAGGCGATAAGCTTTCGTTTGATGTGGCTGGCAGTCCGCTAACGCTGACAGTGACTAGTTTAAGAAAAGTAGATTGGGACACCATGCGCGCTAACTTCTTTGCCGTCACGCCACCCGGCGTGTTGGAGCCATATCCAGCCAATTACATCAGCAGCTTTCATCTGCCCATTAATGCCGATGCGCCCTTAAATACTTTAATACGCGAATATCCAAATTTAACGGTGATAGATGTAGCGGCACTCTTACAGCAAGTGCGCGGCATTATGCAAAAAATGAGCAGCACCATAGAATATGTATTCGCCTTTAGCTTAATGGCTGGTGTGGCGGTGTTATACGCAGCGCTGGTGGCAACCCGAGAAGAGCGCATCGCAGAGGCCACACTAATGCGTGTATTTGGCGCCTCAAGGCAGCAAGTGGGCATTGCTTATGTGGCAGAATTTGCCTGCATAGGTTTCATCGCCGCATTGGTTGCCGCCATTGCCGCTAACTTGCTGGCTTATTATCTAAGTGTGACTATTTTAAATATTCCATTTCAATTAAATGTAACGCTAGCAATTAGCACCATGCTGATAGCCAGTGCGCTTATTCCTTTAGCGGCTTGGCTGGGTTTACGTGGATTTTTAAATATTCCAGCAAGACAATTATTGAATAGTATTTAATGATTGTGGTGGTTGTATACAACCAATTGATGGTTGTATACAACCAATTGATGGTTGTATACAACCATTGTCGCAGTGTAAAATCGTAACAGTCACACTTAAATAATATTAGCCTTTGATTATATTCAATATCTTTAAAATTAAAGTGTTTGGAATGCTTATTGCTACTTAATTGTAATGTTTCAAATAAAAACTTAGGAAATGATATGCCAAAAACATTACAAGCGGCTTCTTTACAAACTAACACGCTAAAGCCAAAATTAATCTTAGTTGCAATTTTGGCTGCCTATGCAATGCCACAATTAGCGTTAGCTGAAAACCGCGCCGAAGCGATTGAGCTTGGTAAAATTGAAGTGGTGGGTGTTACGCCGCTTTCTAGCCTTGGCGTGCCAATTAACCAAATTCCTTCTAATGTGCAAGTAGCAAAAGGTAAAGATATTCAAGATCAGCATGGTTTGAGTATTGCGGATTACCTGAATCAGAATATGGCTGGCGTAAATATCAACGAAGCGCAAAATAACCCGTATCAACCAGACGTTAATTTCCGCGGTTTTACTGCTTCGCCTTTAGTAGGCACGCCTCAGGGTTTGTCCGTGTATCAAGATGGCGTTCGTGTGAACGAGCCGTTTGGCGATACCGTAAACTGGGATTTGATTCCACAAAATGCTATTTCAAGCATCGCATTAATGCCGGGTTCTAACCCATTATTTGGCCTGAATACTTTGGGCGGCGCAGTTTCTGTGCAAACTAAAAGCGGTGAGCATAATCCAGGCGGTGGCATTCAACTATCAGGCGGTTCATGGGGTCGTAAAGCGGTTGAGGGCGAATACGGCGGCAAGCTAGATAATGGCGTGAGTTACTTTTTTGCAGGTAACAAATTTAAAGAAGACGGTTGGCGTGATAGTTCGCCTTCAGATGTGTTGCAAGGCTTTGCCAAGTTAGGCTGGAGCAATGATAAAACCGATGTAGATGTAAGTTTTACTGGTGCTGATAATCAGTTAACTGGCAATGGCTACCAAGCGCAAAGTCTATTGCAAAGCTTAGGCCGCAGTTCAATTTACACTAAACCGGACATCACTAAAAACAAGTTAGCTTTTATCAACGCTAAAGTCAGCACGTGGTTATCAGATGAATTTTTATTCACCACTAATGCGTATTACCGTAAAAACCGTACCAGTTCTTATAATGGCGATTTGAATGGTGATTTTGGTACTGGTGCAATTGGGAATGCAAATATCTACGAAGGCGTCATCAATCAGAGCCAAACTTCTCAAAAGAGCTACGGTTTAGGCGCCCAATTAACTTGGGCAACGGAAAAAAACCAGCTAACTGCTGGCGTCAGTGCTGATTTAGCCCGCATCAGTTTTGAACAAACCAGCCAATTGTTCAGTACCTTTGACGCAGGGCGTGGTTTAAGCGGTACGCTAGACCCGGTAAATACCGATGTTTTATTAAACGGCCGTAGCCGCACTTGGAGTGTATTTGCTACTGACACCTATAATATGACCTCTAAATTAGCCTTAACCGCCTCTGGTCGCTATAACAATACCCATATCAATAATGAAGATTTACAGCAAGCTTCTGGTCCCGGCTCTTTATCTGGCGCAGCCACTTACCAACGATTTAACCCAGCGCTAGGCTTTACCTACAGCTTTGTGCCTGAGCTTAACGTTTATGCTGGCTACAACGAAGGTAACCGTGCACCATCTATCGTAGAAATGGGTTGTTCTGATCCTGCGGTACCATGTAATTTGCCTAACGCAATGGCGGGCGATCCACCAACATTAAACCAAGTAGTTGCTAAAACATTTGAAGGTGGCGTGCGCGGTAAGTTTGGAAAAACAGCTAATTGGAGTATGTCGGCATATCACGCGACAAACTCTGATGATTTACAGTTTATTGCGGCTAATACAGCCGGCACTGGCTACTTTAAAAACGTAGGCGATACGCGCCGTGTAGGGATGGATTTAAGTTTAAGCGCGGTCACTGGTGATTTCCGCTGGTCTGCTGGTTATAGTTTTATTAAAGCTACTTACGAAAGCACTTTTGATATTGCCAGTGATGTCAATTCGTCGAATTTAGGAGGTGTTATCACGGTTAATCCGGGCGACAACATTCCAGGTATTCCTAAGCATCAATTGAAATTCCGTGGCGAATGGCGTGCAATGCCAACTTGGACCATAGGCGCAACGGCTGTGTTGTTTGCTGACCAATATGCGCGTGGTAATGAAAATAATCTGCATCAGGCAGACGGTACGACTTACTTTGGCTCAGGCAAAATTGGTGGTTACGGTGTGTTAAATCTTGATACGCGTTACACGCTAGCTAACACTGGTTGGCAAGTATTTGCTAAGGTGAATAACGTGTTTGACCGTGATTATTACACTAGCGCGATGTTAGGCGCTAATTCTTTTGTGGGTGCAAGTGCCGCATTTGATGGTAACAATGCTAGAAATGAAACTTTCTTAGCCCCTGGCGCACCTCGTGCTGGTTGGGTGGGTTTACGTTATGACTTTGGAAAACCAAAAACTGCAGCAGCCTCAGTTGATGTTGATTAATTAAACAAAAAATGCCGACTAGTTCGGCATTTTTTATGGATATGCCGTGTGTAGGAGCGGCGCCCCGCCGCGATGATTTTTCATATAGATTCGCGGTGGGGCGCCGCTCCTACAATTTCCATGTACCATGAAACAGGAACACCTTTTTGCAACTCTCGCAACTAAGCACAAAAAATGCCGAAAATATGTCTGAATTACAATCAAAACAACAATCAAAACTACTGATTGTTGAAGATGAGGTGTTGTTTGCACGCGCTGTGATGCGGCGTCTGCAAAAAGCCGGCTATGAGGTAGAGCACGTAGAAAATTTACAAGATGCGCGAGCTATAGCAAAGCAGTTTTCAGCAGATATTGTATTGCTAGATATGCGCCTGCCTGACGGTAACGGTTTGGATTTACTGGCAGAGTTTGTCGCTAAAAATGCCGCAGTGATTGTGATGACCGCACACGGTGAAATAAGCGATACGGTTAACGCCATCAAGCAAGGCGCAGTCGATTATCTTAAAAAGCCCATAGACCTTGAAGAGTTGTTGTTGTCTGTGCAAAAAGCTGAAGCAGTCACTTTACAAAGTAATCGCTTAGGCTATTCACGCCAGCGTAATGTACACGCTATAGATACTGTTGAAATGTTAGGTGAAAGCGCTGCCATGCAAAGTGTAAAAGCGCAAATTAAGCGTATTTCTCAGTTGGTAGCTAGCGATACCGTGCCGCCCACCGTGCTGATTAGTGGTGAAACCGGCACCGGTAAAGATGTAGCTGCACGTTTGCTACATGCCTCATGTCCCAATAATGATGAATATAATGATAAGCCTTTCGTACATATTGATTGTGCTTCATTACCTGCCGATTTAATGGAAAGTGAGTTATTTGGTCACGAGAAGGGCGCTTTTACCGGTGCTTTAGCTACACGCCCAGGTTTGATTGAGGCCGCGGAAGACGGCACACTTTTTTTAGATGAAATTGGTGAATTGCCTTTGGCCTTGCAAGCTAAGTTGCTTAATGTGCTTGAGCGTCGCGTGGTGCGCCGATTAGGTTCAACTAAAGAACGTCCCGTGGCGGCGCGTTTTATTGCCGCGACAAATCGTGATTTACATGAAATGTCACTATCGGGTAGCTTTAGACAAGATTTGTATTACCGATTGAATGTAATGAGTCTTGCAATGCCGCCATTGCGCGAGCGTGAAGCTGATGCTTTATTGCTCGCCAGCCATTTTGCAACACAAACCGCTAAGCGCTATGGTTTGGCGCGGCCAGTATTTGCTACAGATGCACTGGCGATGATTAAGGCCTATGCATGGCCCGGAAATGTGCGTGAGTTAAAGCACCAAGTGAGTCGCGCGATGTTGCTGTGTAACGAAGGTTTAATAACAGCATTTGATTTAGCGCTACCAAGCCCCAAGAGCGCTACGCAATATTCGATGCAAACTAATGCAAATCAAAACGCTACGCCAAGCTTAGAGGCCACTGAAAAAGCAATTTTATTGCAAATGTTAACCGATTCGAATGGCAATATTTCTGAAGCAGCCCGGAAGTTAGGCATTACGCGTATGACGATGCGTTATCGCATGGATAAGCATCAAATTGGACGTTAATTTTTAGTCTGTCATTAAGCGCAAGTTTAATCGCTTTTTTAATCACATTTTTAATCAACACGAAAATTACGATTAAAATCAACAGCCCCAAGCTATTTGCAATAAAAACCAGCCCACACTTGCCATTCATCAATGACGGCATAATCACTGCATGGTAAAATCCAGCCAACTAAAAACTGAAAGAAAATCATGCAAATTGGTACCCCATTAAGTCCTAATGCCACTCGTGTCATGTTGCTAGGCAGCGGCGAACTTGGCAAAGAAGTGATTATTGCCTTGCAACGTTTAGGCGTTGAAGTGATCGCTGTTGATCGCTATAAAAATGCGCCCGGCCACCAAGTAGCACACCGCGCTTACACCATTGATATGACGGACGATAAGGCTTTGCGTGATTTAATTGCCTTAGAAAAACCACATTTAATCGTGCCTGAAATTGAAGCGCTCAACACCAATACATTGGCCGACATTGAAGCGGCCGGCATTGCCACGGTGATTCCTACCGTTAAGGCCGTGCAATTGACGATGAACCGCGAAGGTATTCGTAGATTAGCGGCAGAAGAACTTAGTTTACCGACTTCACCTTATGCTTTCGCCAGAAGCGAAGCTGATTTACAAGCCGCTATTGATGCCGGCATCGGCTATCCGTGTTTTATTAAACCGACTATGTCATCTTCAGGCAAAGGCCAATCACGCATTACTGATGCCAGCGAAGTTAAAACTGCTTGGGATTACGCGGCCACCGGCGGGCGCGTGAATCTAGGTGTGGTGATTGTAGAAGGCCAGATTGATTTTGATTATGAAATTACTTTGCTAACGGTACGTGCAAAAAATGCACTAGGCGAGATAGAAACCTACTTTTGTGAGCCTATTGGCCACGTGCAAGAAAAGGGCGATTATATAGAAAGCTGGCAGCCACAAGCCATGAACACTGGCGCATTAGTGGAATCTAAACGCATTGCTAAAGCCGTGACAGATAGTTTAGGCGGCCTAGGTTTATTTGGCGTAGAGCTGTTTATTAAAGGCGATAAGGTTTGGTTTAGCGAAGTCAGCCCACGTCCGCATGATACTGGCATGGTAACGATGTGTAGTCAGCGTTTTAGCGAATTTGATTTACACGCACGCGCAATTTTAGGCTTGCCAGTAGACGTGAGTTTACGCGAAGCGGGTGCAAGTGCCGTAATTTACGGTCAACATGCATCACAGAATCTAATATTTGACGGCGTAGATGCCGCTTTGGCTGTGCCTAATAGCGATATTCGTTTGTTTGGCAAACCAGAATCATTTGTTAAAAGACGTATGGGTGTGGCTTTGGCGACAGGTAAAGATATTACCGAAGCGCGTGAGCGTGCGAAACTAGCGGCTAGTTTGGTGAAGCCAACCATTCAGCCATAGACTTATGAGGTAGGAGCGATCTTTAGATCGCGAAAGCAATGGTTGTAGTCAGCCACAGCGGTTTCGCGATCTAAAGATCGCTCTTACATTGTCAGAGTGATTTGGGCGCAGATACCCATTTAATAAAGGTGCAATTATTATTTATGCTGGATAAAATAGAAGAAGTTGGTAGCAGTAAAAGCACTTTTTTTGACTTGCTTGGTGGTGAAGCGGAAGGCACATTGAAAATTCGTAATTTAGTAGAATCTTTTTACGACATTATGGACAGCGAACCCAAAGCCGCACCTATACGCGCAATGCATCAGCCTGACTTAACCGAAGCGCGCGAAAAGCTTTTTATGTTTTTAACAGGTTGGACTGGTGGCCCACAATTGTACATTGAGCGTTATGGTCACCCGATGTTGCGTAGACGCCACATGCCTTTTGCGATTGATGAATCAGCTCGCGATCAATGGATGTATTGCATGATTAAAGCCATGCATTTGCAAGGCTTTGATGATGCGCTAATGACTAAGCTGGCCGAGCAATTGTATGGCGTTGCTGATTTTATGCGCAATCAATAGGTCGGTCATCAAAAAATACTGCTTGCGAAGTTTCTGTCTGTAGCTAATCCTGTAAATATTCACGTGAAATAGTTTTTGTGTAGGAGCGGTCTGTGACCGCGAAGCGATGGTTCGCGGTCACAGACCGCTCCTACAAAAACAGATAGGTGACTGACATGATGAATGGCACTGGCTATTACGATTACAAAATGCAAAAAGGGTTAGCTAAGCTAACACTTTTTTAATTTAATCAATCCGTGTCTAACTAAATTATTTATTCAACACTAAACCACCCAATAAAGCCGCCACTGGTGCTTTTCTAGTGGAGCTTGAACGCACAGCCACTTGTTGTTGTGCCGCCACTACCGCTTCATAAGGCTTATCAAACCAAGGGTCACTTGCTTTCTTTTTATACGGCGTACGCTTAGTAGCAGTCGCTTCTTGGTTAGCTGTACTACTTGTAGATTTATGTGCGCTAGGTTTGCTGCTACTTGAAGCGCTACGCGTTCTAGCTACCGGCTTTTCAATCTCGACTATCTCTTTGGTAATTTGGCGTTTAATCAATTTCTCGATTTCCACCATATATTTTTCTTCTTCAGGGCTTACGAATGAAATCGCAATACCTGACGCACCAGCGCGGCCGGTACGGCCAATTCTATGCACGTAATCTTCTGGCGCGCTTGGAATCTCGTAGTTAATCACCATAGGCAATTCACTAATATCCAAGCCACGTGCGGCAACGTCAGTCGCCACAAGTGCAGTAATAGTGCCGGCTTTAAAAGCATCTAAAGCTTTAATACGTTCTTGTTGGGTTTTGTCACCGTGAATCGCATCCGCGGCAAGGCCTTCACGCTCTAAGCTACGGCTTAAGCGGCTGGCAGTAATTTTGGTTTTGGTGAATATAATCACCTGTTTTGCTTCTGCTGCTTTGAGCAGTTGTATCAGTAAGGCTTCTTTATCGCTTTGCGCGACTGAATACACTTTTTGTGTCACGTTATCGTTGGTGGCATTACTACGCGCAACTTCAATTAACTGTGGATTGGTTAAAAAGTCATCAGCTAATTTTTTAATATCATTCGAAAATGTCGCTGAGAACATTAAATTTTGACGCTGCTTAGGTAGCAACGCCAAAATTCTTTTCAAATCAGGCATAAAGCCCATGTCCAACATTCTATCCGCTTCATCTAGCACTAACATTTGCACTTGATTAAGCTGTACTGTTTTTTGTTCAATGTGGTCCAACAAACGACCAGGCGTGGCGACCAAAACTTCAATTCCCGTTTTTAAATGCGGAGTTTGCGTTCTGATATCAACACCTCCGTAAACCACCAATGAGCGTAGCGGCGTATGTTTTGCATAAGCTCTTACACTTTCTTCTACCTGAATGGCCAGTTCGCGCGTTGGCGTTAAAATCAACGCGCGGACTGGGTGTTTTGCAGGTGAAGCACCATTATTGGCAAACGGTAGTAATTTTTGTAGCAATGGCAAAGCAAATGCCGCAGTTTTACCTGTGCCAGTTTGCGCGCCTGCCATTAAATCACCCCCAGCCAAGGCCACAGGGATTGCCTGTGCTTGAATTGGCGTGGGCGTGGTGTAACCAGAATCTGTTAGCGCTTTTAGTAATTCTGGCGCTAAACCTAAACTGTCAAAATTTACTATTTCTGTCATGTTGTTTTGCACTATTAAATTGATTCCGTAAATTAACTCAATAAATTGAATTAAGCAAAACTACGTGGACGGCGAGGAGCACCGCTACCAGCGTTTGCATTACCAAAGCTACGTGTATCAGGGCTAGGACGAGAAGCAGGACGGCTGTCATTACTATCACGACGTGCTGGTGCAGCTGAACGGTCGCCACGTGGTGCATCAGAACGGCCTTCGTAACGTTGACCTAAAACACGGTTGTCGCCACGTGGTGCATCTGT
Organism: Methylophilaceae bacterium; assembly: GCA_947451235.1. Lineage (GTDB taxonomy): Bacteria > Pseudomonadota > Gammaproteobacteria > Burkholderiales > Methylophilaceae > Methylotenera. The sequence goes on along the minus strand of CANFZA010000017.1, from coordinate 567 downwards.
ACGGTTACCGCGACTGTCGCCACGGCTATCGCCACGGCTATCGCCACGATTACTGTCACCGCGAGGAGCGCTAGCGCCATCACGTGGAAAAGGTTTTTTGCCAAAAGCTACGCTGTCACCAAAGCTACGGTTAGGCGCTGCTGCACTTGAACGGTCACCGCTTGGACGATCGCTACGGCTACGGTCGCTATTTGAGCGATCGCCACCAGCATTACGGTCACCAAAACTGCGTGGACGGTCGCTAGAAGGTCTTTCAGTACGGCCTGCATAACCAGCTGAGTTACCATTTGATTCACGCGGTGCTGAATCACGGTTACCACGGCTATCACCACGGCTGTCAGAACTGTCGCGACTAAAGCTAGGGCGAGTATCGCCACGGCTTTCAGTGCGTGGACCACGGTCGTTAAAGCTACCACGATCATCACGTGGTTTAAAGCCACCGCGACCACCTGGTTTATGTGCGTCACGGCGAATGTCACCACGATCACCACGGCCATTACCTGGACCATCCATTTTCATCGCACGTTTTGGCTCAAAGCCTTCAACAGTCGTTGGGTCCATACGGTT
>CANFZA010000016.1 GCA_947451235.1 Methylophilaceae bacterium | reverse complement strand
CTGCAATTGATAATGCAAAAGCGCCGCCGATTGCAAGTGCGATTGTTTTTTGTGTTTTATTCATGGTAAGTCCTTTTTAAATAATATGAGTCAATAATTTAGTTTGTGTCGTTGTGTATTAATATTTCGTATATTAGTATTTACTTAAGTTCATGCATTTTGGTTTCAATAGTTGCAGAAATTCTTATTTTTGCATCTACAGGAAGCTTTATAGCGCTGTCATTTTCAGTCAGTTGTGTAACACGATTTACTGCTAGGCGTAATAGATGTAACTGACGGTTAAATCGACTACACGCATTGCAAATAAACAGATGAAACCTTAACTTCATACGGTCTGACCACGACAATGGCATATCTAAAGACTGTGAAATAATCTTGCTTGCTTGCTTGCAGGTAAGCATTAATTTCATTTTATACACTGTTTAACTAACAGTCCCCACAACCCAATTTATTTCTAAGCATTTTCGTAATCCCATTCGGGCTCTATATAACATCACCCAAGCATTGGTCGCGGTAATATCAAGTTCCTTACAAATATTTTCATTATCTGTTTCATTTACGTCGCGCATCATAAATATAGCGGCCAATTTGCTGGGTAGTTTGTCTATACAATTATTTAAAACAGTTAGAAACTGCTTTTGTTGAAGCGTATTTTCAGGCATTTCTAAGGCTTGAGGTTTTTCTAGCCAATGACCAGTTGCGTCAAAAAAATCGTCCATACTGGTTTCTGTAGCATCTAAATCGACTAAATCTGAGATAGGTTGCTCGCGAATTAATTTGCGTTGTAGATCAATAATTTTATGTTTGAGTATGCCGGTAAGCCAGGTGCGTGCTGAGGATTCACCTTCAAAGTTAGTGCTTTTAATGGCGGCCAGCATGGTTTCTTGAACCGCATCTTCAGCTTGGTGTGGGTTGCGTAACCTTGCTAAGGCAAAGCGATATAAATAATCACCATGTTGGTTTAGCCAGTCGTTTACGTTTTTTGTCATCAAATTTGCCCAGATTTTTGCTTCAACAAATTAAGGTAAGTTTCTGAATCTAATGGCTGGTTATTGCGCTGTGCTTGCCATATTGTTTCAGCCAAACATTCTAGTATATCGTGCTGGGCTAAATGGCTGTCGTTATATTGTAGTCGCAATTGATCATAAATCTTTGTGATGCCAATCGGCTGGTTAATGCTAATTTGCTCAATCACAGATAAGTGCAAACTTAAATGTAAAAATGGATTCGTTTCACCCATTTCTGGAAAGTATTGTTGGTCCATATAACGTGCAGGGGCATCTAAAATAACGTGATATTCAGGGTGCATCTGAATAACTTCGACGGCAATTTTCTCCAAATCTGACAGCATCACTTGCTGTTTGAATTTCGCCCAGGCATCAAATAAAAATTGACGGGCTTGATCTCGACTCGGCTTATACAAACTCATGACTTACAACACCTTATTGGGTTATTTAAATATTTATCTGCCTGTGGTTTCACACAAATCTATATCTACTTCTATATCTACTTCTGTGCCTAATTCTGCGAATAAACACAGTACGGCAGAATTAGATAATAGTTGATTATCGCTATTAAGTGGTGCAATTGTAGCGTTTCCGTAAAAGCCTATTAATGGCATATTAGGCAGTTGTTGTGTGATTGTTTTTAGATCACGGTCTACACCGTCATATAAATACGGCCCACGGGCTAGGTTGGAGAATAAAAGGCCAAAGTTAGCTTTGCCACCTAATTCTTGTTGTAGTTGATGGGTCGTCAACAACATGTCGGCTTCGGCAGCGGTTTTATCACGCAAGCCCCAGCATAATAATTGCCCAGCTTTTAATGGTTGTGCAAGTGTAATGCTAGCGCTAAGTACATCATAAGCAACGATGTTGGTCAGCTGATAATTTCCATTAACCATGGCTTCTGTATTGTCGGCGTAGATTGCTGTCAATAAATGTAATGGTAAAGTCTCACTGCTTTTATTTTGCCCATTCCATGCTTTATTTAATGAAGTTAATGGTGAGGTATTGTTTAATCGAACCACGTCAAAACCATCCACTTGTGTAATCAGCTGGGCTTGATTTAGCATGTGCAAGCCATGCGAAGCTTTAATGGCGGCTTTTACACCGCTAAAGAATGCCTCAGCTCGATTGTTAATTAGAGTGCTTGATGTAACCCCGTTGGCATTTTTCCACACAGAAAAATCGCCTTGACCAAGTGCATCGCCAGATGCTCCACCAAAGCGTATGTTGCCATCATTTAGCCAAGCACTGTCTATCGCATTTGGGGCGGTTAGCGTGAATAATGGTTGTTGGCTATGGGAATGTAAGCTGGGTTGCAAAGAAACATCGCCACTAAATACCATGACCGCTACAGCGGGTGCATCTAACACCCAATCGTCTTCGGTAAATATGCCGCTAGCCGTGCAGCCCATCACCAACATACAGTTGGCTGCTTTTGCGGCCGCTTTGATTGCTACTTGTGTTTTGTCGGCAAACTCTGAAGTGAGCATTAGCAATACGCTGTTAGCCACGGTAATGCCGGCTTTTTGCATCGCCTGTGTTACCGCTAGCGTCACTAAATCAGCGTTGGCTTGTTTGCCTGTGACTATGCTTGTTGCGACTTTCATGACTGTTGGTTAATAGTTATGACGGTACTAGCGTATTCTTTAGCTTTATATTCACATAAATCTTCTATGCAGCACTCGGCACATTTTGGTTTTCGCGCTGTGCAAATATAGCGACCATGTAAAATTAATAAATGATGCGCATCTTGCATAAATTCTGCCGGTATCGTTTTGAGATATTTCATCTCAACCTCTAAAACAGTTTTACCGGTAGCCAGTTTAATGCGATTACCTAATCTAAATAAATGCGTATCTACTGCGATGGTAGGCTGACCAAAAGCGGTATTTAAAATAACATTGGCGGTTTTACGTCCTACGCCAGGTAAGGCTTCTAAGGCAATACGTCTATCGGGTACATTCGATTGATGCTTGCTTATAAGCTGCTGGCAGGTGGCTAGAACATTTTTAGCTTTGGCGTGATAAAGGCCTATGGTTTTGATGTATTGCTCTAAGCCGACTAGCCCAAGCGCTAAAATGCTTTCGGGCGTATTGGCAACGGCATAAAGTTTATCTGTGGCAATGTTCACTGCTTTATCTGTGGCTTGCGCAGATAAAATCACCGCGATTAAAAGCTCAAACGTGCTGCTGTGTTTGAGCTCTGTACTCGGGTTAGGAATGGCGATGCTTAGCCGTTGGTATATTTCATAGCGTTGCTTGGCATTCATAGCTTAGCACTCATGGCTTGCATTTATGGCTTGCATTCATAGTTGCGCAAATGGATGATTACAGTACTAAGCGCCTAGTGGTTTTAGTGCTGACGTGGTCGCATTGGTTTTAGCCGTTTTTCTAATTTCAATCCAATTGCGAACGGCAATCAGAGAGCCTAAGCCTAAGAATGCGCCAGGCGGCAATACTGCTAATAGTAAGCCATGATAATCCGTACTGGTCCACATGAACTGAGTGGCTGTTGAACCAAACACAAGGTCTAGACCCGATAAGAAAGTACCTTTACCGACGAGTTCACGTATTGCGCCCAGTAAACCTAGTACCAGCATCAGGCCGGAGCCCATCATAAAGCCATCTAACATAGAGGGCACCGTGGTATTTTTGGCGGCAAACGATTCTACCCGCGCAAGTACGATACAGTTCACCACAATGAGTGGAATAAAAATGCCCAGCACTTTATGCAGCGGATGCGCAAAGGCGTTGATTGACATATCAATAACGGTCACCAATGTTGCAATTACTAAGATAAACACTGGCACACGAATTTCACTAGGCACTAATTTACGCACAGGCGAGACCGAACCGTTGGCCGCAGCCATCACTAAGGCTGTGGCCAAACCTAGGCTTAAGCCATTTACAGCGCTGGTGGTGACTGCCAACGTTGGGCATAAACCTAATAGTTGCACCACGCCTGTGTTTTGTTTCCATAAGCCGTTAATGGTGATTTCTTTGTAGATATTACTCATGATTAATCCCTATTAATCCTTAGACTTTTGCGTTGAGTCGGCTTTTTCATTGACTATAATTTCTGCTGCCGATTTGTTGGCGCTAGCAAAAAGTATGTCTTTGTTCAGGTCAAAATACTGCACCGCTTTTAAAACTGCTTTTACTACCGCGCGTGGCGTAATTGTTGCGCCCACCATGTAATCAAACTTGCCGCCGTCTTTTTTTACTTGCCAATCTTTGGCCGCTGTTTTGGCTAAAGATTCATCATTAAACAGTGTGATCCATTTACCGTGCGCCACATCTATGTAATCGCCCAAGCCAGGTGTTTCTTTATGCGCTAACACACGCACGCCGCTAATTGAGCCATCGGCGCGAATGGCAATTAATAGCTTGATGTCGCCGCTATAACCATCGTGCGCGACGGCTTCTAATATGACGCCTGCTGTTTTATGGTTAAGCGTTGCAATGTTGGCTTCTGTGGGTTGATGGTTGCCTAATAGTTCGTTGGGCGCTATTTTAATCACCTGTTTTAGCAGATCATTATCGTAGGCATTCTCTGGCAAAATTTGTTTAAAAAGCGCCAAGCGTGCTTCAGCTTCGCTGGCTTCAATCGGCGCACGGGTAATTCCAAACACATAAGCGAGTAGGGCTGTGCCGATGAAAGCAAAAGCAATCATCGTGATTGCCGTTTTGGAAGTATGTTTGACCATGGATTCAGACGTAGATTCAGACATGTTCGCTAACTCCTATTGATGGCCAAACACACGTGGTTGCGTTAGCGCGTCAATTAGTGGCACGCACATATTCATCAGCAATACTGCAAACGCTACGCCATCTGGATAGCCGCCATATACGCGGATCAAATAAGTGAGCACGCCCACGCCAGCAGCAAAGTAAATTTTGCCTTTAGGAGTCGTCGGTCCGCTGACTGGGTCTGTGATGATAAAAAACGCACACAACATTGAAGCGCCACTCATTAAATGGAAGAGTGGATTAGCAAAATGGCTAGGATCAATCGCATAAAAAGCGAAGGAAATAGCCGCTAAAGCCGCTAAAAATACTGTAGGTAAATGCCAACTAATAATACGCTGTTGCAATAAATACAGGCCGCCAAGTAGATAAGCGCCAGTGACTAATTCGCCACCTTTTGCACCAAGCACACCAAAAATTGGCGCTTGCGTAATGCTAGCCACTTCATGTTTCAGCATCAATTGTGTTTTCAGATAATCTAACGGCGTGGCCGAGGTGATGGCATCTACTTTAATGTCAGTCGGTAAGGCCTGCGCAAAGATAAAGTTTAATTGATCCATAAAGCTAAGCGGATGTTCAGCCAATAACAATGGCGCAGGCCATTTTGTCATAATCAACGGGAAAGAAATAAGCAATACCGCATAGCCAACCATCGCCGGATTAAACGGATTGTAGCCTAGGCCACCATAAAGCTGTTTGGCAATCACAATGGCAAAGAAAGTACCCACAATGACCAGCCACCAAGGCGCTAAAGGTGGCAGTGCTAAGGCCAATAACCAAGCGGTAACCACGGCACTCATGTCCATTAAATAGGGTTTAACTGGGCGCTGACGGATTTTTAGTAATACCGCTTCAGCAGTAAGTGCAGTCAGCGTTGCCAGTGTTAGTGAAACTAGAATGCCTCCGCCATAAATCCACACATAGGCGGCAATGCCAGGCACTAGCGCTAGCAACACTTTAAACATAATGGTGCTAACGGTGGGCGCGTCGGTAATATATGGTGAACGGTTCAAGGGTTTATCCTATTGATATTGTCTTAATCTTACAGTTTTATTCTTGCAGTCTTATTCGTATTGTTTATTCATATTGCTTATTCGTATTGCTTATTCGTATTGCTTAATCAGTCGCTTTAGTTTGTAAGGCTTGCGCCTCAACAGCTAGGTTTGCTTTTTCACGGATCGCATCCGTGGCGTTAATTTCAGCTTGCGCCGTTGCGCTTACATTTTCAACGTTTTTTGGCGTAGCGCCAGCTGCTAACGCGGCTAGTTTTTGTGCTTTGGCACGTTCAATAGCAGCAGCAATTAGCGCTTGTTTATCTTGCTTAGCTTTTAATTCAGCCGCTTCAACTTCTGGCGTTTTAGTGGCAGGTATTTTAGCTTCTGCCTCGTTTGTTAAGGCGGCCGCTTTTTCTACAGTACTATCTGTGGCATTAGCCGCCGCTAACTTCTGTGCTTTTGCGCGGGCAATGGCCGCCGCAATCGCCGCTTGCTTATCTGTAATGGCTGGCGCTTCTTCTGTTTTAATAGTCTCAGCGATAGCTACTTCAGCATCGACTGCAGGTTTGATTTCAGCAGCTTTATCCTCAGTAGCTTTCATCTCAGTAGTCTTAACTTCGGCCGCCTTAACTTCAGCAGACTTCATTTCAGCCTTGCCAGCTTGTGCGCGTTCAGCATGTTTCTGCGCGCGCTCTAACTTTTCTCGCTCAATACGCGCTAATCTGAAATCATTGCGCTCACGGGCTAAATCAGCGGCTTCTTTCGCTTTATCGATGGCAATAATTTCGCTTTTTGCATAGCGATAATATTGCACCAATGGAATATCGCTAGGACACACATAAGTGCAGCAACCGCATTCAATACAATCAAACAGATTGTAATCACGAGCTTTTTCAAAGTTATCCGACTTTGCAAACCAATACAGTTCTTGCGGTTGTAAATTCACCGGGCAAGCATCAGCACAGCGCGCACAGCGAATACATGGCATCGCTGGTGGTGGCGCGGCAAATAAATCGGGCGCTGCGGCAATAATGCAATTGGCCGCTTTGGTAATCGGTACTAAGTCATTGGGTAAATCAAAGCCCATCATAGGGCCACCCATAATGAAATGCGTGGTGCCAGTCTTTGCACCACCTGCGGCAGCAACTAAGTTGTGTAATGGCGTGCCAAATAATACTTCAAAATTTCGAGGCACGGTCACGTTGCCGGTCATGGTTACAATACGGCTAATAGAAGGCTCGCCAAATTCAAAATAGCGATAGATCGCCAGTACCGTGGCTACGTTAAATACCTGAATGCCAACATCGGTTGAACGTTTGTCGTTTGGAATCTCAATGCCGAGTACTAAATGAATTAGCCGGCGCGCATCACCGCTAGGGTACAGCGTAGGGACTATTTTAACCTGAACGGCTGAGAAATCTGCCCCAGCTTTAGTCATAATTTCAGAGGCAATTGGCTTGTTATCTTCAATGCCAACGATGCATTTTTCCGCACCTAGCAAATGCTGAACAATTTCTATGCCTTTGAATATTTCGGCGGCACGCTCACGCATCAACATATCATCACAAGTAATGTAAGGCTCGCACTCGGCAGCGTTAATCACTAAGGTGTGTACGTTCGATTTTCCATTGGTACGCAATTTAATGTGCGTTGGAAAAGTGGCGCCACCCAAACCCACAATACCAGAGGCACGTAAGCGATCAACCAGTGCTTTTTTATCGGTATTACGCCAATCTACAGGCTGTAATGTTGTCCACTGGTCTTTATTGTCCGGTGCAAGTGTGATGCACAAGTCCGGCAAACCAGACGGATGTGGAATCACTTGCTCGCTAATTTCCGTAATTGTGCCTGAGGTCGGTGCATGAATTGCTGCTGAAACAGAGCCTTCTGGTTCAGCCAGCATTTGACCTTTAAGTACGTAGTCACCCACTTGTACTTTTATTTTTGGCATATGGCCAACGTGTTGGCGCAACGGCAAAATCAACTTTTCAGGTGTGGCTAATTTGCTAATAGCATGTGTGGTCGATTCAGCTTTATGCTCAGGCGGATGTACGCCGCCGTTAAATTTGAAAATATCTTTCAAGACGTTGTTGTTCGCGGCCTTGTCGACCGTGTCTTTTCCCACAGTGTCTTTGTTAAAAAGTGTATTGCGAAGCAAATTGCTGGCAAAATTTATAATGTCACTCATGCGCTTGTGCTATTTAAAGTAGAGGGTTTCAAATTAAAAGGAATCGCTGTAATTGGAATAATCGGATATTTCCATTTCCAGTTATCCGGGCTTTCTGCCACAGGCACCATGGTAATGCAGTCCACCGGGCAAGGCGCAAGACATAACTCGCAACCTGTACATTCAGAGGCAATAATCGTGTGCATGTGTTTCGCAGCGCCTAAGATGGCATCTACTGGACAAGCTTGTATGCATAAAGTGCAACCTATGCAAGTCGCTTCATCGATAAAAGCGACTGCTTTTGGTTTTGTTGTGCCATTTTCAGCGTTAAGCGGTTTGTATTCCATGCCCATTAAATCGGCCAAAGCATGCGCGCCAGCATCGCCACCGGGCGGGCATTGATTAATATCGGCCTCGCCAGCCGCAATGGCGGTGGCGTAAGGTTTGCAGCCTGGGTAACCACATTGCCCGCACTGGGTTTGCGGTAATATTGCGTCGATACGTGCGACTAGCGGGTCGCCCTCTACTTTAAATAATAAAGCAGAAATGCCCAGCACAACGCCAAGCGCAAGCGCCAAGCCAAGCATGATATAAAGTGAAATTAATAGCATAGCGTTACAATTTTAAAGATTAGTATTTATCAAGACCAGCAAAGCCCATGAACGCCAAGCTCATTAACGATGCTGTGACCATGGCGATGGCTGAGCCTTTAAGTACGACAGGAATGTCAGCCGCTTCTAGTCTTTCGCGCATTGAGGCAAAAAGAATTAGCACCAATGAAAAGCCAATCGCGCCGCCCATGCCAAATAATAAAGACTCAAGAAAACTGTGGCTGGCTTGTGCATTGAGTAGTGGAATACCTAACACCGCGCAGTTGGTGGTAATTAGCGGTAAAAATATGCCAAGTGATTGATATAAAGGTGGAAAATTCTTCTCCATGACCATTTCAGTAAATTGCACAACGCCGGCAATAATTACAATGAATGATAAAGTACGCAGGTATTCCAAGCCGTTAGGCTCAAGTAAATAATGGTTGATGCCCCAGCTTGTCATCGAGCCTATGCTCAACACAAATGCGGTGGCACCGGCCATGCCGATAGAGGCTTCAAGCTTTTTAGAAACGCCCATGAACGGACAGAGGCCAAGAATTTTAACTAGCACGATGTTATTCACAAACACGGTGCCAATTAAAATCATAATGTAATGATGAAAATCAAAGGTCATATTTAAAATTTAATGCCATATTAATAAATGATGGTAATCATTTATTTTAGTAAATGTTCTAAATGATGGTAATCATTTATTTTAGTAAATGTTCTAAATGATGGTAATCATTTTGTTTGGTAAATATTTTATAGGATTATTTATAAAACCCTATGTTAAACAATGGTATGAAGCATCCATCGCAGGAACAATTATACCTCTTTACAAGCCTCATGCGGCGCGTCTAGCGCCACGCAAAGTGACTTAAATCAACAGACCGCACAATATAGCGATTAGTTTTTGCGTTTGCAAAGTATAAGTTGTTATACCTGTATAACAATATCGAATATAGATTGTTGTTAGTTAATGTAAAGTGCATGAAAGTTTAAGTTTGCAGTGTGTATATTTGGCTGGCTTTTAAGTTAAAATGCAGGATTATGAATCGTTTAGGTTTGCTATGTTGCAAGGTAGTTTAGTCGCTATTGTTACGCCTATGTTTGAAGACGGCAGTTTAGATATTCCGGCTTTAAATGCGTTGATTGACTTTCATGTTGAGCAAGGCACAGATGGTATTGTGATTGTAGGTACGACGGGTGAGTCGCCCACGGTTGATTTTGATGAACATTGCCTGCTCATTAAAACCGCTGTCAGCCAAGTCAATGGCCGCGTGCCAGTGATTGCCGGTACCGGTGCAAATTCAACCAAAGAAGCCATTTTACTGACTCAAAAAGCAAAAGAGTTAGGCGTTGATGCTTGTTTGCTAGTGGCGCCTTATTACAACAAACCTACGCAAGAAGGTTTGTTTCAGCATTTCACCGCGATTGCTAATGCGGTAGATATTCCACAAATATTGTATAACGTCCCAGGTCGAACCGGTTGCGACATTAGCAATGACACCACGCTACGTTTAGCAGCACACAAAAATATCGTCGGCATTAAAGATGCTACCGGTGGCATTGAGCGCGGTACCGATTTATTACTTCGAGCACCTGAAGATTTTGCTGTGTTGAGTGGTGACGATGCTACGGCGATGTCTTTAATGCTACTTGGCGGCAAAGGCGTGATTACTGTCACTGGTAATGTTGCGCCAAAATTAATGCACGAAATGTGCATTGCGGCTATGGCTGGGGATGCGATTAAGGCACGTAAAATTAACGCCAAACTTTTTGGTTTACATCAAAAACTATTTATTGAAGCTAACCCTATCCCTGTGAAATGGGTATTGGCTGAAATGGGCTTGATTAAAACTGGCATTAGGCTGCCTATGGTCAATTTATCAGCGCAATACCATGACGTTTTGCGCGGTGCTTGCAAGCTTGCCAATATTTTATAAAAATCATTTTTAATTAAAACCGCTATAAAAGTCTTATAAAGAGGTCTGAATGAAACAAATGAACATTAAGTACAACCTAATTAAAACGGGCTCTATCAAAGTAGGCGCAGACAAATCTAGCGCCATTAAACGCACGGCAATTGGCTTGGTATTGCTAACTAGCCTAGCTGGTTGCGATTCTATTCCGTTTATTAATAACACTTCAGATTACAAAGCGGCTAATCGCACTAAGCCATTAGAAGTGCCGCCAGACCTAACAGCAAGCCCGGTGAGCGATGCTTATTCTATTCCAGGCAGCACTAGTTTTTCTACTTACAGTCAGGCGCAAGAAAACCAAGAAGCCGCTGTTGAAAAAGTATTGGCTTCACCAGAAGGTGTCAGGTTAGAAAAAGCCGGTGCACAACGTTGGTTAGTGGTGAATGCCCCAGTTGAAAAAATATGGCCAGTGATTCGTGATTTCTGGACAGACATGGGCTTCGCAGTACGTGTAGAAAACGCGCAACTTGGCGTGATGGAAACTGAGTGGATTGATTCTGAGGCCATTAAAAAAGATGACTCAGGCAATATGGGCGATAAGTTTGATAAATGGCTAGATAAATTATCAGGCTTTGCCGATAAAAAGAAATTCCGTACCCGTTTAGATCGAGGCAATGAAGCGAATACCACTGAAATCTATATGACACATCGTTCAGTATCTGGCGCGCCAGATGACGGTAAAAATAGAGTGCAGACGCAGTTGGGTGAAATTGATACCGGCTATAAGCTAGGCGCAAAAACAGCCACAGAAATGGATGCTAGAGATATTGAGCTAGACGATGAATTGCTACGTCGCTTAATGGTTAAATTAGGCGTTGAAGAGCAAAAGTCTAAATCTATTATTGCTGAAGGCGTGACATTAAAGCGCGCGGAAGTGGTTAAAGAAGCCGATGGTAGCGCAACCTTAGTGTTAGTCGATGCGTTTGATCGTGCATGGCGTCGTGTAGGTTTGGCGTTAGATAGAGTTGGTTTTGTGATTGAAGATAAAGATCGCTCTAATGGCATATTCTTTGTACGTTATGCAGATGTGGATATCGACGACACGCCAGCTAAAAAGAAAGGCTTATTCGAAACTTTGAAGTTCTGGGGCAATGATGATAAAAAATCTGCTGAAGCTGAACCTAAAAAAGAAGAGAAAAGCATGGTTGAAAAGCTTAAATTCTGGGGTACAGACGATAAGCAAAAAACCAATCCAGAAAAACAATATCGGATCAAAGTGGCCGAGGGCGATAAAGGTAATGCAATCGTTACCGTGGTCAATAAAGAGGGTGCACGCGTTAACACAACAACTGCCAATCGAATCGTAGCCTTGATGTACGAGCAATTAAAGTAAGCAAACCACTAATATTTAAAGGTTAACGATATGCGCTTTGCCTCACTGGGTAGTGGCAGTGCTGGCAATGCGCTAGTGGTTGAAGTTAAGCAAACACGCTTGATGTTAGATTGTGGTTTTAGTGTTAAAGAAACGACCGCCAGATTAGCCAGATTAAATCTTGTACCAACGGATTTATCTGGCATCGTCATCACACACGAGCATGACGATCATGCTGGTGGCGCCTTCAAATTCGCCGCTAAGCATAATATTCCAGTATGGCTCACTTACGGTACGCTCAAAATGGTGACGCGTTACCTGCCCAATCAACACGATTTGCAATTAAATGTGGTGAACAGCCACAAATCTTTTAGCGTCGCAGATATTCAAGTACATCCATACCCTGTGCCGCACGATGCGCGTGAGCCGATACAATGCGTTTTTTCTGACGGTAGTCATAAACTGGGGGTTTTGACCGATGTAGGTCGTACTACGCCGCATATTGAAGAAAAACTGAGTGCTTGCGCGGCTTTAGTGCTTGAGTGTAATCACGATGCTAGTATGTTGCAGGCTGGCCCCTATAGCTGGTCACTTAAGCAGCGAGTAGGTGGGGATTTAGGGCATTTAGAAAATTTAGCCTCGGCAAATTTATTGTCCAAGCTGGATAATAGTCAGTTACAACATATCGTTGCAGCGCATTTGAGTGCAAAAAATAACACGCCAGAACTTGCGCAAACTGCCTTAGCTAAAGTGTTAGGTTGTGATGCTGCTTGGATTGGTGTTGCAGATCAATTGCTTGGTTTTGATTGGCGTGAGATTAATTAGTCAATTAAGCTGAGGAGCTACAGCTAAGTAAATATTTAAATGTAAGTCTATCTTCTAGCAATAAGCATAATTTTAAACAAAAAAAAGCCGACTAAAAGTCGGCTTTTAACTTCTTACTAAAGGCTAATTACTTAGCAGCTTCGGCAGGAGCAGCAGCTGGAGCAGCAGCGTCAGCGGCAGCAGGAGCAGCAACTTCAGCAGCAGGAGCAACTTCAGCAGCAGGAGCAGCAACTTCAGCAGCAGGAGCAGCAACTTCAGCAGCAGGAGCAGCAACTTCAGCAGCTTTTTCGCCACAAGCAGTTAGAGCAAGAGCCAATAATGCAGCAAGTAAAAGTGAACGTGTCATGTTTAATCCTTAAGAGTTTAACTAGTTAAAAAAACTTTTTCGATAGTGGCTTAAAAGTTTTACCTAAGAAGCTATACCGAGTGGCGCAAATTTTACCAGTAATTTTAAAAAAAACTAGCTAAAAACATAGCTATTTTGCAAGTAGTTGCATAAAAGTTAAAAATAAATACATATTTTGAGTAAAACTAACTAAAACATATCAATTTCAATCGGAAGTATGATTTTTAATGCTTGCTGCATGTAAATTTAGATTGAATTTAAATCGTTATTATTGCCTCAGAAGCACGCCAGTAGGCGATACTTTTGTTTGGAGCAGAAAAATACAAAATTTAGTGAGAATAACGTTTTTGATACAAAACGTGTTTATTGGTTAACTTAGGGGTTAGCTAATTGACCCATTAACTATTTATTTTTTACCATAGTCATTTCAAGCCAAGCTTAGAAGTGGTGAGGGCATGATGCGCTACTTCTAATAACTCTTTGAATCTGGTATTTAGTGCTGTGGTGCTTGCTATGTCATTGATAGCATACTTAAAACGCGCTTGGTCTAAATGAATCCGTTTAATGTAGTTTTCCCCATCGGCGAGTATAAAGCAGTCTTTGGCATGTTTTGCAGAGGCGTTAGTTTCGTAGATGTCCATTTTATGTTTGTAGACAGCTAGCAAGTTAGAAAGGCGTGGAAATTTCACTGCAAAATTAGACGTATCCTGCAAAACGATAGTTAGGCGACTTGTTGCATTAGCACTTAAGAAATGTTTAAGTATTTCAAATTTTTCTAGGCTAGCAAAATCACCATGATCCAAATTTTGGTCAAAAATCAGCAGTTCTTGTTGCGCGCTAGCTAGAATTTGATCTATTGCTTTGGCATATAAATGTTCGCCAACTAAAATTTCACCGGCTCTTAATGTTAAATCATTATCCATGCTGTAATTCGCCTAACTTAGACTAACTTATACTCAAATAACCTGCCAAATACCAATCGTACAGCTGTTGTAATAACGTAGCATCTACGCGAACATTATTGGCTAATTCTTCAGGTGTCAAATTTCGTTTATCAGCCAGTAGTTTTAGTAATTCTGCTGAGTCTCCAGTAAATAATGCCGTTTCGCCATTCATGAAAAATTTGACAACTTGTTCCTTACTAAAAAATAGCATTTGGCTTTTTAAATCTAGTCCAAGCCCTAGTTTGGCTATTTTTTCACTAAAACTTTTGACGGAGATTTTCTTATTGGCATCAAACACCACATCTGCTTTGGGGTCTGATAAATAAGTGCCAAGAAATTCTGCGACCATTTCATCTGACCATTTTATTTTTTGCAAATCTAAGCTGACTTTATTCACCATCGTGCTACTAATTTCTGCGGCATGATCCTGTAATGTTAAATCAGCATCTTGGTAAATGCCGGCTAAAGTGATTTGATCTTGATTTAATTTATCCTGCATAAATCCTAAAAACTCTGTGGCGAGTTCTTGATTCTTGGGTGCGCGAAAACCGATTGAATATGTCATGCAATCAGTTTTACCTGCAGACACCGCAATGCCCCAATGTGCAAGGTGCGGCGGCAAGTAAAGCATGTCACCGGCTTCTAATAACCATTCTTGTGCAGTGTCAAAGTTTTGCAATATGCGTAATGGTGCGCCTTCAATCAAACTTAAATCTGTCTGTTCACTAATACGCCATAAACGTTTGCCTTGGCCTTGTAGTAAAAATACATCGTAACTGTCAAAATGTGGGCCTACACCGCCGCCATCAGGCGCATAACTTACCATTAAATCATCTAGCCTTGCATGCGGGATGAAATCAAATTGCTGTAATAACGCTGCGCCTTCAGGTAGGTAATGATTGACGCTTTGTACCAATAAGGTCCAGTTGTGTTGCGCTGAGGGTTTCTGTGGCAAGCGTGCAAAATCATCATCTTCAAACGGTCCGTGACTAGCATGCCATTTGCCTTTTTTATATTCCACAATGCGTGATTGCACATCGTCTTCGCAGGCTAAGCCGGCAAGCTCTTCTGGGCTTAATAAACCTTCAAAATTGGAGATTGCATTTTTGATGAGTAAAGGTTTTTTCTGCCAATATTCAGCTAAAAATTGCGAGGGTGTTAAGCCGCCGAGTAATTGCAGTGCTTGGTTATTTGCCATGATAATGGTTTCAATGGGTGTGATTTATTCAGGTAAGTATTATGCCATTGCTGGGTTAGGCTTGCACTTAAGCTTTTATTTTGTAGTTGAGCTTTTATTTTGTAGTTGAGCTTTGTCTTCAAGCTAGTATTACTGAGGCAAGCGTACATGGCTGAAAAGTCTAGTATCGACTGCCAAATACATTTGGCTGTAAAATACGGCTATGAATATTTACTCTATTGCAAAACCCTTACTATTTCAGCTTGATGCTGAAGCGGCCCACGACCTTACTTTAAAAAGCCTTAAGTTTGCCAAGCAAGCTGGGCTTTTGAACCTATACCCAAAAGCGCCAATTTGCCAGCCACGGCAAGTTATGGGGCTTATTTTTCCTAATCCTGTAGGATTGGCCGCAGGCTTGGATAAAAATGGCGCCGTAATCGATGGTTTGGCTGCGTTAGGCTTCGGTTTTATTGAAATTGGCACCGTAACGCCAAGACCGCAACCTGGTAACCCTAAACCGCGTTTATTCAGGGTTAAAGAGGCGCAGGGTATTGTTAATCGTTTTGGTTTTAATAATTTAGGCGTAGATAATCTCGTTGAAAATGTAAAAGCTGCGCAATATAAAGGACTAACTGCGAATCAAATACTAGGCATTAACATTGGTAAGAATTTTGATACGCCTATGGAAAATGCCGTTGATGATTATCTAATTTGTATGCGAAAAGTCTACGCCTATGCCAGCTATATTACGGTCAATATTTCATCACCTAACACGAAAAATCTACGCGCTTTACAAGAAAAATCGGCTTTGTCTGCCTTGTTATCTAGCCTGAAGTTAGAGCAAGCCAAGTTGGCAGAACAACATGGGCGCTATGTGCCTATGACGCTTAAAATTGCGCCAGATTTAGACCGTGAACAGATTAACGAAATTGCTGATTTATTGATGGAGCATAAAATTGATGGCGTGATTGCGACCAATACTACGCTTGCCCGTGACATGGTGCAGGGCATGGGAAATGCTGCCGAAACCGGCGGTTTATCTGGCGCACCAGTGCGCGAAAAATCGACTTTAGTTATTCAGCAGCTCTCACAAAGGCTACAAGGCGCCTTGCCGATTATTGGTGTAGGCGGCATTCTAAGTGGGGCGGATGCGGTAGAAAAAATTGCTGTAGGTGCCGATTTGGTGCAAGTGTATAGCGGCCTTATTTATAAAGGGCCAACCTTAGTGCATGATATTTGCCGAACTTTAGGCTAAGTTTGAATAGTAATAATAGCGCTTTGCCGATTCTTTACTCCTACCGGCGCTGCCCTTATGCCATGCGGGCAAGAATGGCGCTTAAATACGCAGAAATTAATGTTGAGATCCGTGAGATTACGCTTAAAGATAAGCCTGCCGAAATGTTGGCTGTTTCACCTAAAGGCACGGTGCCAGTTTTAGTATTGCAAGATGGCGGCGTGCTTGAGCAAAGTTTAGATATTATGCATTGGGCATTACTGCAGCAAGACCAAGCTGGTTGGCTAACATTCGACAGTGTGCAGGCTAAGCAACTCATCGCCGAAAACGATGGCAGCTTTAAGCAGGCTTTGGATAAATATAAGTACGCGATTCGATTTCCTGAGCATTCCGCAGCAGTTTATAGAGCGCAAGCCGAAGTGTTCTTGCAAAAGCTTGAATCACTATTAAGCCCGTCAGCCTATTTGTTAGGTGATAAAGTCAGCCTAGCTGATGTTGCGATTTTCCCATTCATCCGGCAGTTTTCAGGTGTTGATTTGGCTTGGTTTGAAGAAGCAAATTATCCTAAATTAAAGGTTTGGTTAAATCAGTTAGTCAGCTCAGACTTATTTAGCGACATTATGCAAAAACGGCCAACTTATTTAGCATAAGCTGGCCGTTTTGCTAGTCACTTAATACTAGTCACTTAATACTAGTCACTTAATACTAGTCACTTAAATATAAATGTTATTCAATCGTAGCAAGCGCATCCGTTGTTGATTGCGTGTCATCTGAAAAAACCAATTTCACTTCATCTTTATCGTCGATATCAACATGCACACTACCGCCGTTAGCCAATCTGCCGAACAATAATTCATCCGCCAAGGCCTTACGTATGGTGTCTTGAATTAAACGCGCCATAGGGCGTGCCCCCATCAATGGATCAAAGCCTTTTTTACCTAAGTACGCTTTAAGCGCATCACTAAACGTCACTTCTACTTTTTTATCATGCAACTGATCTTCAAGTTGAATCAAGAATTTATCCACCACGCGAATAAGAATATCTTGCGATAGCGAAGCGAACGACACGGTTGCATCTAAACGGTTACGGAATTCAGGCGAGAATAAACGCTTGATGTCCGCTTGCTCGTCGCCAGCCTGTTTAGCATTAGTAAAGCCCATGCTAGATTTCGATAGATTCTCGGCACCCGCATTGGTCGTCATAATAATAGTGACGTTTCTAAAGTCAGATTTACGGCCGTTATTGTCTGTTAGCGTACCGTGATCCATCACTTGTAGCAAAATGTTGAAAATGTCAGGGTGGGCTTTTTCAATTTCATCCAGCAACAACACGCAATAAGGGTGTTTGTTAATGGCCTCGGTCATCATGCCGCCCTGCTCAAATCCTACATAGCCAGGAGGCGCACCGATTAAGCGCGAAACGGCATGACGCTCCATGTACTCGCTCATGTCAAAGCGGATTAGCTCTATGCCCATGATGTAGGCTAATTGTTTAGCCACTTCAGTTTTACCGACGCCAGTAGGGCCGCTAAATAAGAAGCTACCAATTGGTTTATTACCCTGGCCTAAACCGCTACGCGCCATTTTTACTGCAGAAGCCAGTGTTTCAATCGCCTTATCTTGGCCAAATACCACGGCTTTTAAATCGCGTTCTAAGGTTTTTAGCGCGCTTCTATCATCGCTAGAGATATTTTTGGGCGGAATACGTGCGATTTTCGCAATGATGTCCTCAATCTCTTTATTGCCTATGGTTTTTTTCTGTTTCGATTTTGGCAATATACGCTGCGCAGCACCAGCCTCATCAATTACGTCTATGGCTTTGTCTGGTAAGTGGCGGTCGTTAATATATTTTGCTGATAACTCAGCAGCAGTGGTTAAAGCGCCTGCCGTATATTTAACGCTATGATGCGCTTCAAAACGAGATTTTAAACCTTTTAAAATTTCAATAGTTTCTGCAACAGTAGGTTCAGCCACATCGATTTTTTGGAAACGTCGTGCTAGCGCGTGGTCTTTTTCAAAAACACCGCGGTATTCCTGATAAGTCGTTGCGCCTATGCATTTAAGCGAGCCATTTGAAAGCGCCGGTTTTAGTAAATTGCTGGCATCTAAAGTACCGCCACTGGCAGAGCCTGCGCCAATTAAAGTATGAATCTCGTCTATGAATAAAATCGCATCAGGATTTTCAGCCAATTGCTTCATAACGGCTTTTAAGCGTTGTTCAAAATCACCGCGGTATTTAGTGCCAGCGAGTAAAGCGCCCATATCTAGCGAATAAACAACGGCATTGGCTAAGACATCTGGGATTTCTTTTTCAACAATCCTACGTGCTAAACCTTCAGCAATCGCAGTTTTACCAACGCCAGCCTCGCCAACTAATAATGGATTATTTTTACGGCGACGACAAAGTGTTTGCACTACGCGCTCTAACTCAGGACCGCGGCCAATTAATGGGTCGATCTTGCCAGCCACTACTTGCGCATTTAAGTTAAGCGTGTAATTTTCCAGCGCACCATTAGGCGTAGCTTCTACGTCAGCTTCTTGATCTGCGCCTTCTGGTTTTGCCGTTTCACCAATTTTAGAAACGCCATGTGAAATGAAGTTAACCACATCAAGCCGCGTTACGCCTTGTTGCAATAGGTAAAACACCGCGTGAGAATCTTTTTCGCCAAAAATGGCGACTAATACGTTCGCACCGGTCACTTCTTTTTTACCTGAAGATTGCACATGCAGCATGGCGCGTTGAATTACACGTTGAAAGCCTAGTGTAGGTTGGGTATCAACGTCATCTTGGCCCATTACAGTAGGCGTGTGCTCTTCAATATATTGGTTAAGCTCAGTGCGTAAAACATCTAGCTTAGCGCCACACGCGCGCAGTACTTCTGCGGCGGTAGGGTTGTCTATCATGGCGAGCAACAAATGTTCAACCGTAATGAGTTCATGGCGCTTTTGTCTAGCGTCCATAAAGGCCATGTGTAGACTAACTTCTAACTCTTGAGCGATCATATTTCTACCTTACTTTCAATATTATTTCTACGCTTGAGTGACTTAAGCGGGATCAACTACGCATTGCAAAGGATGTTGTAATTCTTTTGCGTAGTTAAGTACTTGATTCATTTTTGTTTCTGCTATGTCTTGTGGGTATATGCCACATATTCCTACACCCTCAGTATGTACTTTGAGCATGATTTGCGTTGCTTGTTCACGACTTTTATTAAAAAATCTTTCTATGCACTCAACCACAAACTCCATGGGCGTGTAATCGTCATTTAACAGCATTACCTTAAACATTGGGGGTAACTTTGGTTTTGCAACTTCAGGTTTAAGGGCGGTATTATTTTCAAAAGGTGAATTAGCCATATGTGATTCTATTTTGGACCATGCTGTAAAAAATTCAAGCCCAATTTGGGTAGGGATATATAAATTTTATGAAATTAAGGGAATATTTTGACGACTTTAACAATACGATCTTGAGTTTGAACAATTTCAATCGTATGAGTTCCAATTTTAAAGCAGGTGCTGGCTTCTGGAATGTCTTCAAAATGTTCAAGAATTAGGCCGTTTAGCGTACGCGGGCCATTGAGTGGTAGTGAGAGATTTAGTTTTTTATTAAGATCGCGTAGCGTGCTACTGCCGTCAACCAGCCAACTACCATCGGCATCTTTACGATAACTACCCAGGCGTGAAGGCGATTGCGTGGTGAAGTCGCCTATCACTTCTTCTAAAATATCTTCTAAGGTGACCAGACCTTTAAATTCGCCGTATTCATCTACCACCAAGGCAACGCGCTGCTGGTTTTCTTGAAACTGTTGTATTTGGGTGTAAAGCGGAGTACCAGAAGGAATGAAATAGGGCTCAGCAATGACCTCACGTAGGGCATCTTTATCAACGCCGCTATTCTCGTGATGATTCCTCAGTAGCGACATCACTTTTCTAAGATGTAATATGCCAATGATTTCTTCGTTGTCGCCTTGTCGCACGGGTAGGCGCGTATGGTGGCTATTCGAAATCTGCTGCAATATATCTTCCAGTGGCTCATCAAAATCGATGGATTCGACCAGCGTATGCGCGGTCATCACGTCATCCACGGTAATGGTTTCTAAATCAAATAAATTCAGTAAAATCGATCTGTGTTTTTTAGGGATGAAATGCCCAGCGTCTGTCACTATGCTGCGTAGTTCTTCGGTGGTGACGGCTTGCAAAGTTTCTTCAAAATTGACTTTAAGGCCTAATACTTTTACAAAGCCTTTAACAAACAGATTTACAAAAGAAACAATAGGGTTAAACAACCAAAGCAGCGGATACAGTAAATAACTGCAAGCAAAGCCCAGCTTTTCAGGATAGGCTGCGGCAATGACTTTAGGAGAAATTTCACTAAACACCAAAATAGCAAAGGTGACCGCAAGTGAACCTATCATCAATACATATTTACCCTCACCAAAAAAGTATTCACTAATAAATACTTCTAAAGCCGAGGCGCCCACAATGCATAGCGTGTTGCCGAGCAAAATTACGCCTAGAAGCTTGTCAGTTTTGGATAATAAAATGCTGGCTAATTTGGCGCCGCGATGGCCATGCTTAGCCAAATGCTTCATCCGATAACGGTTGAGCGACATCAGGCTGGTTTCTGCCATAGAGAAAAATGCAGAAAACAGCAACAGTATCGCAAGTATGCCTAACTGCCAGTGGATGGGAATATTATCCAAGGGGTTTATTTTTGAAAGATGGGATGTGAGTGTATACGGGAGCGTATCTATAAATCAAGTGTACATGAAGGTTTGCACACTTGATTTATTGATTATTAAGGCTAATTACAGATTAATACTTAAAATACTTAAGTTGAAGCTAGTAATTTGTAAGGTATTAAGCAAAGTCTGAAGGATGTGGTTCTGCGACTTCAACTTCAACTTTTTTGCCGCCTTCTTTTTTCTCGACATCGCCGATTAGATTAGCGCGATTAACGCCTAGCCACATAGCGATTGGGCAAGCCACTAATACTGACGAATAAATACCGAACAAAATACCGATAGTTAGCGCTAGCGCGAAGTTATGCAATACTTCGCCACCAAATAACAACATTGAGCCGACCATGGTTTGAGTCATGGTATGCGTAATAATGGTGCGAGACATGGTGCGTGTAATGGCATTGTCTATGACTTGCACAACGCTGGCTTTACGCATTTTTCTAAAGTTTTCGCGTACTCGGTCAAACACCACTACCGATTCATTCACTGAGTAACCTAGCACGGCTAAAATCGCAGCCAATACTGTTAGGTTAAATTCCCATTGAAAGAAGGCAAAAAAGCCTAGAATAATCACTACGTCATGCATATTGGCGATAATCGCCGCAATGGCAAAACGCCATTCAAAACGTAGCCATAGATAAAGCACAATGCCTAAGCTGACGAAAAATAGCGCTAAGCCACCATTTTCATAAAGCTCGTCACCCACTTGTGCGCCTACTGCTTCTACGCGACGAATTTCCGCTTTTGGATCTGCTGCCACTAACGCCGTTTTAACTTGCTCTGAAAGTTGAGAAACTGATAATCCAGTTTTTACAGGCAGGCGAATCAACACATCACGACTGGAACCAAAGTTTTGTACGGTGGCTTCTTTTAAACCTATGCTATCAACCGCTTTACGTACGTTTTCTAAATTAGCCGCCTGTGGGTAGTTAACTTCCATGACGGTACCGCCAGTGAAGTCAACGCCAAAATTGAGGCCGCGTGTGGCTAAAAATACAATCGCCAAGATAAAGGTAATTAATGAGATGGCTGTCGTTAGACGGCCATAACTCATAAAGGGAATATCATTTTTAATTCTAAATAATTCCATGATGTGTACTCAAATATTCTAAATAATGTGTTGGGCTAGGTTTTTAAATTTTAAAAAGCTAGTTCTATAAAACCAGCTATTTAACTATGCGGTTCTAAGCTTTAAAAATTTGGCCGATGGATAATTTGCTTACTTTACGGCGATAACCATAAATCAAGTTTACAAAGGCGCGTGAAACTAAAACTGCACTAAACATTGACGTTAAAATGCCTAATACATGCACCACGGCAAAGCCTTTAATCGGGCCTGTACCAAACATAAATAGCGCTAAACCAGCAATTAATGTGGTCACGTTCGAGTCTAAAATAGTGTCCCAAGCTCTGTCGTAACCAGCATGAATACTTGCTTGTGGCGTATTGCCGTTACGCAGCTCTTCACGAATGCGTTCATTGATTAAAACGTTGGCATCAATCGCCATACCCAGTGCCAGCGCAATTGCAGCTAAGCCTGGCAAGGTTAAAGTGGCTTGCAGCATTGATAAAATCGCGACTAATAATAAAAGATTAATTGCCAGCGCTGCCACTGAAACCACACCAAAAGCCATGTAGTAAATCATCATCATGACTGCAATGGCCAAAAAGCCCCACAAGGTTGAATGCATGCCGCGATTGATGTTTTCTTGTCCCATGCTTGGGCCAACGGTACGTTCTTCAACAATATCCATCGGTGCGGCAAGTGCACCAGCGCGAAGTAGCAATGAAATGTCGGTCGCTTCTTGCGTGTTAGCCATACCAGTAATTTGTACGCGACCGCCGCCAATTTCACCATTAATCACAGGTGCCGTTACAACCTCAGTGCTGCCTTTTTCAATGAGTAAAATCGCCATGCGTTTGCCGACGTTTTCACGCGTCACTTGCTGGAAAATTCGTGCGCCACGGCCATCTAAAGTAACGTTCACAGTTGAACGGCCAGATTGGCTGTCTACGCCAGGGCCTGCATCGGTAATGTAGTCACCAGTTAACACTACATTCTTTTTAACTAAAATAGGACGGCCTTCGCGGTCTTTATAAACTTCATCACCCATAGGCGCTTGGCCTTTTAGCGCATTTTCCATGGTCAATGAATCGGTTTTATCTTCATCCACCATGCGAATTTCAAGCGTTGCTGTACGGCCGATAATTTCTTTGGCTTTTGCAGTATCTTGCACACCTGGTAGTTGCACTACCACGCGGTCTATCCCTTGTTGTTGAATAATAGGTTCAGCCACACCTAGTTCATTAATACGGTTATGCAAGGTTTGGATATTTTGCTTGATAGCAAAGTCTTGAATATGTTTTTGTTCGACTAAGCTAAGTGAGGCCTTAAGAATTTTTTCTTCACCGTCAGTAGATTCTGTCAGCGTTAAATTAGGATATTCCTTGGTGATAATCGCACGAGCTTTAATTAACTCTGCTTCGCTATTGAAGCGTACTTGTACTTCATCACCTTCACGCGTTACCCCCACGTAAGAAATGCGCTCTTTACGTAGCACGCTTCTAAAGTCGCCAACAAAACGTTCAGCGGCTTTGCTTAAAGCGGCTTTCATATCTACTTGCATCAAGAAATGCACGCCGCCTCGTAAATCCAAGCCGAGATACATAGGTTTAGCACCCAAACTACGCAACCAATCTGGCGAGCGTGAGAGTAAATTCAGCGCAACGGTATAGTCGCTGCCAAGACCGGCTTGCAATACGTCTTTAGCTTTTATTTGCGTATCAGTACTTGCAAAACGCGCTTTAACACCACGTGCATCAAGATAAACACCGTCGTATTGAATGTTTTCTTTCTTGAATATCGCCTCTACCTGACCTAGCAATGCAGAATCAAGTTTTGTAGTGCTTTTTGCCGGTGTGATTTGCACCGCAGGTGATTCACCAAAAAAGTTCGGGATAGTGTAAATGAAGCCAATCAAAATCATAACGGCAACAAGAATATTCTTCCACATTGGATAGCGGTTCATAGTGAGGCTCTAATCAATAACAGGGTGTAAGTTACAGGGTGTAGATTAATAGTGGTGAAATTTTATAGCACAAATTACTAAATGCTTTTAATAGTACCTTTAGGCAAAGCGCTTTGAATTGCTTGTTTTTGCACAGTAATTTCAGTGTTTGCAGCGATTTCTACGCTAACAAAAGTATCAGTGACTTTAGTTACTTTGCCAACAATGCCGCCGCTAGTCACAACTTCATCACCTTTTTGCAAAGCTGCAATCATATTGCGCTGTTCTTTTGCTTGCTTCATTTGTGGGCGAATAATCATGAAGAAAAATAAAACAAAAATCACCACCAGCGGTAAAAAGCTCATTAAGTCTGTGGCTGATGAAGCAGATGCTGCGTATGCGTTTGAGATGAACATGAGGTTGCCTTCTTATAAATGGGTTGCTATTAAAAGTAGTTGAATACTATATATACAGGTTAGTGCTAAAAATCAGCTTCGGATTCTAGCACAGAGTCTAATGTTGTTGCAGACAAGTCAGGTTTGCTTAAGTTTGCACGTTTGGTGGCAAATTCGGTTTTAAACGCTTCAAAAGTGCCAGACTCAATAGCAGTGCGCATGCCAGCCATTAGCACCTGATAATAATGCAGGTTATGAATCGTATTTAGGCGTGAGCCCAAAATTTCACCCAATTTATGCAAGTGGTGCAAATACGCACGACTGAAATTTTGGCAGGTGTAACAGCTACAGTCTGCATCTAAAGGGCCTGTGTCCATTTTGTAGGTAGCATTTTTAATCTTGATATCGCCATGCTGGGTAAATAACCAGCCGTTGCGTGCGTTACGGGTAGGCATTACGCAGTCAAACATATCGATGCCTTGGCTCACAGCCGCGACTAAATCTTCTGGCGTACCTACGCCCATTAAGTAGCGTGGTTTGTTGGCTGGCATTTTAGGGGCTGTGTGCGCCAAAATGCGCAGCATGTCTTCTTTAGGCTCACCTACGGATAAACCACCAATGGCATAACCATCAAAATCGATATCAGTTAAACCTTTTAATGACACGTCACGTAAATCTTCAAACATACCGCCTTGAATAATGCCGAATAGCGCATTTTCATTGCCAGCGTGGGCATCTTTACTGCGACGCGCCCAACGTAATGATAACTGCATGGAATCATTCGCTTCTTTGGTGGTAGCTGGGTAGGGCGTACATTCGTCAAAAATCATAACAATGTCTGAATTCAACACTTTTTGAATACGCATGGATTCTTCTGGCGTTAAAAAGCAGCTATCGCCATTAATAGGCGAGCGAAATTTCACGCCTTCTTCAGTGATTTTTCTTAAAGCGCCTAAACTCCATACCTGAAAACCGCCAGAATCCGTCAATATTGGGCCATCCCAGCCCATAAATTGGTGTAATCCGCCATGTGCTTCAATGACATCTAAGCCTGGGCGCAGCCATAAATGAAAGGTATTGCCCAACACTATGTGTGCGTCAATTTCCTTTAAATCTAAAGGCGACATGGCTTTTACCGTGCCATACGTGCCAACTGGCATAAATGCTGGAGTCTGTACTTCGCCATGCTTGAGTTTTAAGGTGCCGCGACGGGCAAGGCCATCTTGTTTGTGTAATGTAAATTGCATATTCGTGAGTTTTATTAATATTGCGCGATATTAACACATCGCTCAAATTCTTCCTTTACCACATGTGCTGAACTTCAGTGGCTTTAGCAAAGTATGTATGAGAACAAACGTCACAAAATAGCTGTTTTTATAAAGCGCAAAAAAACTAAGCTTTGTTATACTAGCGCTAAGTTTACTCATAGAAAAATTTGATTATGGCTGAAAAACCTACACGCATCCCCAGCAAAAAGCCCTTGTTAGAAGGCGGATTAAAAGAACGTGGCATTTATTTGCTGCCTAACCTTTTCACTTCAGCCGCACTGTTCGCCGGATTCTTTGCCATTGTGCAAGCCATGAATGGTAATTTTGATCTTTCTGCCATGGCGATTTTCATTGCAATGGTATTAGATGGTTTAGATGGTCGCGTGGCACGCATGACCAATACACAAAGCGCGTTCGGTGCAGAATATGACAGCCTGTCAGATATGGTGTCGTTTGGTGTTGCGCCAGCGCTAATTTTATATGTTTGGGCATTAAAACCCTTGGGTAAATTGGGCTGGTTGGCGGCCTTTGTTTACTGTGCATGCGCAGCCTTACGCCTAGCGAGATTTAATACCAAATTAGACGATGAACATCAAGATAAACGCTACTTTCAAGGCTTGCCTAGCCCTGGCGCAGCCGCTTTATTGGCCGGCTTCGTTTGGGTTTCTTATGAATACGGCGTAAGCGGCAGAGATATATTTTTCGGTATGTTGCAGTGGAAATGGATGGCATGGGGCATTACCATATTTGCCGGACTTTCTATGGTGACTGATTTGCGTTATTACAGCGGTAAAGACATCAACTTAAAACAAAGCGTGCCATTTTTTGTAATTTTAGGCGTGATGCTAGCCATCGTGCTGGTGTCTTACAGCCCGCCAGAAGTGCTGCTTTTCATCATGACTATTTATGCGCTTTCGGGCTATGGGCTTTGGTTGCGTGAACGATTTAAACAGAAGTAGGTTAGATTGATACGCAGTAGTTTAGACACGGTGATTGATTCATAAGCTTAATTTAAGGCAGATTAATTTTCCTAAATGTTCTTATGAATCATTCTAGTTATTAGCGTGATAAATAAATACAAACGTTGAAACGCTTGCGGAATAGCTTAAAAAATACTATATTTCTAACACTATGTTGAATATTATTATTTCATATGCTTTTTATGCGATTAGCTTCATGGCTAGTGCATTATTGTTGCGCAAAATTCTTGCCTTACGTGTTGTCGTGCGGGTTAAAGCGCAACGCCTACACACACTGCGCTAGCGCGCAAACTATCCCCCACACTCCACATGTATGAATGACGCTGCGTTTAAACACCGTTGCGATATGCTAGTATTTGAGCAAGATTAAATTGAATCTACCATTTAATTAACGTTTAATGAATGTTACGTTAAATAGATCAGAATTTAAGCTAAGCCATCACTAGTAGCCAATCTTAAAGATTAAACAATTAAAAAAGTTAGGTAATCTAGCTAACGATGAAGAAGGTAACGATGAAACAAGACCAAATTATTATTTTTGACACCACTTTGCGCGATGGCGAACAAAGCCCGGGTGCGGCCATGACTAAAGAAGAAAAAATTCGCATTGCGCGCCAGCTAGAAAAGTTGGGTGTAAACGTGATTGAAGCTGGCTTTGCTGCCGCCAGCCAAGGTGATTTTGAAGCCATCTCAGAAATAGCCAAAGTCATTAAAAATTCAACCGTTTGTTCACTTGCGCGTGCCAGTGAAAACGATGTGCGTCGTGCCGGTGAAGCGATTAAACACGCGGCTAGTGGCCGTATTCATACATTTATTGCCACCAGCAAAATCCATATGGAAAACAAACTTCGCATGAGCGAAGATCAAGTGGTAGAGCGTGCGGTGCAAGCTGTTAAATGGGCGTTGGAATACACCAAAGATGTTGAGTTTTCAGCCGAAGATGCTGTCCGCTCTGACATGGACTTTTTGATCCGTATTTTTGATGCCGTGATTCAAGCCGGTGCAACAACGATTAACGTGCCTGATACAGTGGGTTATTCTATTCCAGCGCCTTGGGGCGAGCGAATGCGTGAGTTAATTGCACGCGTGCCGAATAGCGATAAAGTGATTTGGTCTACGCATTGCCATAACGATTTGGGTATGGCGGTTGCTAACTCCTTAGCCGCAGTAATGGGCGGCGCAAGGCAAGTGGAATGTACCATTAATGGCTTGGGTGAGCGCGCGGGTAATGCTAGTTTAGAAGAAATTGTCATGGCGATTAAAACCCGTAACGATATTTTTAACTTGGGCACCAGCATAGACACCACGCAAATCGTGCCTACATCAAAATTAGTTTCAACCATCACTGGTTATCCAGTGCAGCCGAATAAGGCGATTGTTGGCGCGAATGCGTTTGCGCATGAATCTGGCATTCACCAAGATGGCGTGTTGAAGCATAGAGAAACTTATGAAATTATGCGTGCCGAAGACGTAGGTTGGGGCGCGAATAAATTAACGCTTGGTAAATTGTCTGGTCGCAATGCCTTTAGAACGCGTTTAAAAGAATTGGGCATTGAGCTTGATACAGAAGATTTATTGAATGCAGCATTCGCTAAATTTAAAACTTTAGCGGATAAAAAATCTGAAATTTTTGATGAAGATTTGCACGCCTTAGTTAGTGATGAATTTGTTTCTGAAGCTACTGAGTGCTTCAAGCTTGTCTATTTGCAAGTATCCTCAATTACCGGTGAAGTGCCACATGCGATTATTACCGTGTCAGAAAATGGCGTTGAAGCGCGTGCAGAAGCTGATGGCGGTGGCCCGGTAGATGCGGCATTTAAAGCGATTGAAAGCATGGTGCAAAGCGGCGCTGAGTTGCAACTTTATTCTGTAAACAACATTACCAGCGGCACCGATGCACAGGGCGAAGTGACGGTACGCCTTTCAAAAGGCGGGCGTATTGTAAATGGTCAGGGCGCAGATACTGATATTGTGGTGGCTTCGGTTAAAGCGTATTTGAACGCGCTTAATAAAATACAGTCCAAGTCAGAACGGGCGCATCCTCAAGTTTAGTTTTTTAAATTTAGTTTTGAGGCTTAACCTTTAGGTTCAATCAGGAAATCTTTACAGATAGCTCAGCGACCCAAGTTGTAGTGATATTACAAACTGGTTCGCGAGCTACTTTTAGATGAGTTTTCTACCTCTTTATCAGGCAAGTCAGCCGCTTTGGAAGCCAGTCAAATTCTAATCAAGACAATATCATCGGCTTCAAGGATGTTAGGTTTAAAACCCACGCGCAAGCAAGTGTTGATTGTTTTAGCGCTGGCAAGCACCTATTTTATTTGGGGATTAACTTACCTAGCGATTAAATTCGGGCTGGAAAGTTTTCCGCCATTCTTAATGGCCGGCATGCGGTTTACGCTGGCTGGAGCCATTTTATATGGTGCGATGCGTTATCTAGGCGCACCTAATCCAACCAAGCAGCAATGGCTAAGTGCCACGGCTATTGGCATATTATTACCTGCTTTAGGCAACGGCACAGTGTGTTATGTGCAGCAAACCGTATCCTCAAGTGTTGCAGCGCTTTCAATAGCTACTGCGCCTATTTGGATGGCGATTTTTGCCTCACTATGGGGCTATAAAATCTCTGCAAAAGAATGGTTAGGCATCGCTATTGGTTTAGTCGGCATAGTGATATTGAATTTAGGCGGCACTTTTAATAGCGCCACTGGACAAGGTAATGTTGCGAGTGCCTTATTGTTGATTTTTGCAGCGGCGTGCTGGTCATTTGGCTCAGTGTGGGGCAGGCGTTTAAATATGCCCGCCGGATTAATGGCAAGTGCTACGCAAATGCTAGCTGGTGGCATGGCCTTATTGTTGGTCAGCGCGCTACAAGGCGAAACTTGGCCGCAACACATCAGCCAAAAATCATGGTTGGCACTGTTGTTTTTGGTGGTGCTAGGTTCCATCATCGCTTACAGTGCTTTTCAATATTTACTTAAAACTGTGCGCCCGCTAGTGGCTAGCAGCAATACCTTTGTTAACCCTGTGGTGGCTTTTATGGGTGGCATTTGGTTTGCAGGCGAGCATGTGGCCTCTATGGAATTCATTGCGCTGGGCGTGATTTTAGTGGGTGTGTTTTTGGTGCTTTCCGCGGCGAATAAAAATATTTAGCCTTACAATTCTAAACTTAATATTTTCAAACTTATTTAAAGACATTCTATGAAACAAAATCTTGCCCTATTTGACTTAGATAATACCTTGCTAGCAGGCGATAGCGACTATAACTGGAGCTTATTTTTAATTGAAGAAGGCTTGCTTGACGCCAACACGCACCATGCGCGTAATGAGCAGTTTTATGAAGATTATAAAAATGGTAGCTTAGATATTTACAAATTTTTAGAATTTCAATTGAAGCCACTTTCTGAACACTCAGTCCAATTTTTAGATGAGCTGCATCTTAAATTTATGGAAAAAGTCATACGCCCAATGATGACCACAAAAGCGCAGGAATTGGTAGACAAGCATCAAGCCGCTGGCGATTTGTGCTTAATTATTACCGCGACCAATAGCTTTGTCACTAAGCCCATTGCTGAAGCTTATGGCATTGAGCATTTAATCGGCACTGACCCTGAAATGGTAGATGGCCAATATACGGGTGGCGTGAGTGGTGTGCCGAGTTTTCAGGCTGGTAAAGTAACGCGTATTAATGATTGGTTAGCCCAACGTCAGCAAAATTTGTCTGACTTCGAAACGAGTTATTTTTATAGTGACTCACACAATGATTTACCGCTAATGAAATTGGTGACTAATCCAGTCGCAGTTGATGCAGACGAAACATTAACGGAATATGCTAAGGCGCAACATTGGCCACATATTAGCTTGCGCTAATCTCGCCAGCTTGGTGCTTATACCTGTTTTTAGGTTGCTTTATATGAAAAACCAAAAGCAGTTTCCGGATGTAGGAGCGGCGCCCTCGCCGCGATTTCACCATTGCATCGAGGTGAGGGCGCCGCTCCTACAAATGTTGCTAAATGATTGCTTGCTAATAATTGTATGGCGCTTAATTAATTGACTGGGTCTAGGTGCTAAACCCTAGCGCCGACCTGTTAGCGATATGGCTACCTAGCGATCTATCTACCCAACAAAACCTGCAATATAAATTTACTGCCTACGTAAGCGAGCATTAATAATACAAAGCCCGCCAAGGTCCAGCGGATAGCTTTTACGCCACGCCAGCCATATTGGTATCGGCCAAACAGCAAGCCACCATAAATAAGCCAGCTAGCCACTGAGAATATACTTTTGTGATTCAATTGCATGGGTTTGCCAAAAATTTCTTCAGAAAACAACATGCCGCTAATCAGCGTAATAGTCAGCAAAATAAAACCTAGGCTAATAATTCTGAATAGCAAGGTTTCCATCACCATTAAAGGCGGGAAGCTTGGTAGTGTGATGATGGTTGGTTTGTTGTGCAGGCTACGCTCGGCGATGGTCATTAATAGCGCGTGTAAGGTGGCAAAGGTAAATAAGCTGTATGCCAGCAATGCAATGGCGATATGGGCTAAAAATAATGGTGATTCAGTCGTTGGCATCACATGATTTGCTACATTAGACGCAGGTAATAATGCGAAAATTGCCGCTGGTGGCAACACGAAAGCCTGCAAATTAGTCAGCTCATGTTTTAAGTTAGCAACCCAGTAAATAAGTACCGTTAGCCAAGCGATGGCAGACATTACATTAAAAAAGCCTAAGTTAAAGCCATTCAAAAAGATTACCTGATATAACAGCCAGCCATGAATAATCAAACCAATCGCGATCATGGCAGTATGAAGCTTTATATATTGCGTCATAGCCGGCGTTTTTGCACAGCGCCAAAAGTCAGTCGCTACGGCTAAGTAGATAAATACTAGCGCTAAATATGGGATTAGTTTTTGCATAATGTAATTATGGCGCAAATATGGTTCAAATATAATAGCTTGATGTAAAATTGAGGTCTATTTGATTTGTAAGAGTACGCAATGCTAGAAAATTTAACCGACCGCCTACAAGGCGTTATCAAGACTTTACGTGGTCAAGCGCGACTAACCGAAGATAATATTTCAGATGCAATGCGTGAAGTACGCATGGCGCTACTAGAGGCAGACGTCGCATTGCCGGTAGTGAAAGACTTTATTGCTCAAGTTAAATTGCGCGCACAAGGCCAAGAGGTTTTACAAAGCCTAACGCCTGGCCAAGCGGTTATTCAAGTAGTGCATGATGAATTAACCACCTTGATGGGTAAGGCTAACGTAGGTTTAAATTTAGCCGCAGTCGCGCCTGCCATCATTCTAATGGCAGGTTTGCAGGGTTCAGGTAAAACCACAACTTCAGCAAAATTAGCCAAACTGTTAAAAGAACAAAAAAAGAAAGTATTGTTAGCCAGCGCCGACGTGTATCGCCCAGCTGCGATTGAGCAACTTAAAACACTCGCTAAACAATTAGAAGTTGATTGCTTTGATAGTAATGCCAGCCAAAAACCAATAGACATCGCGACCGCTGCCTTAGATTTTGCAAAACGCGGTTATTACGATGTGATTATTTTCGATACCGCTGGCCGTTTAGGTATTGATGAAGCCATGATGGCTGAAATCAAAGCGCTACACACTTATCTAAACCCTATTGAAACCTTGTTCGTGGTGGATGCCATGCAAGGTCAAGATGCGGTAAACACTGCCAAAGCCTTCGGCGATACGCTACCACTTACCGGCATTGTACTCACCAAGCTAGATGGTGACTCACGTGGTGGCGCAGCACTATCTGTGCGCCATATTACTGGCAAGCCAATCAAGTTTATCGGCGTTAGTGAAAAAGTAGATGGCTTAGAGCCTTTCCACCCAGAACGTATGGCCTCACGCGTATTAGGCATGGGCGATGTACTCAGCCTGATTGAGCAAGCGCATAAAAATGTAGACATGGCCGAGGCGCAAAAGCTGGCCGACAAAGTTAAATCAGGTAAAAACTTTGATTTAAACGACTTTAAAATGCAAATGTCACAAATGCGTAAAATGGGTGGCATGGGCGCATTGATGGATAAAATGCCCAGCCAAATGGCGGGCATGGCGGCAAAAATGAATCCAGATGATGCAGATAAAGCGATTCGCCGCATAGAAGGCATTATTAATAGTATGACCGCGTTAGAACGTAGCAAGCCTGAGCTGATTAAAGCGACACGTAAAAAACGTATTGCAGATGGTAGTGGGGTGCAAGTGCAAGAAGTTAATCGTCTACTTAAGCAATTTGAAGAAACGCAAAAAATGATGAAAATGTTCGCAAAAGGCGGTATGGCCAAAATGATGCGCGGCATGGGTAATATGATGGGCGGTAAAATGCCAGGTATGCGTTAAAGGTGTTTTTTTAGCTATTTTTTTAAAAGCCAACTAAAGTCTTTAAAATCAAGGGCTCAAAATTTTTAAGCCAGCTGTAAAAAATAAAGTGTGTAAATAGTTAACATATTTGCGAATTAGAGGTTGACCAAGTAGTTAGTTTCTAGCATAATTGCGCCCTTTCCTAGGTGACGCAAGTTAGTTAGAAAAACAAGAAGTAGCATTACCCAGTTAGTACAATGGGGCGTTAGCTCAGCTGGTAGAGCAGCGGACTTTTAATCCGTTTGTCGTGGGTTCGATCCCCGCACGCCCTACCAATACCTAAAAGGCTTCCAGAGATGGAAGCCTTTTTCACATCTAGGGTTTTGTGTAATTCCTGTGTAATCGTGTCAGCACATACCTAGCTAAATATTAAACGGCCTCTTTGTATCGTTTTTCTAATAAGTCCATAGCGGCACCTATATGTTCACCATTCGCGTGAGAATATCTTTCTACCATTGCTAGTGTCTTATGACCTGATATACGCTTAACTGTAGGTAAGTCTACACCTGCCTGTACAAGGTGCGTAATGGCTGTGTGGCGCATAGTATGCCTCACCACTATATCAGGGTCTAAACCAGCTGCAATAACGACTCTACGGTACGCTTTGCGTATATCAACGATGTGCCCGCTTTCTGATGTTGGTGAGCTGAATAACCATTGCGCTTTCTCGGGCAGTCCGTCCAAATAACCTTTGAGGTATTCAGTTAGCCGCTTTGTAATTGGCTGCTCGCGCGCACCTGCTTTTGCCTTAGGTATGTATATTGTATTCTTCTGCAAATCAACATGTTCACGGCGCATGCTGAAGATCTCTGATGCCCGCATGGATGTTTCAGAGCTGATTAAAATAAACGGGTAGATGTACTTGTGATCATCCAGCTTTGCGTGCTCTTTAAGATTCAATAACTGGCCAATAGTCAGATACACAATGCGACCACTATTTTCTTTTAGGCGCTTCATCTTCACTGGTGAGTGGCTTAACCAACCCCATTCGCAAGCTTTGCTAAATATATGTGACAGCACTGCAATCTCACGATTGACTGTACCAGCACTAGTTAGCTTCGATGTGGACGTTGCTGCGTTATGAACAAGTTTGCCGTTAACGTGATGGCTTT
>CANFZA010000015.1 GCA_947451235.1 Methylophilaceae bacterium | reverse complement strand
ACTGATCGCATCGGCTCAGATGCTTATAACCAAAAACTATCAGAGCGCCGTGCAAATCAAGTGAAAGATTACTTAGTTTCACAAGGTATTGATGCTGCTCGTTTACAAGCTGTAGGTAAAGGTGAGTCAGAGCCAGTAGTCGCATGTACTGGTGTAAAAGGCAAAAAAGCGATTGAATGCTTAGCGCCAAATCGCCGTGTTGTGATTTCTGCTGAAAAAATACGTTCTTCTGGCTGTAAATAAATTATTAAGTTGAAACTTTGTTATTGATTTGATTAATTCAGATTAGTAATCTAGTTAAATTTAAGCTGTAAGTCAGAGCCCCGCTATGCGGGGCTTTTTTATTAATCAGCGAGTCCAGTCTTGGTTAGCCACGTCTTTTCTGCGATAATAGTGTTTTGATCACTGACGAAAGCACACCAAAATGGCACAATTTGACAATGTAAGCGTAAAAACCAAAGCAAATATTTATTTTGATGGTAAATGTGTCAGCCATACCGTAATGTTTCCAAACGGTACGCGTAGCACTATTGGTGTTATTTTCCCGAGTTCACTTACATTTAATACAGCGGCACCTGAGTTAATGCAAATTAATGCCGGTTCTTGCAATGTTCGTCTTAAAGGCGAAGAGGCTTGGAAAACATATACAGCCGGTGAAAAATTCACTGTGCCAGCAAACTCAAGTTTTGATATTGAAGTGACTGAAACTGTAGATTACGTTTGCCACTTTGAGTAATCATTACAGTAACTTATATAACAATTTATACAACACCTTATACAACACCTTGGACAATAGGAGCTAAACATGCCTTCATTCGATATTAGTTCTGAAGTCGATATGGTTGCTTTAAGCAACGCTGTTGATACCGCGAGTAAGCAAATTACTAATCGTTACGACTTTAAAGGCACTTCTGCCAAAGTTGAGCTCAATGAAAAAGATAGCCTGATTACTTTGTTTGGCGATAACGATTTTCAGCTTGATCAAATTAAAGATATTTTATTGCCAGGCATGGAAAAAAAAGAGCCAGATTCAACCAAGCGGCTTGAGCACAAAGATGTGCAAAAAGTTGGTGGTAATAAGGTAAAGCAAGTACTTGAAATTAAAGATGGTATCGATAGTGAGCTAGCCAAGCGGATCAGCAAGCTTATTAAAGATTCTGGCTTAAAAGTGCAGGCGAGTATTCAAGGTGATACTGTGCGTGTCAATGGCGCTAAGCGTGATTTGTTGCAAGATGCGATCGCATTTGTGAAAAAGAGTGTAACGGATTTCCCGTTGCAGTTTGGTAATTTTAGAGACTAGTAGTTTTATGGCAAAAACGCTTTACGATAAATTGTTTGATTCCCACGTGGTACATGAAGAAAATGGTACTGCGCTGATTTATATAGACCGCCATTTGGTGCATGAAGTGACTAGCCCTCAAGCTTTTGAAGGTTTACGCATTGCAGGTCGTAAGCCTTGGCGTATAGATTCAATAGTGGCTACTGCTGATCACAATACGCCTACCAATGGCTGGGATAAAGGATTGGCGGGTATTTCCGACCCAATCGCACGCCTGCAAATTGAAACGCTAGACGATAATATTCGTGAGTTTGGCGCTAAAGCCTATTTCCCGTTTATGAATGCGAATCAAGGCATTGTTCATGTGGTTGGGCCTGAGCAAGGCGCAACATTACCTGGCATGACGGTTGTCTGCGGCGATTCGCACACCAGCACTCATGGTGCTTTTGGTGCGTTAGCACACGGCATTGGAACTTCTGAAGTTGAGCATGTAATGGCCACGCAATGTTTAGTACAGAAAAAATCTAAAACCATGCAGGTGTTAGTCGATGGCGTATTAGGTCGTGGTGTTACCGCTAAAGATGTTGCGCTGGCTATTATCGGTAAAACCGGTACAGCAGGTGGTAATGGTTATGCGATTGAATTTGCCGGATCAGCGATACGTGGGCTGAGCATGGAGGGTCGTATGACTTTATGTAATATGGCGATTGAAGCCGGTGCGCGTGCTGGCATTATTGCTGTGGATGATAAAACCATAGACTACGTAAAAGGTCGCCCATTATCACCAAAAGCTGAATTGTGGGATGCTGCCGTGGCTTACTGGAATACTTTGCATTCTGACTCAGGTGCTGATTTTGACGCAGTAGTGATGTTGAATGCTGAAGATATTCAACCACAGGTCACTTGGGGCACATCGCCAGAAATGGTGGTAGGTATCGATGGTTGCGTGCCAAGTTTAGAGTTGGCTAAAAATGAAGTGCAGCGTGGCGATTGGGAACGTGCCTATGCCTACATGGGCTTAACTGCGAACACGCCTATTAGCGAAATAAATATTGATAAAGTATTTATTGGTTCTTGCACTAACTCTCGTATTGAAGATCTACGTGCTGCGGCTGCCGTAGCAAAAGGCAAGCATATTGCGCCTAACGTGAAGTTGGCTTTAGTGGTGCCCGGTTCTGGCTTAGTCAAAGCGCAAGCTGAAAAAGAAGGTTTAGATAAGATTTTCATCGCAGCAGGTTTTGAATGGCGTGAGCCTGGTTGTTCTATGTGCTTGGCAATGAATGCCGATAGATTAGCTGCGGGTGAGCGTTGTGCTTCTACTTCAAATCGTAATTTTGAGGGTCGCCAAGGCCCTGGTGGTCGTACGCATTTAGTTAGCCCAGAAATGGCTGCTGCCGCTGCGATTGCTGGACATTTCGTTGATATTCGAACATTTAATTAATAGGAATTTGCATGAAAACTTTATTTATCTTGCTGGCTTTAACATTTACGCTAAGCGCGTGCAATACATTGCAAGGCTTAGGTAAAGATATTGAAAAGGGTGGCGAAGCCATCCAGAAGTCTACTAACTAAACTCTAGCTAATCATTGCTAAAGTCTAGAAATAAAACTAACTAATTAAGAATCCAATATGCAAGCTTTTACCCAGTTAAATGGTTTGGTCGCACCCTTAGATCGTGCAAATGTAGACACGGATGCGATTATTCCAAAACAGTTTTTAAAATCAATTAAGCGCTCAGGTTTTGGGGTAAATGCTTTTGATGAATGGCGTTATTTAGACCACGGTGAACCGGGTATGGATAATACTAAACGACAAATTAATCCTGATTTTGTGCTTAACCAGACACGTTATCAAGGCGCAAGTATTTTGCTTACGCGTGAAAACTTTGGCTGTGGTTCAAGCCGCGAGCACGCGCCGTGGGCACTTGAAGATTTTGGGTTTAAAGTCATTATTGCACCAAGTTATGCCGACATTTTCTTCAATAACTGTTTCAAAAACGGTATGTTGCCTATCGTATTAAGTGCTGAAGTGATTGATGGTTTATTTAGTCAGGTTGCCTTCACCGAGGGTTACAAACTTAGTGTTGATTTGGCCGCGCAAACAGTGACCACGCCAAGTGGTGAAGTGCATCAATTTGTGGTTGATGCGTTTCGTAAACATTGTTTGTTGAATGGCTTAGATGACATTGGTTTAACCATGCAGCAGCAAGATAAGATTAAAGAATTTGAAGCTAAGCATAAACAAGCTCAGCCTTGGCTTTTTGCTTAATTCATTATCTATTATCCAACCCAGTATTCATTTACCAGTATTCATTTATAAGCTAAGAAAGTAACGTCATGAAAATTGCAGTATTGCCAGGTGATGGCATAGGTCCAGAAATCGTCGCACAAGCTGTTAAAGTGTTAAATGCACTTAATCTTGATATTGAAATGACTGAAGCGCCAATTGGTGGTGCTGGTTACGAAGCTGCTTGCGACCCATTACCAGCAGCCACTTTACAATTAGCGAAAGATGCCGACGCAGTATTGTTGGGTGCCGTGGGAGATTGGAAATACGATCAATTAGAGCGCCATTTACGTCCAGAGCGCGGTTTGCTGCGTATTCGTAAAGAGCTTAATTTGTTTGCCAATTTACGTCCTGCATTGCTTTATCCTGAGCTTGCAGGCGCTTCAACACTTAAGCCTGAAGTGGTTTCTGGCTTAGATATTATGATAGTGCGTGAACTCACGGGTGACATCTATTTTGGTCAGCCACGCGGTATCAGCACCTTGCCAAATGGTGAGCGCGAAGGCGTTAACACTATGCGTTATTGTGAATCTGAGATTCGTCGTATTGGTCGGGTTGCCTTTGATATTGCGATGAAGCGCCGTCAAGATGGACAAAAAGCCAAAGTATGTTCAGTAGATAAAGCTAACGTACTAGAAGCCACTGAATTATGGCGCCAAGTGATGATAGAGTTATCTGCTGAATATCCTGAAGTTGAGTTGAGCCACATGTACGTGGACAACGCTGCGATGCAGTTAATTCGTGCACCTAAGCAGTTTGATGTGATGGTGACAGGTAATATTTTTGGCGATATTTTATCTGATGAAGCTTCAATGCTCACAGGTTCTATCGGCATGCTGCCATCAGCTTCACTAGATGAAAATAATAAAGGCATGTACGAACCTAGCCACGGTTCTGCGCCTGATATCGCCGGCAAAGATATTGCAAATCCATTAGCCACTATTTTGTCTGCAGCCATGATGTTGCGTTATACATTTAACGACGAAGCGAATGCCCTTAAAATTGAAAATGCTGTTAAAAAAGCGTTGGCCCAAGGTTATAGAACAGCTGATATTTTGACTGAGGGTTGTAAGCAAGTCGGCTGTAATGCGATGGGTGATGCAGTGGTTGCGGCGCTCAATTAACTTGGTTTCAGATAGGTTTTACTTATAAATTGGTTGCTAATAGATTGGTTGCTCAAATTAGTTGCTAAAGATTAGTTAAGGTTAAGAATATGCTTAGAGTTGGTTTAGTCGGTTGGCGCGGTATGGTGGGTTCAGTCTTGATGCAGCGCATGATGGAAGAGAATGATTTTACGCTCATTGAACCGCAGTTTTTTAC
Organism: Methylophilaceae bacterium; assembly: GCA_947451235.1. GTDB lineage: Bacteria > Pseudomonadota > Gammaproteobacteria > Burkholderiales > Methylophilaceae > Methylotenera. The sequence goes on along the minus strand of CANFZA010000015.1, from coordinate 29,879 downwards.
GACCTCACAAGTCGGCGGCAACGCGCCTAACGTAGGCAAAGATAGTCCGTCATTAAAAGACGCCAATAACATCGCTGAACTTAAGCAAATGGATGCGATTATTTCCTGCCAAGGTGGCGACTATACTAGCGAAGTTTTCCCTAAATTACGTGCTGAAGGCTGGCAAGGTCATTGGATTGATGCAGCTTCAACATTGCGCATGGAAAACGATGCCGTGATTGTGCTTGATCCTGTCAATATGCACGTTATTCAAGATGCTTACACCAATGGTAATAAGAATTGGGTAGGCGGTAATTGTACGGTTTCACTAATGCTGATGGCTTTAAATGGCTTATTTAAAGAAAATTTAGTGCAGTGGGCAACCTCAATGACTTATCAGGCCGCTTCAGGCGCTGGTGCGCAAAATATGCGTGAATTACTGAATCAAATGGGTGAGGCACATTTTGCTGCCAGTCATTTGTTGGCTGATCCTGCCTCTGCAATTTTAGATATAGATCGTACTGTTGCCGGTACTTTACGTGATGAGAAATTTCCGACTTCTCAATTTGGAGTGCCACTTGCTGGTAGCTTGATTCCATGGATTGATAAAGATCTTGGTAATGGACAAAGCAAAGAAGAGTGGAAAGGTGGCGCAGAAACTAATAAGATTTTAGGTCGTGAAGCTAATCCTATTATTATTGATGGTTTATGTGTGCGCATTGGTGCTATGCGTTGCCATAGCCAAGCGCTGACTATTAAGTTAACTAAAAATGTGCCGTTAGATGAAATAGTACAGATGTTAGCTGAAGCCAATCAGTGGGCAAAAGTGATTCCAAACGAACGTGATGCGAGTATGCGAGAGCTTACGCCTGCAGCTGTAACTGGCACGTTGAATACCCCTGTAGGCCGTTTACGTAAACTTAATATGGGTGATGATTATCTATCTGCCTTCACGGTAGGTGACCAGTTACTTTGGGGCGCGGCTGAACCGCTACGCCGTATGTTGCGAATTCTGATAGAAAAGTAGCTTTCATTTGCCTATTGCCGAGATTAGTAATAAGTAATAATAGAGTAAGCAAATGTGCAACAAGCTAAAGGCAACATATACATAGCCGATTAATATAATGTGTATTATCAGCTTGCATCGCTAACTATTTGATGTTATTTTCGTATTTAAGAAATTAAGTTTGATCAAGGGTTAATGTGCGTAAATCTAAAATAAAGCAAATTTCATTGGCTGTGTGTTTAGCCTTCATGCCTTTTTCAGTCTATGCGGCTGGTTTAGGTAAGCTAAATGTTAACTCAGGACTAGGTGAGCCACTTAAGGCTGACATCGAGCTATTATCAGTCTCGCCAGAAGAGCTTTCTACTTTAGTTGCGTCGATCGCCTCGCAAGAGGCGTATGCTACACAAGGCATAACGCGCCTAAGTATTCATAATAATATTAAAGTTGAACTCACTAAAAATGCTGATGGTTCACCGTTATTAAAACTACGTTCAACTCAGCCTATCAGTGATCCATATTTAGATATGCTCATTCAGGTAGACTGGGCAAACGGCCGTTTACAACGCGAATACACTATTTTATTAGATCCTCCAGGATATAAAAACACGGTTGATAATGCTCCAGCAATCTCAGTTCAAGCGCCTTCAGTAAATACATCGGAATTTGCTTCAGCTCCTAGAGCCGCTCTAGCTTCAGATAATACATTTGCTAGCATTCAACAAGATTTTCCTAAAGCTACTAAAAAATCAAAAAAACAGCGCAGAGTTGTAGATATATCTGCGCCTGATAAAAGTCTAGAAAGTAGCACTGAGCAAGATGTTGTGACCAAGCGTGGTGATACTTTAATTTCTGTAGCAAAAGATTTGCAAGTTGAAGGTGTAAGCTTAGACCAGATGCTTGTTGGCTTGTACGAATACAATAAAAATGCTTTTACTAGCAATAATATGAACCGCCTGAAAGTAGGGCAAATTATTAAGTTGCCTTCTAAAGAAGCGCTCACAGCTGTCGATTCACAACAAGCCAAGCAGTCTATTAAAGTGCATTCTTCAAATTGGAATGCATATCGTAACGCCATCGCTGCAAACGTTGCCAAAACCCCTGCAGTTTCTGAATCAGAACAAAAACAATCTGTCTCGGGAAAAATTGCTACAGCCGAAGATAAAGCTACTCCAGCTAAAACAGGGCCACAAGACGTTGTTAAGTTATCTGCCGGTGAAAAAGACGCTACAGGCAAATCTGCTAAAGATGTTAACAAGGCATTTGATGCCAAAATTGTTGCTCTACAAGATGAATCTACCGCACGTGAAAAGTCTTTAAAAGAGGCGCAGGAACGTACTAAAGCTTTAGAAAAACAAATTGAAGATATGCAGAAGCTTTTGGCTTTAAAGAGTCAATCAATGACGCAGTTGCAAAAAAATGCTGACGCTACAGCTAAAGAGGCTAGTGTAAAAACACCAGAGCAAGCGCCAGTTGTTGCTGCGGAAGTTAAGCCCAAAGAAACGCCAAAAGCTGAAGTCGCTCCAGACGTTGTAGCAAAACCGCAGGAAGTTGCTCCTGTCGTAGTGTCTGAGGTTGCGAAAGTTATTCCAACGCCAAAAGTTAAGGTGCCAGCAAAAATGCAAGTAGCGCCTGCAGAAGAAATTGGCTTGCTTGAACGTTTGATCAATTCTGTCGATTTACTTGTTTTGGCTGGCGCATCAGGCGTTGCTTTACTTGTGGCTGGCTGGATGTTTTTGCGTAATAAACGTAGAAAAGACTTAGATAGTTTTGAGCGTGGAATTTTAACCTCAGGTGGTTTACGCGCAAATACTGTATTTGGTAACACAACCGGCAATGCCAGTACCTCTGACACTTCGTTTCTAACAGATTTCTCTCAAAATGCCGATGGCAGCATGATAGATACGAATGATGTTGACCCGATAGCCGAAGCGGAAGTTTATATGGCTTATGGTCGTGATGCGCAAGCTGAAGAGATTCTGAAAGATGCGATTTTAAAAGAGCCTAAGCGTTACGAGCTACATTTAAAACTTTTAGAAATGTACGCTGGTCGTAAAGATCATTCAGCCTTTGAAGCTATTGCTGGTGAGTTATATACCACACTTGGTGCTGATGACCCTACTTGGGCTAAAGTGGCTGAGATGGGTTCGGTTATAGAGCCTGAAAATCCATTGTATGACGTCAGAAATTTGCTTGTGCCTGAAGCTTTGGTAGCGCAAAGTGTTACTACATCAGTCATTACTGCCGCCAAAATGCTGGATTCAGAAGTTGCGTCATCGGATTCTGATTTCGACTTTTCGATAGAACCAGAAGCTAAAATAGCTGAAGCGGTGAAGGTTGATGAAGATACTTCCATATTGTTAGCTAGCGTACCTGATGCGGCAGTTGTTGCTGATCAGGCGATGTCTTTTGATCTAGATACTTTAAATATTGCAAGCGATAGTGCTCCTCTTAGTGATGGTTTGGAAATGCCTGCACCAGATAATTCTATTGCTTTTGATCTTACTGACGTTAATCTAGGCACGGCTGAAGTGGTTGCTGTAGAAGTTCCAACGCAGGAAATAGCTGATGATAACTCCATGGATTTTGATCTTGCGGACTTAACTAAAGATGAGCCTGTCATTCCGGCTCAGCTTAATGTTGCTAATGCATTAGCTACTTCAGATACTGTTGATATATTAAATGATGATGTTTCAGCGCTGCCAGTCGATATTTCTCAAGCTGATATCGCTACGCCAGTAGATCAAACTTCAGTTGAATCGACAAATTTAGACATTGATTTCACGATGCCTGAAGATAATTTAGACCTTAATACTACCGCTCAAGTTAAGCTTAATCCATTAGCGGATATCTCTTTTGAAATGGATGATTCCCTAGATGAATCGATTATATTAGATGAAGTTGATAAGCTAGCCGGCTCTGTTGAGTCGGTGAAGCCAGTCAAGTCAACTAAGGCTGTTAAGTCAGCTAAGTCTATTAAACCTGCCAAACCTGCCGATGTAGAGGTGGAAGTAATTAATGATGTTTCAGTATCTAAGCCGCTGACTGAAGCTGAAGACCTAATTATTAATGACTCGGTTTCGGATGACGTAATTTCTAACGACTTAGTTTCTAACGACTTAGTTTCTAACGACTTAGTTTCTAATGACTTGGAAACTGAAATATCATTTGATCTACCTGATGAAGAAGAAGCTGTTGTAAATGATGATGCTGAATCGCAAACGAATGATTTTGAAGCGAACACCTTTGATTTGTCATCAATCAACTTGGACTTAGGTGATACCGAAGTTGAGACTTTTCCGGACACATCTAGTCACGCACCTGCAAGTGAAATCGAGCCGCCTGATGTTAATATCAAGCTAGATTTAGTGGCGGCTTATATTGATATGGAAGACAAAGAGGGTGCCATAGAGTTATTAGAGGAAGTGATGAAAGAGGGCGGAGTTAACCAAAAAGCAAGAGCGCAGCAATTACTCGATAGTTTGGCATAACAGCGTTGCTGTAAAATTAAAGCCGAGGTTATTACTCGGCTTTTTTATTTTAGGCATATTTAAGTTAATCTTTTTATATTTTTCTGATGTACTACGTTTACAGAGTAATGCGGTAAAAATTCAATTTCTAGGCTAAGACCATTCTTAAAGTAATGCATCCTTTCGTAAAAATACTCTGCTTTATCACGCTGTTACTGCTTAGCAATCTATTGAATAGCCAAATGATTTGGTTGCTATGCTTGTTAGTAACGCTACTTGCACTAAAGCTAGATTTCAATAAATTCTTACGCGTAATTAAGCGTATGCGCTGGTTATTTATTTCAATCTTTATTATTTATGCCTTTGGCACACCAGGCGAATATATTCAGTACTTTCCTAATAACTACGCGCCAACTTTTGAAGGGTGTGCTTTGGGCGCATTGCAGATTGTTAAATTGGTAATAGCGTTAGCGAGTCTAAGTATTATTTTTGCAACAAGTTCAAAGCAGGAACTTATGGTGGGTTTGTATATGCTACTTTCACCACTTAAGTTGCTTGGGCTAAATGTGGCCCGGTTCTCTGCAAGATTGTTACTGACCTTGGATTATGTAGAAGAGTTAGCCGCTATAAAGAAATTTAATTTTAATGTACTTGATGAATTACATTCATCTGTTGATAATTTGCAGGCGCAAAAAATGCTTACTATGCAATTCCCTGCGTTTAGATTTACCGATAAATTATTTATCATCATTATGTTTAGTATCGTTATTTTGTTAAGTTTGAAGGCGCTTACATGAGAATTGCATTAGGCGTTGCCTACGATGGCATTGGTTTTTGTGGGTGGCAAAGCCAACCCTCAAAATGCGGCGTGCAAGATGCTCTTGAGTTAGCTATTAAAGTGATCGCGCAGCATGAAATTAGAGTGCATGCAGCCGGTAGAACAGATACTGGCGTACATGCGCTCAGTCAAATTGTCCATTTTGATACTGAAAGTGTGCGTCCTATTTCGGCTTGGGTGCGTGGGGTTAATGCACATTTGCCAGATTCAGTACGTGTGGAATGGGCGCATGAAGTGGATGAAGAGTTTCATGCACGCTTTTCTGCCTTCAGCAGAAGTTATCAGTATTTGCTATACAACGCACCGGTTTCGTCTGCTTTAATGGCGACAAAGGCTGGTTGGTTTCATTTGCCACTAGATTATGCTGCGATGTCAGAAGCGGCTAGTTATTTGCTGGGAGAGCATGATTTTAGTGCTTTTAGAGCTTCTGAATGCCAAGCTAAATCCGCGATTAAACATTTACAAACGGCAGAGGTAAGCATGGTTGGGCCATATTTTAGATTTGATTTCACTGCGAATGCTTTTCTACAGCATCAAGTAAGAAATATGATAGGTGCGCTAGTTTATGTTGGAAAAGGTGCTTTTTCACCAGACTACATTAAAACTTTATTGAATGAGCGTGATCGTACTTTATCTCCACCTACATTTTCGCCGTCGGGTTTGTATCTTACTGGCGTAGGTTACGATGAAAAGTGGGGTTTGCCTATCAGCAAATCTAGCGCCAAATCAGTCAATATACTCATTTAGCGTTACAATAGCGTTTGAAATTATTACAAAATATTTAATATTTTTATGAAAGCAGTTATTTGAGAGTTAGAGTCAAAATTTGTGGTATTACCAGTGTGGAAGATGCCTTAACGGCGGTTCGCAATGGTGCAGATGCGATTGGTTTGGTTTTTTACGCGCCTAGTCCGCGTAATGTCAGCATTGCTCAGGCGCAAGAGATTGCTAAGAGTATCCCAGCATTTGTCAGCGTGGTCGCTTTGTTTGTAAATGCGGACGCCAGCTTTGTAAATGAAGTGGTTTCACAAGTAAGCATCGACCTTCTACAGTTTCATGGTGATGAAACGCCGGCACAATGTACGCAATATTCACTGCCATTTATCAAGGCTATACGCGTCAAACCAGACACAAATTTGGTACAATGCTCAATCGATTTTTCTGCAGCTAAAGCCTTGTTGTTAGATACTTATACTGAAGGTGTCGCAGGTGGAACCGGTCATGTGTTTGATTGGAATTTAATCCCAAAACAACTGGCTAAGCCAGTCATACTGGCGGGTGGTTTAACAGCTGATAACGTGGCGCAGGCGATTGAACAAGTGCAGCCTTATGCGGTCGATGTAAGTGGCGGCGTTGAGCTTGCCAAAGGAATTAAGGATGCAACTAAAATTACTGCATTCATGCAACAAGTTTACTTATAATCAATCAAGCGATTACGCTTTGAATATTGTCGTTATTGATGCTGTTTTACATGCAAAATCTAGTTGTAAATCGTTAAATTTGAACAAGTATTATGTGGAGAATTAAAAATGCAGCTTTATGATATGCCAGATGCACGTGGTCATTTTGGACAATTCGGCGGTACCTTTGTAGCAGAAACATTGGTAGAAGCGCTAGATGAATTGCGAATGATGTATGAAAAGTATCGTCATGATCCAGTTTTTTTAGCTGAATTTGCCCATGATTTAAAACACTTTGTTGGTCGTCCTAGCCCTGTTTATCACGCCAAACGCTGGTCTGATAAGGTCGGTGGTGCACAAATCTATTTAAAGCGCGAAGATTTAAACCATACCGGCGCTCATAAAATCAATAACACTGTTGGTCAAGCTTTATTGGCTAAACGTATGGGCAAGCCGCGGGTGATTGCTGAAACTGGCGCAGGTCAACACGGCGTTGCTACAGCGACGATTGCTGCGCGTATGGGCCTTGAATGCGTGGTGTATATGGGTAGCGAAGACATTAAGCGTCAAGCGCCGAATGTATTTAGAATGAAGTTGTTAGGTGCAACTGTGGTGCCGGTTGAGAGCGGTTCTAAAACATTAAAAGATGCCTTGAATGAAGCGATGCGTGATTGGGTGACCAATGTGCATAATACTTTCTACATTATTGGTACGGTTGCAGGCCCACATCCTTATCCTATGATGGTACGTGATTTTCAAGCCGTTATTGGCGTTGAAGCTAAAATTCAAATGCAAGAAATGGTTGGTCGCCAACCTGATGCTGTCATTGCCTGTGTGGGCGGCGGTTCAAATGCAATGGGTATTTTCTACCCTTACATTGATGTGCCAAATGTACGTTTAATTGGCGTAGAAGCCGCTGGTCATGGCTTGGAAACTGGCATGCATGCAGCGCCGCTAACGACCAATAGCCCGGTAGGCGTGTTGCACGGTAACCGCACTTACTTAATGCAAGATGCTGATGGCAATATTATTGAAACACATTCAGTTTCAGCCGGCTTGGATTATCCAGGCGTAGGCCCTGAACATGCTTGGCTTAAAGATATTAAGCGCGCTGAATATGTGGGCATTACTGATGATGAAGCGATGACTGCGTTTCATAGTTTGTGCCGCACTGAAGGTATTATTCCTGCACTAGAATCTAGCCACGCTTTAGCGCACGCTGAAAAAATGGCCAAGACTATGCGCAAAGATGAAATTATTTTGGTTAACTTATCTGGTCGCGGTGATAAAGATATTAATACCGTTGCCAAACTGGCCAATATTACGCTGTAAAAATATGGCGTACCTAATGTAACGTGCCCAATCTAACGTGCACAATTTAAACGTACCTAATTAAAAAGTAACACTTATGTCTCGCATACAAACCACTTTTGCAGCACTCAAGCAACAAGGCAAAACCGCCTTGATTCCCTATATCACTGCTGGTGATCCACACCCTAAACACACGGTTGATCTATTGCATACCTTAGTGAAAAATGGCGCTGATATGATAGAGCTTGGCGTGCCATTTTCTGATCCTATGGCAGATGGCCCAGTGATACAGCGTGCCAGTGAACGTGCGTTGATGCATAAAGTGGGCTTGACTGCGGTACTTGAAATGGTTAAAACTTTTCGCTTAACCAATCAAACCACGCCGATTATTTTAATGGGTTATGCAAACCCGATTGAAGCCATTGGCCCTAAAGCTTTTGCCGATCGCGCTAAGGCTGCAGATGTTGACGGTGTCATTACGGTTGATTATCCGCCAGAAGAATGTGGTGAATTTGTACAAGAATTACGTTCGCGTGATATTGATCCTATCTTTTTATTATCGCCCACTACTGAGCCTAAACGCGTTGATTTAATCGTCAGCCAAGCCAGCGGTTTCGTTTATTATGTGTCGCTTAAAGGCGTTACTGGCGCAGCTAATTTGGATATTATTGAAGTGTCTGAGCGTGTTGCTGCAATTCGCAAGCAAACTAATTTGCCTGTTGGCGTTGGTTTTGGAATTCGTGATGCAGTTACGGCTAAAGCAACCGCTGCCATTGCCGATGCAGTGGTGGTTGGTAGCCGTATGGTGCAATTGATAGAGGCTTCAACAGACGACAATTTATTAAGCAATGTCGCTGCTTTAATGACTGAGCTTAAAACTGCGGTTGATTCTGCAACTAAATCAATTTAATTATTAAATAGCATGCAAATTAAAATGCTAACGAGGGTGACATTATGGGTTGGTTAAATCAATTACCGCAAAAAATCAAACGTGTTGTAGGCGCAGATAAGAAAACTGTGCCAGAAGGTCTTTGGAGTAAATGTCCATCTTGTTTAACGGTGTTATATAAAAAAGATTTAGAAGATAACTCAGGTGTTTGTCCAAAATGTGCTTATCACAATCGCATAGGAGCACGTGAGCGTTTGGCGCAATTGCTAGATGCAGAAGGCCAGTTTGAAATTGGTGCCTCTGTGCAACCGATTGATCCGCTTAAGTTTAAAGATAGCAAAAGTTATGCTGATCGCATTAAAGAATCACAAAAATCTGTAGGCGAAACAGATGCGCTGATTGTGATGCAGGGCAGCATTAAAACCGTTCCTGCAGTCGTTGCCGTATTTGAATTCAAGTTCATGGGTGGTTCTATGGGTTCAGTAGTGGGCGAGCGCTTTGTGCGCGGAGTACAAACGGCAATTGATAATAAAATGGCTTTTGTTTGTATTGCAGCCAGTGGCGGCGCGCGTATGCAAGAAGGCTTACTCTCATTGATGCAAATGGCTAAAACTAGCGCAGCATTAACGCAACTAAGTAAAGCCGGTTTGCCGTTTATTTCAGTGTTAACCGACCCGACTATGGGTGGTGTTTCTGCTAGCTTCGCTATGCTAGGCGATGTTATTGTTGCTGAACCACAAGCTTTGATTGGCTTTGCTGGTCCGCGTGTGATTGAGCAAACTGTGCGTGAAACTTTGCCAGATGGCTTTCAGCGCGCTGAATTTTTGTTAGAGCACGGTGCTATTGATTTGATTATCGATCGTCGTGAAATGCGTAATCGCTTGGCTTCAATTTTAGCTAATTTAATGCGCTTGCCTGTTGCAGCTTAATTCTTTATCAGTTGACCATTAGTCCTCATCATTGATCATTAATTTTACAAAGTGCTTAGCTTGGTCAATGCTTGAGGATTTAGCAATCCTCAAGGGTTTGGTATGACTCAAAATACGGAAACTAATAATTCTGTAGCCATAAATCCAGAACGCAGAGATTTGGCCGCATGGCTAAGTTATATAGAAAGCCTGCATCCAAAATCTATCTCTATGGGTTTAGACCGTGTTAATCGCATGATAGCGCGGTTAAACTTAAGCCCAAAATTTCCCATTATTACGGTTGCCGGCACCAATGGTAAAGGCTCAACCTGTGCGATGCTAGCGCAGATATATAAGCAGGCTGGCTACCAAGTTGGCTGCTACACCTCACCGCATTTATTAAAATATAACGAGCGAGTGCGTGTTAACGGCATTGAGGCTAGCGATGCTCAGTTATGTACTGCCTTTGCTGCCGTCGATGCCGCGCGTATCGGCGCAGATAACATTGAAATATCACTTACTTATTTTGAAGTAGGCACTTTGGCTGCGATGTGGCATTTTATGCAGTCAGGCATCAATATTGCTATTATGGAAATTGGCTTAGGCGGTAGGTTAGATGCGGTTAATGCCTTTGAACCAAGTAGCGCCATTGTCACTAGTGTGGCTTTAGATCACCAAGACTATTTAGGCGATACGAGAGAAAGTATTGGGTTTGAAAAAGCGGGTGTATATAGAAAATCTTTGCCGGCAATTTGTGGCGATACAAATCCGCCAGCTAGTTTAATTGCCCATGCGGAGCAAGTGCAGGCTGACTTTAAGTGCATCCATCGCGATTTTGACTACCAAATAGTAGAGAATGGTTGGCAATTTCTACAAAATGACAAAGTCGTTTACACATTGCCTAATCCAGCACTGCGAGGAGCTTACCAATTAGCGAATGCTAGTTGTGCCATTGCTGCCGTTGAATCTTTGCAGTCTAAGTTGCCAGTGTCTATGGACGCTATGGCAAGCGCGATGCAGCAAGTTTCATTGGCTGGACGGTTTCAAGTGGTTGTTACCAATCAATTAAATGCACCGCGCGTGATATTGGATGTTGCGCATAATCCGCATGCAGCAAAGGCTTTATCCGAAAATATTAAAGCTTGTAAAGTGCAATATACGCAAGCGAATGCCAAGATAAGCTCAGCTAAAACCTTTGCTGTATTCGCAATGTTAGCGGATAAAGATATGCAAGGTGTTGTGTCAGAACTGCAACATGAGATTGACGTATGGTATGTGGCTAGTATTGATCATGCTCGTGGCGCACAAGCCTCTGATTTAGCTGAAGTTATCGTCCGGGTTAATCCTGCGGCTGAGATTAAGATGTTTGATGATGCTAATAATGCTTACCAACAAGCCTGTATTGATATGCTTGAAAATGATAAAATAATCGTGTTCGGTTCTTTTTTTACAGTAGCGAGCGTTTTGCAAGTAATTTCATCTGCGCTTATTTCTGAATAAATATTATCTGCGTTTTGTGAATACTCAAAAACTCAATCATTAAGGAAGCAGTAATGCCACCTGAATTACATAACGATCAAGAGTTGGTTTTAAAAAAACGTGCGCGCCGTCGTTTAGTCGGTGCTATCGCGCTTGTATTGCTTATGGTGATTATTTTGCCAAGAATATTGCAAGATAGAGCTGCATTGGCTCCGCAAGAGGCCGTTAAAATATCCATGCCAGAAGTTAATGCTTTTAAGTTACACGAAGTAGCTATTTCTTCTGCGCCATCTTCAGATCTAATCATTGCGGAAGCTCATCCTGTAGATTTGGTTCCTAGTGCTGAAGTTGTTATTCCTGAAACGTCTTCGGTTTCTGAGGTTGGTAAAGATATTAAGGTTGATAATGGCCAACAGGCTAGCATTGCAAAAAGTAGCTTAGAAAGTAAAAAGATAGAGTCAGTGGGTGTTGTGAACGCACCTGAGCTTAAAAAAGCTGCGCCAAAAGTGATTGAGGCTAAGGCTGCCGAGGCCAAACTGGCAGAAACTAAAAGCACTGAACCTAAAGCTATAGAGCCTAAGGCTACTGAGGCCAAAATTAAAGAACCGAAGGTGGCAGAAGCTAAACCACAAAAGCATGATGGAAACTTCACTATTCAAGTGGGCGTGTTTTCGGATATAGCCAACGTTAAGCAGTTACAAGAAAAATTAAAAAAAGCAGGCTTAGACTCACGTAGAGAAACAATTAATACAGAAAAAGGTGAAAAAATTAGATTGAAAGCTGGTAATTTTGCATCACGCCAAGCTGCATTGTCAGCTTTAGCTAAGCTACAGTCGGCTAATTTAAGTGGTATGGTTATCAGTAATGATTAAATGCCGGTTCGTTTCATTCCAATTCCAACGCACGTAAAATAGTGATGACAAGTTTCGATTACGCAGTACTCACCATTATTGGCTTATCTATTATATTGAGCGTAATGCGTGGCTTACTTCGAGAAGTATTGGCTATTTTGGGTTGGGTTGCCGCATTTTACGTAGCTAAAACTTACGCTAATCAGCTTTTGCCTATGATGCCTATGGATATACCCACAGAGTCATTGCGAATTTTAGCGGCTTTTTTAGTGTTATTTTTGGCGACATTGTTGGTAACAAGTTTGTTGGCAATTGCGCTTTCTGCAATTTTCAAAAAGATCGGATTGGGCTGGCTTAATCGAATTTTAGGCGCTGCATTTGGTTTAGTGAGAGGTGTGCTGATAGTCTGTATTGTGGTATTTTTAGCCGGGCTTACTAATGCTCCAAAAGATGCGCGTTGGCATAATGCCATGTTCAGTGCGCCTATTGAGGCTTTGGTGCTCAGTGCATTGCCTTGGGTGCCTTTAGACATAGCACAGCACGTTAAATATGATTAAATAGCTGGTATTTAATAGGCTATATTCTCAAAATAAGTATTTTAATAACAAGCATTTTAATAACAGCTAAGCTAGCAATACTCAGGCTTAAATCTTTAGGTTTAAGTCGGTATTTTAATATTACAGAATTAATCATTTAAGGCATTATTCATGTGCGGAATTATAGGCATTGTAGGTAAAAATCCAGTCAACCAATTGTTATATGATGGTTTGCTGGTCTTGCAACATCGTGGGCAAGATGCCGCTGGTATCGTGACTACCGATGGTAATACGTTTTTCATGCATAAGAATAACGGCTTGGTGAAAGATGTATTTCAAACGCGCCACATGCGTAGCTTAATCGGCAATGTTGGTATCGCGCATGTACGCTATCCAACAGCTGGTTCATCAAGCGCGGCTGAAGCGCAGCCATTTTACGTAAACTCTCCATTTGGTATCGTGCTCGGTCATAACGGCAATCTTACCAATTCTGAGCAATTGAAATCAGAAATGTTCCGCCAAGATTTGCGCCACATTAATACTAATTCAGATTCAGAAGTGTTGCTAAATGTGCTGGCGCATGAAATTGAAAAAACCTCACGCAACGCTGTGCTCAATACTGATATGGCATTTGAGGCGGTTGCTGGTGTACATAAACGCTGTAAAGGTGCTTACGCAGTAGTGGCTATGATCGCAAACTTTGGATTGCTCGCGTTTCGTGATCCTAACGGCATTCGCCCTTTAGTGATAGGTAAGGGCGAAACTGACAAAGGCACTGAATATATCGTCGCATCTGAAAGTGTTGCGCTAGATGTGTTAGGTTTTAAAATGGTGCGTGATGTTGCGCCAGGTGAAGCGATTTTTATTGATATGGACGGCAACTTTTTCTCACGTCAATGTGCTGAAAACCCTCAATTAAATCCATGTATTTTCGAATATGTTTACTTGGCTCGCCCAGATTCAGTGATTGATGGCGTGTCTGTATATCAAACTCGTTTAGACATGGGTAAAAGTTTGGCAGAGAAAATTAAGCGTGAATGGGCCGATAAAAAAATTGATGTCGTCATCCCAATTCCAGATACTAGCCGCCCGAGTGCCTTGCAAGTTGGCATTGCGTTAGGTTTGGATTACCGCGAAGGTTTTATTAAAAATCGCTACATTGGCCGTACTTTTATTATGCCAGGTCAGGCGTTACGTAAAAAATCTGTGCGCCAAAAACTTAACCCAATCGGCATAGAGTTTAAAGGTAAGAATGTACTGTTAGTAGACGATTCTATTGTGCGTGGTACTACTTCGCAACAAATCGTACAAATGGCACGTGATGCTGGTGCAAACAAAGTTTACTTTGCTTCTGCCGCGCCTCCGGTACGTTTCCCAAATGTATATGGCATAGATATGCCTAGCCGCGACGAATTGCTAGCCACTGATAGAACTGACGAAGAAATTTGCCAAGAGATAGGCGCGGATGCACTTATTTACCAAGATTTAGATGCTTTGGTGGCCGGCGTAAAATTAAGTAATCCTAGTATTAAAGATTTTGATTGCTCATGTTTTGATGGTAAATATGTTACAGGCGATATTGATGAAGCTTATTTAGCTAATATTGAAGCGGCACGCGGTGATGTGAATAAAAAACAAAAACCTTCAAATTCAAGCACACAAATGGATTTGAATTTAATTGATGCTGTCGATAATGAGGCGGAAGAAACGGCCTAAACTACTTGCTGTATGCATGATTAGTTAAAGCACCACTTGCAAGCGCATGAAAAATACTGCTTAAGCGAGGTGGCAAAGAACCCGTTTTAGCCTTATTGCTGAAGCGGGTTTTTTTATTGGCTGTTTGAATTGAAGATTTAGCTAATACCAACAGGTATTGGTTACTGTACCCAGAAAAATTATTTTTAGTGTTGTAAAACTTAGTCGAAAAAAATGAGATTAATATGATTAAAAAGCAGTTTAATATTGAGCAATACCACCCAGAAACGCTAAGCGTTCGCGCCGGTAGTGATGCAACTGAGTTAGGCGAAAATTCTGAAGCCTTATTCTTAAATTCTAGCTTTAGATTCCAAAGTGCAGCACAAGCTGCGGCACGTTTTGGCGGTACAGAACCGGGCAATATTTATTCACGGTTTACCAATCCCACCGTGACGGTATTTCAAGATAAGTTAGCCGCTTTAGAAGGTGCAGAGCAATGCGTTGCAACCTCAAGCGGTATGTCGGCAATTTTAGCCTGCGTCATGGGCTTATGTTCTGCAGGTGATCACGTAGTTGCATCGCGTAGCATTTTTGGAACTAGTGTGCAGTTATTCGGCAATATACTTAAGCGCTGGGGCTTAGAAGTCACTTTCGTGTCATTGACTAATCCAGATGAATGGCAGGCGGCCGCAACCACAAAAACCAAGCTATTTTTTGTCGAAACGCCTTCAAATCCACTGACCGAAGTGTGTGATATTAAAGTGCTAGCAGACATCGCTCATAAAGCCGGCGCATATTTGGTGGTGGATAATTGTTTTTGCACGCCGGCGATTCAAAAGCCGCTAGCGCTTGGTGCCGATATTATTATTCACTCAGCCACAAAATATATAGACGGCCAAGGCCGCTGTTTAGGTGGTGCTGTGCTTGGTAGCAAAGTATTAATGGAGCCGGTTTATGGTTTTTTACGCACAGCCGGTGTCACCATGAGTGCATTTAACGCCTGGGTATTTTTGAAAGGTTTAGAGACGCTTTATATTCGCATGGAAGCGCATTCAAGAAATGCTTTAGCTTTAGCGACTTGGTTAGAAGCGCAACCGCAAGTGGCGCGAGTTTATTATCCTGGTTTGGCTTCACATCCTCAGCATGCGCTGGCCATGCAACAGCAAACGAATGGTGGCGGTATTGTCAGTTTTGAAGTGAAAGCTAAACCCGGCCAAACTCAGCAAGAGGCGGCTTGGGCCTTGATAGATGCCACGCAATTAATTTCAATCACCGCTAATTTAGGGGATGCTAAAAGCACAATTACACACCCAGCCACCACTACGCATAGCCGCGTTACAGCAGAAGCGCGTGCCGCATCTGGTATCAGTGATGGTTTGATTAGAATTGCTGTGGGCTTGGAACATATTGAAGATTTAAAAGCGGATTTAGCGGTTTTACAGCGCTAAAATTTCGCTTTAGTTTTATTAAATTTTTATCATTATTTTTTCAACTATTTAGCCGAGTTAAATCAGGTTGATTTGAGATGGAAATTGGCTTGAAATCAAGCCAAAATCAATCATTTGCAGGCTAATTGTGCTAAAATTTGATTAATATAAAAACTATTATAAGTTACTAAAAACATGGATCAATTCGCTAAAGAAACCCTGCCGATCAGCTTAGAAGATGAGATGCGTAGATCGTACCTAGATTACGCGATGAGTGTGATTGTTGGTCGTGCTTTACCTGACGTGCGTGATGGTTTAAAGCCTGTACATAGGCGCGTTTTGTTCGCCATGCATGAATTATCCAACGACTATAACAAGCCGTATAAAAAATCTGCACGTATTGTCGGCGATGTGATTGGTAAATACCATCCGCATGGCGATACCGCGGTGTACGATACTATCGTTCGTATGGCGCAAGACTTCTCGTTGCGTTATATGCTGGTTGATGGTCAAGGTAACTTTGGTTCTGTCGATGGCGATAATGCGGCCGCAATGCGATACACCGAAATCCGTATGTCTAAAATTGCCCATGAATTACTGGCTGATATAGACAAAGAAACGGTAGATTTCGGCCCTAACTACGACGGTAGCGAGCATGAGCCGCTGATTATGCCGGCACGTATTCCAAACTTATTAATTAATGGTAGTTCTGGTATTGCTGTTGGTATGGCAACCAATATTCCGCCACACAATTTGAATGAAGTGTTGGACGCTTGTTTTGCTTTACTTAAAGATCCTGAAATGGGCATTGAAGAGCTGATTGAATTAGTGCCAGCGCCTGATTTCCCAACAGCCGGTATTATTTACGGCACTGTAGGCGTAAAAGAAGGTTATCGCACAGGTCGTGGTCGCGTTGTGATGCGTGGTCGTACCCACGTTGAAGATTTAGAACGTGGCGGTCGCCAAGCGTTAATCGTTGATGAGCTTCCGTACCAAGTAAACAAGAAAACCTTCGTTGAAAAAATCGCTGAGTTAGTCAACGAGAAAAAAATAGAAGGTATTTCTGATTTGCGTGATGAATCAGATAAATCTGGCATGCGCGTGGTGATTGAGCTTAAACGTGGCGAAATTGCTGAAGTTGTGCTGAATAATCTTTACAAGCAAACGCAGTTGCAAGACACCTTTGGTATGAATATGGTGGCCTTGTTAGATGGCCAGCCGCGCCTGCTAAATCTCAAGCAAATGCTAGAAGCTTTCTTGCGTCATCGTCGTGAAGTGATTACCCGTCGTACCGTATTTGAGCTGAAAAAAGCCCGCGCACGTGGTCATATTTTAGAAGGTTTAGCCGTTGCTTTGGCAAACGTGGATGACATGATTGCCTTGATTAAAGCGGCACCTACGCCACCAGAAGCTAAAGTCGACTTGATGGCGCGTGTTTGGCAATCGCCAGTGGTTGAAGAAATGCTTAAACGTGCGGCAATGGAAGCTTCTCGCCCTGAAGGTTTAAGTGTTGATTTTGGTTTAACGCCAAATGGCTATAGATTAAGTGATATTCAAGCACAAGAAATTCTGCAAATGCGCTTGCAACGCTTAACTGGCCTTGAGCAAGATAAAGTGGTTAGCGAATACAAAGAGGTGATGGATATTATTGCTGATTTACTCGATATTTTAGCCACGCCTTCACGCGTAACCACTATGATTGTGGACGAATTGACCGAAATCAGACGCTTATTTGGCGATAAACGCCGCAGTGAAATTGTAGTGAATGCACAAGATTTATCTTTAGAAGATTTCATTACGCCGCAAGATGTTGTTGTAACGCTTTCTCATACTGGCTACGTGAAATCACAACCGCTAGAAGAATATCGTGCGCAAAAACGTGGTGGCCGAGGCAAGCAAGCTGCGCCAACTAAAGAAGATGACTTTATCGACAAAATGTTTGTGGCGAATACGCACGATTACATACTGTGCTTTAGTAGTCGCGGACGTGTGTATTGGTTGAAAGTATACGAAGTGCCACAAGGTAGCCGCACTGGGCGTGGTAAGCCTATGGTGAACTTGTTCCCATTAGAAGATGGCGAGAAAATTAACGCCATTCTTTCAGTGAAAGAATTTGATGAAAATCACTTTATTTTCATGGCAACGGCACAAGGTACAGTCAAGAAAACGCCACTGACGGAATTTGCAAATCCACGTAAAAACGGCATCATTGCCATCAATTTAGACGAAGATGACTACCTGATCGGCGCAGAAGTGACTCATGGTACCAATGATGTGATATTGGTTTCTAGCGGCGGTAAAGCGGTGTGGTTCGACGAAGAAGATGTACGTAGCATGGGACGAAATACCCGTGGTGTAAGAGGTATGCGTTTGGCTGATCAACAACAAGTGCTTTCATTGTTGATTGCTGATAATGACAAACAAACTGTGTTAGTTGCCACTGAAAATGGTTACGGTAAACGCACGCAATTGGCTGATTTCCGTCATTCTGGCCGCGGTACGCAAGGCGTTAAAGCGATTGCTACAAGTGAGCGTAATGGTTTAGTCGTTGCTGCTAAGTTAGTGAACGATGAAGATGAAATTATGCTGATTACAACCGGTGGCGTATTGATTCGTACTCGTGTAGCAGAAATTCGTGAATTAGGCCGTGCAACTCAGGGTGTAACTTTGATTAACTTAGGCGAAGGCGAGAAATTGTCTGGTTTAGAGAAAATTGTTGAAACTGACGATGCCGATGCTGAAATTGACGCCAACCTAATTGCTGGTGCTGGTGTCAATATTATTGCTGATGTGTCTGGTGATAAAGATTCAAATAATGATGATGCAAGCGACGATGAGTCAGAAAGTGAATCAGACGGTGAATCAGACAATGATGCCAGCGACGACACCACAGATAACGATCAAGAATAAGAAACCGACGTAATGAAGCAAATATATAATTTTTCTGCGGGACCGGCAGTATTGCCTAAGCCAGTTTTAGAGCGCGCTCAGGCTGAAATGTTAGATTGGCATGGCTCAGGCATGAGTGTGATGGAAATGTCACATCGTGGTAAAGAGTTCACCAGCATACTTGCCAAAACAGAAGCGGATTTACGCACTTTATTAAATGTGCCGGACACTTACAAAGTGTTGTTTTTGCAAGGTGGGGCGATTGCTGAAAATGCAATGATTCCGCTCAATTTGCTAAACGGCCATGCGGCAGATTATGCCATCACCGGTGGCTGGAGCAAGCGCAGTGTAGAAGATGCTAGCGCTTACGGCAAAATTAATGTGGTGACCAGCACCGAAGCTACGCATTACACAGATGTACCGTCATTTTCTGATTGGCAGTTAAATAAAGATGCTGCCTATTTGCATATTTGCACCAACGAAACCATGAGTGGCGTGGAGTTTGACGGCTTACCCGATGCCGGCAATGTGCCGATTGTGGCAGATATGTCTTCGCACATACTTTCACGCGTCATTGATGTTAGCCAATACGGTGTTATTTACGGCGGCGCACAAAAAAATATCGGTCCAGCTGGCTTATGTATTGTGATTGTTCGTGAAGATTTGTTAGACCGCGCCTCACCGCTAACGCCTGCAGTATTTAACTGGAAAACGCAGGCAGAAAATCAATCGATGATTAATACGCCGCCTACTTATAGTATTTATATTGCCGGTTTAGTGTTTGAATGGTTGCTTGCGCAAGGTGGTGTACCTGCCATTGAGCAACAAAATATTGCCAAAGCGGCTTTGCTTTATGATTATATTGATAGCACGGATTTTTATACAAATAAGGTTGCGCTTAATAATCGTTCACGCATGAATATTCCCTTTTTCTTGGCCGATGAATCGCTTAATGAGGCATTTTTAAAAGGTGCGGAAGTTGCTGGATTATTGCAATTAAAAGGCCATCGTGCGGTCGGTGGCATGCGTGCTTCAATTTATAACGCAATGCCAATTGCTGGCGTACAAGCGCTAGTTTCGTACATGCAAGCATTTGAACAAGCACACTAGAAAAGCATACTCAATGTCAGAACAACTTAAACAACACCGTGATCAAATCGATGCGATTGATGAGCAGCTTTTAGTGCTAGTCAATGAGCGCGCAGCACTTGCGCGTCAAATTGGTAGCTTAAAAGATGATGGCGTCATTTATCGACCAGAACGCGAAGCGCAGGTTTTACGCCGCTTGCAAGCTAATAACACTGGGCCGCTATCGAACGAGGCGGTCAGCAATGTTTTTCGTGCGGTCATGTCTAATTGTCGTGCGCTAGAAAAAGAATTATCCATCGCATTTTTAGGTCCATTAGGCACTTACAGCGAAGAGGCCGCGCTTAAGCAATTTGGCTTAGGCCGAAGCGCTGTGGTTTGCGGTTCTATCGACGAAGTGTTTAGGACGCTAGAAGCGAATCAAGCTGACTATGGCGTGGTGCCAGTAGAAAATTCTACCGAAGGCGCGATTGGTATTACGCTTGATTTACTACTTTCTAGCCCACTTAAAATTTGTGGTGAAATCACGCTGCCTATTCATCATTGTTTGCTGTCTAAACAAGACGATATTAGCCAAATTAGCCATGTATTTTCGCATAGCCAATCATTATCTCAGTGCCATGAATGGTTGAATAAAACCTTACCTGGCGCTCAGCGTGAAGCAGTTACTAGCAATGCGCGTGCAGCGCAGATGATTCATGATTTGGTCTCAACTGATGGCACATTTGCCGCAGCCATTGCCAGCAAGCGTGCGGCAGAGCTGTTTAATCTGCATGTGTTGGCTGAAAATATTGAAGACGACCCAAAAAACACCACGCGATTTTTAGTGTTGGGCAAACATGATGTTGCCGCCTCTGGCACCGATAAAACGTCTATTGTGATGACCACTAAAAACAAACCTGGCGCGATGATAGATTTGCTGGAACCACTTTCAAGACACGGCGTCAGTATGACTAAGTTGGAATCTAGGCCATCAAGACAAAGCTTGTGGGATTACGTATTTTTTGTGGATATTGAAGGCCATCAAACAGATGTCAAAGTACAGGCCGCGCTGCAAGAATTGCAAGCTCGCGCATCATTTTTAAAAGTGCTGGGTTCTTATCCTGTCGCTGTTATTTAATTAAGGTTTTAAGTATGTCAGCATCAAACTTCAACTTATCTAGCTTAGCCCCCGACTATATTCGCGCCATTGCCCCATACCAAGGCGGCAAGCCAATTAGTGAACTTGCACGTGAAATGGGTTTAAATGAAGCTGATATCGTCAAGCTGGCTTCAAATGAAAACCCTTTAGGCATTAGTCCAAAAGCGCAAATGGCGATTGATGAAGCTATTTATGATATTGCGCGTTATCCAGATGGTAATTGTTTTGCCTTGCGCGAAGCTGTGGCGAAAAAATTCAATGTAGCCAATAATCAGATTGTGTTTGGTAATGGCTCAAATGACATTTTAGAGCTTACCGCCAGAGCATTTTTGCATGCGGGATGTGAGGCCATCTATTCACAGCATGCTTTTGCTGTTTATCCATTAGTGACGCAAGCCGTGGGCGCCACTGGCGTGGTAGTCCCAGCAATTAATTACGCGCATGATTTAGACGGTTTCTTAAAAGCGATTACGCCAAAAACACGTTTGATATTTATTGCTAATCCTAATAATCCAACCGGCACTTTAATTGCAAAAGACACTTTACAAGCGTTTTTAAAAGCCGTGCCTAGCAACGTGTTAGTGATATTAGATGAAGCCTACGACGAATATTTATCTGCGATAGATAAATCAGAGGCGATTAATTGGTTGGGCGAATTTAATAATCTGATTATTTCTCGTACTTTTTCAAAGGCTTATGGCCTTGCCGGTTTGCGTATTGGTTTTGGTTTAATGCATGCTGAGGTGGCTGATATGCTTAGCCGCGTGCGCCAGCCATTTAATGTAAATAGCATTGCACAAGCAGCTGCGATTGCTTCTCTGGCAGATGATGATTTTGTCGAACGTAGTTATGCTCTTAATCAAGCGGGCATGGCGCAATTGACGCAGGGGTTAGGCGCACTAGGCTTGGCATATATTCCATCAAGCGCAAATTTTGTCAGTTTTTCAGTCAAAGATGCGGCTATTGTGAATCAAAAATTACTGCAAAAAGGCGTGATTGTGCGACCCATTGCCAATTATGAAATGGCTGATTACTTGCGTGTAAGCGTAGGTTTATTCAGTGAAAACGCGCGCTTTTTGAAAGTGCTTGCAGAAGTCATTAGCTAGTCAACTAAATGACTAGTAAATTAAATGATTAGCAAGAATAATTAATTATAAGAAATTAAGTAAAAAATTCATGAATACTAACGAAAAATCAATTCAGCTAGCGCTAGAAATTAATAGTGGCCATGCTGACGCTTACGAAAAACCTGCCACTGATGACGTGCGCATCCGTGAAATCAAAACATTGATTACACCTTTAGATTTGCTTAGCCGCCTTCAAGAAAGTGCAGAGTCTACGCAAAATATTTTAAAAACACGCGCCGCTATTCACAATATTTTGCATCAATCCGATGATAGATTATTGGTCATCGTCGGGCCGTGTTCAATTCATGATGCAGAAGCCGGTTTGGAATATGCACGTCGTTTGGTTGATGTACGTAATAGCTTATCTGCAGATTTATTAATTGTGATGCGCGTGTATTTTGAAAAACCGCGCACCACGGTGGGTTGGAAAGGCTTGATTAACGATCCTTATTTAGACGGTAGCTACCGCATCAACGAAGGTTTAGCGCTGGCACGTAAATTTTTATTAGACGTCAATGAGCTAGGCCTGCCAGCAGGCGCCGAGTTTTTAGATACCATTACGCCGCAATATATTGCAGATTTAGTCAGTTGGGGAGCAATTGGCGCGCGAACGACTGAATCGCAAGTGCATCGTGAATTGGCGTCTGGATTATCTTGCCCGGTTGGCTTTAAAAATGGTACAGATGGCAATGTTCGCGTGGCAATTGATGCCATTAAAACAGCCACAAGCCCGCATCATTTTTTATCGGTCACTAAAGAAGGCCAGTCAGCGATTATTTCAACTGCGGGCAATGAAGATTGCCATGTGATTTTACGTGGTGGAAAATTGCCAAACTTTGATGCGGTAAGTGTTGATGCTGCCTGCGCTAGTTTGGCTTCAGCAGGTTTAGCGCCTATGTTGATGATAGATTGCAGTCACGGCAACAGCCAAAAAAACTATTTGTTGCAAAAAGAAGTGGCGCGAGATGTTGGCGAGCAATTAGCACTTGGTGATGCGCGCATTATGGGCGTGATGGTTGAGTCGCATATTAATGAAGGTCGTCAGGAACAAACCATAGGCGGCACCTTAGAATATGGTCAGTCGATTACCGATGCTTGTTTGGGTTGGCAAGATACCGTTGAGTTGTTGGATATGTTGGCTGCCTCTGTGCGCGCTCGCCGTCAAAAAGTATTAGCGCAAGATGTTGAGTAAAGGTGTTTAGTAGATGTTGAGTAGTCATTGCTGAGGCACGCATCATGAATTTACTTAGTGTTTAATCAGTAAGTTTGCGGTTATGTGAAAGTTAAATATTTACAGAGGGCAGGCCACGTTTTTTAAATTTATATTGAAATTCCATAATAAATTGTGACTTGTTCCGAATGGCACTTATCATTGCTATAACCGGTTAAGAACCGTTTTCCTGTAAGTTGGGCGGTTTATTGTCTGGCCAGCTTTTGTTCATAGAACCCGTCGCCCAGACGTTTGGTTTGGCTGGCACACATGGTTTACGGATTCTGTGTTGTATAAAAGAATCATTTTATTGGGTTCGCTTGTTACTGGAAGAATGTGATAACGAAAGAGCTGACTCTATAAATGGGTTAAAACATTCATTGAATTGCCCATAAACAATATTGCCAACGAATAAATAGCATGCCGTTTACTTGCGCTTGAGCTAGCTACATTTAAGATTGCAATATTATTAACCCGTATCCAGCTAATCAGGCTATTAAGATCACATTCCAAAGTGTCAGAATCAAGCCGCAGCAAATAACAAGGTTTGCTTAACTGCCGCGTAAATTTATGGGTAGCTAATGTGCCCCCATTCAAATCACCTAGATTGAGTTTCAACGTGCAGTCACTATCCATTACATTGCGTTTAGTACGCTGTCGATAGCTACCATTTTCTATTTCGACTAAATGATACTGAGTATCCAGCACGCCATCCTTGGCTAATCGACCCTGAGGACACCAACCACCGTGTTCTACATCGTTAGATATTGCCCAGTCAAGTGCAGCACGGTCTACACCTGTTTGGCCACCTGAAATAATTTTCGAGATTGGAGAATTCAACGTTAAATTTGATTGCATTTGCTCTAAATAACCCATTTGGCTCCGCCACGCAGCGAAAGTCACTGTGGCCTTATTGCAATGCGATGCAAATGGCCAACTTAATACCTAATTCATGGCTTGTATTTGTATGGCTCCATCTTAATTGGCTGATACTGATTGCTAGATTCTGGGTTTTGAGTACCTTGCTGGCCAGTATATGGGTTAGTGTTGCCTTTTGTGCTGTAGTTATCGTAAGTGGTGCTATTAGGTGAGCTTTTGGTATATGGCTCTACGTAAGTACCATCACTTTTTGTATAACCTTTTACGTGAGTATCAGCGAGTGCTGCTGTAGAAATGCTTAGTGCTAGTATTGCAAATATAAATTTCATTACTTACCCCCCCTTATTTGCTAGATAAGCAGCTCTAGCGGCGCTGTTTAATTTTTTCTAACTTCATTAATTGGTAAAACAAACTCTCCTGTAAATCTATCATAGGCAACACAAGCAATAATAGAATTACCCCCGCACTCTATATCGTATCTAAACCACCAGGCAGTAATTAGAATAAAGACCGCTACAATAATCTGCTTCTTATTTTTAATAATTATATTAAAAACATCACTTATTTTCATTAATTCTATCCTTTATGGCTAAAAGCAAATCCTCGTCTGATATATATTGAAGTTTATTTACTTCATATATATTTTCGCTTACATCTACATCTACATCATTATCAGTTTCGATTGCTTCCTTTGGCTCTATCCATGTCCCTAAAAATGCAAATATAAATGCAGATGAAAGCCATCCAATAAACACTAATATATTAAAGCTAAAATCATTAATAAAGCTTCCAGTTACCACCCACATTTTTATAAACCAATAAATCTGTGCAATAAGTGGAAGTATTAATGCCAGAAATGCAGATCCAAACCCTGAAAATTTATAAGTAAATAATATAGTAAATAGATGTAAAGCTACTCCTCCAATCCACATAAAGAAAAATACAAACCCAGATATGGATAAAAATATTATGGATAACAATTTTCTAATTCTTATCATTTAAAAATCCTCACTCTTCCAAACCTTAATAGGTCTGCCAAATACCTAAAAATATATGACTTTATTAATAGTGCATATTTCATAAGCTACTATTGTTAACTAGATCAAAAGCTCTAGCTGTACTGTTTTGTGGTCAACTATTCAATCCAAACATCTGCTGCGTTTCTAGCATCGTTTTCAATGTCAGAGTCTATAGCATTGAAAAATCCTAGCGTAATTGATTTTAGTTGCTCTTTTGAATATGTGCCCATATTAACATTACTGCTATTAGTGACTAAGATTATATAACTGTCATTACCAATTTTTCTTTTATATTCAAATTTATCATTAGTTCCATAAAAATATGGCATGAGCTTGATAAGCGCAGATGGGTCATTAAAGAACTCAAGGTAAGAAGCAGCCTCATTTAACCTACTTTTATCAATCTGTTTAGATGTCGCGGAATAAGCTGCTAAATACTTCTTAGCATCATCAGATTTCCCGTACTTAACTGAGGCATCTAACATGCTGCTATAAAACTGCTGTTTCCTCTCTAATAATTGTCTGTGCGTTTCAGCGCTGGCGCTGATTGAGTGCTGTGAGATTAGCAGTGCTAAGATGAGTGTGAATAGTTTTAGATACTTAATGGGCATACATTTACCCCAACATTCATAACTGAGCCATCATCATACTTACAGAAATGGCTCCCATTGGCATACCAATCAGCTGTTAAAAAATGCATCATTGCCATAGCTGATAATGGCAATGTAAATAAAATTACAATTAGTACGTGTTTCATAAATCCCCCATAATTTGCTAGATAAGCCCTAGCTTGCTTTTTATTACTTCACTTATTTTATAGACTGACTGCTAGCATTTTTCCAACATTACTCCAGCCATCAAAATCAAAACTTGGGTCATCAAGCTGACCAATATATAAAAGACAAAATGACATTTGTTTCCTTACTTTATTGCTCTAAGGCAATCTAGTTTTATTAGTGGATATTCATCGGTAATTTCATAGTTGCCTAGATCGCTGGTGGTGCCGGATTGATCTCTAGCACTGCCATCTTTTCGTGCTGTGCTAGGTGATCCATGTTCGGCATTTCCGCTAGGGCTTGCCGTTCCATTTCCACTTGATCCAGAAAATAAGTCTGGTACTGATTCTCGGCCAGTAGTTTTTCTACTCTTTTTGGCCAGCCCAGCATCCACCGGTTCGCTATTGCTATCCCTAGGCTGCTTTGTGCTGCTATTATTTTGCGTATCGGTAGTGGGTAACTCGCTAGTTTGTAGAGCTGTTGCATCATTTAACCTTTCTTGGCTTTCGCTTCCCTTGCTACCTTGCGATCTTCCGCCCACTGCGCCAATTCCATCACGTACTTGGTCGGTAAGTTTTCCATTAAATCTTCTTGAGATAAAGGTGGGATTTTGTCCTTTTTCAACATCGTTTGAGTATTTTTCATGGCTTAATCCTAATTTATATTTTTGATGTTAGTTGCCCAATAAACCTATGCAGATTAAACAGCAATCTTAATTACATTATTCAGAACTAAGCGTTGCTAAACCATTGGCATTAATTCAATAGCACTATCCCAACCCCATGTAGTGCTTTCTAGCTTTATTCCATCTGTAAAATAATCAACCAATGACTGCGGCGGATTTTCAGCTTTTAGTGCCACGATTAGCGCGCGCATGTCATGTCGAGGAATGACAGTATCCAGCTGTTTCAGCATCGCTAATAACAGTGCGGCAACGACTGTTTTATTAGCCCATCCTTGCTCATGTATTAGTGCGTCAAGTACATCAGTCAATTCGCTTGATAAGCAATCCTGCACATTGTCTTGATAAGCCTTGAACCAGTTTTCAGCTTCAACTACTGCCACAACTGCAGCAATGGGTGTTTTGATCTTTGGTGAGAATATTCCTTTAATTGAATCAACGATTTCTTCTATGAAAGTACTTTCATAAGGTAAAGATGGACTGGCAACACTAACGGTTTGTTTTCTTAAGAAGCAAGGTATATCGTAATGCTCTTGCCCAGACATCTTCATAGATTCAACTTGAAGGCGACTTCTGTTAGATGAGAATATTGCCGGTGAATTATCGTTACGGCTAAACCTCACATTGCCAGTTCCACCGTAGCCAGCAGCAAGCATATGTGGTACTTGTGCCACTTCAGGCAGGTCAGTCGGTTTAACTTCTTCCGCACGCTCTTCAATAATCAAATAATTGGTGTATTTACTAATCAGTTGATAAGTCACTGCTAATTCAGTCGCCTGATCTTCTTGATCAGCAACCATTTGCTCAATCCGATGCGCAGCTGCAATACGGCCAAGTTCTTGTGGTTGGTCGGCTTGCGTTTGCAATGTCACTCGTTGCTCAACGGTACTGCCATCATCCAGCACTAGTTGTAGGTATGCTTCACCTACAGGTAACTGATCAAACCCAGCAAATGCATGCAAGGTATCGCCGGAAAAAACAACGCCTACAGATTCTGGTGATTGCCATTTAGGCATATTCGGCCACTTAATATTTGCACTAATCGCACGCGTTTGATAGATGCGGCTAAACTGACGAAAGATTGTTTCTGACATGCTTTCATTAGGAGAAACTAACTCAGCCGCACCACCTGTTCGTTTTGCAATAACCCGAACGAAATCTTCTGCAACGGCACTGCCAACCCCTACACTGAAAACACGATGACCAGACTCTTCGGCTTCCATAAGAATGTGTTTATGATTATATATTTCACCGTCAGTGATTAATAATATGGAGGCGGGTCGATTACCTTCATCTTTCAATGCGTATGCAAATTGTAGGGCGCCACTCATTTCTGTTCCACCTAGATCAGCTTGCATCTCTTCAACGGCTCGGCGCGCTTGTTGTAACACTCGTTTGGTAGCAAGTACGCAACTGGGGAAGTAGGCGCGAGCGCTATCGCCAAAGCGCACGATATTAAAAGTGTCGCTTTCACGCAGATTATCTAGAATACGGAGCAACCCAACTCTAGCCTGTGCTATCGAGTCACCAGCCATAGAACCTGAACAATCCACGACAACCTTAATACACGCACTACTGATCTTATTTTCAGGAATGTCTGGTGAAAAGCTGACTAAAGCCACATGTTGATCGCCGTCAGGCGCACATTGCCCTGCATCTTTAGCTACATTTTGCACAGTGAGATTAAGAATGAAATCACGATCCAGACTAGCGTCCTTACTACCTAATGCCACGTGTGCAATACCGCCTTCATCTGTAATGCTGACATCATGGCTTGGACATTCAATTAAAGCGTTTGATAAAGGCTGCGCAATATCCAATGCCAAACTAAAAGGATATTCTGCCAGTAATGAATGTTCCGTCACTTGATGTGGCTGCCATCCAGCTTTAATAGGATCACCATAACGAGGCGCCATTGTGGTGGGCAAGGTGATCCGAAGTGAGTTCTGCTGCCAGTTTAGTAACTGACTGAAGCGATAATGAATCTCCGCGCGCTCACCGGCTAATAGGTTGCCAACATTAATGGTGCAAATACCATTATCAGCGCGTTCAAGCATAATGGCGCTGTTGCCATCGGTAACGGCATCCTCATAATTACTTTCAGCTTGTTTCTTAGCCATCACTAAACCAGTCAGCACTTTATCACCAAGCTTTACTGATAGATCTAACAACACGGCACCATGTGGAAGTGGAAAAGTATAAATAGCTTCTATATTGTGTTTGCCAGTATTTACAAAAAATTGCGTCACTTCAAGCTCTAAACATAAGCCTTGCAAACGGCCTTTGACGGCAACAGATTCCAGCACCTGTAATTGACTGGTTTTCATTATTGTTTTTCCTCGGTTAATGTTGTGTAGGCTTCCATCACTTGACGCAAGAATGCGCGCAATTCTTCTGGTGCTAATCCTGCACGATTAGGTTCGATATTAAGTTCGACACCATCAGCGATATGAATACGACTCCATACCTCGACCATGCCAGGCCATTTGGGTCTAAGAGGTACATCATTGCTATTAGGCTCAACAAGTAATTCACGGATACGTTCTAGAGACAATCCTGCTGCTTGCCATTTTTTAATGGATAGCAATTGATCAAGATGTGATTTGTTATATTTAGCGCCTTTCTTTTCGCCAGTCGGGCGCGAGACTAGACCTTGCTGGATATAGAAACGTACAGTGCGGGCTGAAAGATCAGCTAATGTACATAGCTCTGTGATGCCGAATTCTTGTTCCATGATTTATCATTTAATAAACAGTTATAACGTACATTAATGGTGTTTATAATAAATGTCAATTAATTTATCCGTCAAGTGAGGTAATAGGATTGTTTGTGCAGAGGCCTAGAATGCAAATATGGATGAGGTCGCCATGACTACAATTGCAAATACCCAATTTTACGAAACAGATTTACATTTGGCTTGGTAGTGTCAATCCTATGTTATCAAGCACGCCTTGAACATGGCCCAGTCGTTTAGCCATCCATGCTAATGACTGATTAACAAATGTGTCATGCTCATAAACCAGCCGCTGATAAGTTTTTCAATGCAGTATAGAGTTAACAGTTATAATTATTAGTTGCATAGTCAAAGTTAACAACTATTGTTGTTCAGAACATATCTGGAGTAAGAATTAAGTGAGGCACGCATCATGAATTTACTTAGTGTTTAATCAGTAAGTTTGCGGTTATGTGAAAGTTAAATAGGGCGCAAAATTCGTTTCACGTTGTGGCACTAATAACAGAGTAACAACGAATATAAAAACTTACTTAAAGGAAATTTATCATGT
>CANFZA010000014.1 GCA_947451235.1 Methylophilaceae bacterium | reverse complement strand
TTTTAAAATAAATTTCACTCAGGGGTATACAGATCTGTTTACCCCCAATCAAAAAACGTTTACTATGTGTATAAATCATTTCAACAATTTCAATCATTTCAAAAGAGTCGAGAATATTCAATGAGCGATCGTCAGCTGGCAGATTGGCGCAATCATGCGCTTAACTTAGAATCAGAAGTCAATAAAGTGGTTGTAGGTCAACAAACACCAATACGTTTGATTACTACTTCTATTTTTGCACGTGGACACGTATTGCTTGAAGGTGATGTGGGTGTTGGTAAAACCACATTACTACGCGCATTTACTCGTGGCATTGGTGGCGGTTATCAACGTATTGAAGGCACGATTGACTTAATGCCTAACGATTTGGTGTATCACACTTATCTTGGTGAAGATGGCAAACCTCACGTGAGTGCTGGACCGTTATTGATGTCTGGTGAAAACTTATCAGTATTTTTCTTTAATGAAATTAACCGTGCCCGCCCGCAAGTTCACTCTTTATTATTACGCGTAATGGCTGAACGTAGTTTGTCTGCCTTTAACTCAGAACATTACTTTCCTCACATGATTGTGTTTGCCGATAGAAACCAAGTGGAAAAAGAAGAAACTTTCGAAATTCCATCTGCTGCCCGCGACCGTTTTATGATGGAAATTCCAATTGTTGTGCCTAACGATGATGCAATTATGGAAGCTTTGGTGTTTGATACTAAATTCCATAATGTGGATGCCTTGGTAAACACCGTTCAAGCAGATGTATTGCAGTTTGACCAATTAAATGCATTTTCTGGCGTAGTTCAAAGTAGTGTTGAAGCCAGTGACACACTTAAAAAATACGCATTAAATCTTTGGAAAGCGACAAAATCACCACTAGATTACGGCGTTAAAGTTTCTGGTGTTGATATGAACCGCTTAGTACTTTCTGGCGCCAGCCCTCGCGGCATGAGCATGATGTTACGTGCTGCGCGTGTGAATGCTTGGTTAAACGAGCGTACAGCGGTATTGCCGGAAGATATTCATGCAGTATTCCATTCAACAGTTGCGCATAGATTGGTGTTTAGCCCGGTGTATGAAATGCGTCGCACCGAAATTGCTCGTGAAATGTTAGCCGGCATTATTAATGCTGTTGCTGCGCCGTAATTAAGCGCCTTAATTAAACTTAATACTAAATTAAACTTAGCACTTAATTAAACTTAGCACTTAATTACAATTAATACTTAAAACAGGCGATCAGCGATCAACCATGATTGAAGACATTAAATCATTTGGCTACCACATCGGCTGGCGTTCTCGCGGACGCCATCCGGGTCGGCATGCCAGCACACAGCGCGGCATGGGTATGGAGTTTCGTGGGCATACCACGCTACTTTCTTACCCTGATCCGCGTCGCATTGATATTCGCCAAACGATACGCGACCCGCTTGAGCAAGTGTATGTACGACTTTTTAACCAAAAAAGCGCAACGCCGGTTTATGTAATTTGCGATTTGTCTGGCAGTATGAATTTTGGCGCTAAAAAACGTAAAATTAAACTTGCCGCAGAAATTGCTGAATCAATCGCACAATCGGCTAGCCAGCATCATGACCCCTTTGGCTTTATTGGTTTTGATGAAGTAGTACGTGAAGATTGGATTAGCACCTCTTCATTCAAATCATACCGCGCCATTGCGATGGCAGAAGCGCTGAAAGACTTTCACCCGGCACCGGTCAATTGCAATGGCATTACTGAAGTTTATCGTTATTTACCACGGGAAAGATCACTAGTATTTTTGATATCGGATTTTCATATCCCTAATCAATTGCTAGAAGACTCACTATCTAATTTATTGCGCCATCATATTGTGCCGATTGTTTTGTGGGATTCTGCAGAGTATAAAAACTTACCAGAATTTGGCTTAACCAATGTCTCAGATGCTGAAACTGGTGAGCAACGCACGCTATTTTTGCGTAAAGAGTTACGAGAGAAAATTATTGCTTCATTTGAAAAACGTCGTAATGAAATATATGAATTATTTATGCGCTTTGATATGCCACCGTTTTATGTTGAAGGTGACTTTGATGCCGATTTACTTACCGAATATTTCCACCAATTTGTAGCTGCTTAACGCAATAAACTTAAAACAAAAACTTAAAGCCAAAAACCTAAATCCATGAACCTAAAGCCATGAAAAAAATTATTCGTCTTGTTTATTTAGCGCTCGCACTAAATTTTGCGCCGCAAACTGCCTTTGCTGTCGACAGTCAAAATCTGCCCGATGTTGCTGAAGGCATAGTGAGCATTAATACTGTAGATCCGGTAAGGCTGGTGGGTTACACCGTTGGCGACATTATTGAGCGTGAAGTAATTTTAACCATTAAAGCGCCTTACAAACTAATTGAAACTTCGCTACCAATTACTGGTTACGAAAAACGCTATAAAGGCCAAGTGATAGGCATTGAGCTTAAAAGTGTTAGCCATACAAAAAAAGAGCGTAAAGATAGCACTACTTTTAACATCAAATTGGCTTACCAGATTTTCACCAATAACGTAGTAGCTAAAAATGCTGCATTAGGGCCTGAATACCTCAATCTAATCAACACAAAAGATAGTAATGACTTAGTAAAATATCGCATACCTAGTTTAGATATTGCTATTTCGCCGATTGCAATATTTGGCCAAGTGAAAATTGAAAACAATATGAGCCCATTACGTGGCCCACTTTTATTAAGTAATGTAAAAGAAAATAAATGGTTAAAAATATCGATAGGTTTTCTTGCGATTAGCCTGCTAGGTTTGCTTTATATTTTAGGTCAGCGCGCTTGGTTGCCACGCATGGGCGGCACTTTTGCTAAAACATATCGCGCATTAGGTAAATTACCGACGACACCAGAAGGCTTAAAACAAGGCATTGCGACAGTACATGGCTCTTTGAATACCAGTGCGAACATGAGCGTATTCAGCACTAACGTTTCAGTATTTATTGCACAAAAACCAAACTTCTCACCTATGGCAGCCGAGATTCAGCAGTTTTTTAGCTTATCACGCCAAGTGAACTTTGAACCTAACGCGGCGCATGATGTAGGTAACAATCCACAAAAATGGCTGCGTGAATTTACCCGCCGTTGCCGTGATTGTGAGCGTGGCTTAACGCCACAAGCATCGGTTAAAAAGTCGGAGTCTTAAACCATGGCATTTTCACATCCATGGTTACTATGGCTATTGCCATTAGTTGTTTTACCGCTATTACTGCAACGTGCGCATGCGAAACACTATTCTTGGGTAGACATGCTACCAGCAGATCCTTTATCTGACTTAATCAGCTTATTGTTAAAAGTACTGGCAGTGTTAACGCTAGTATTTATTATTGTAGGTTTGGCTGCGCCGCATACCAATGAGCAAAAAGTTGAACGTATAGGCGTAGGCGCACAAATCGCTTTAGTGCTAGACCGTAGCGCGAGTATGGACGACCCATTTTCTGGTGGCAGCACTGGTAACGGCAATGCCACAGTGGGCGAAACAAAATCAGTCGCGGCAGCTAGATTAATTACCGACTTTGTGAAGTCTCGCCAACAAGATATGTTCGGCATGATTACCTTTAGTAACTCAGCCATGTATGTTTTGCCATTAAGTGAGAATAAAAAGGCAATTATTGCCGCAGTACAAGCCACAGGCGGCAATGCACTTTTTCAAACAAATATTGGTAGTGGCCTAACCAGTGGTGCAGCTTTATTCGACAAAATCCCAGATTCTGGCTCACGCGCAATGATTTTACTTTCTGATGGCGCCGGCAGAATGGATGCCAATACACAACAGAAGATAAAAGACTGGTTTGATCGTTTGCATATTAGTCTTTACTGGATTGTATTGCGCCAACCTGGCGGCTTAAGTATTTTTGATACCAAATATGTAAGGCCGGAAAATGCAGCATTGCCTGCAGAGGTTGAGCTGAATGATTTTTTTGGCACGTTAAGATCACCCTTTAAAGCGTATGAAGCGGAAGATCCAAAATCATTACAATTAGCGATGAACGACATTAATAATCGCGAGAAAAAAGCCATCAAATACTTTGAAAAAATTCCTGGTCGCGAATATTCAAACATTTGTTTCATCATCGCGGCGTTGATGATTAGCTTATTATTGGGTGTGAAATATTTAGAGGTTAAAACATGGCATTAAACTCATTAAGCATCAATGTAAAAACTAGTAGCGCATTAAATCCTACATTATTAGGAATATGGCTGGCTAAAATAACGCATTTCTTTTCTGTAAAAAAAATCACGTGGTTGCTGCTGATAATCGCAATATGTTCTGCGGTAAACGTGGCCTACTTGTTAACGCGAATAAACCAGATTAATGCATTTAATGCTGCGGTTAGCGCTGGCTTACCACCAAAAACCGATTTACAAAGCTTTGAAGCTAAGTTTTCCACCGCTTTTTGGCTGGCTAAAAATGAACGCTACAAAGAAGCAACCTTGCTCTTTAACAAAGCACTCAACCTAGCAAATACCACTCAAAAATCTGCGATTCAATATAACTTAGGCAACATTTTCTTTAGGCGCGGCCTAGTGATTAACGGCGCAAATATGACAGTGCGAGACGAAGCGGAATACCTATTCCGCCAAGCAAAAACCGCTTATCAGCAATCTTTGCGGCTAGATAATTCGTTTTGGGATGCGCGTCATAATATGGACAGAATTTTAACCATGTTACCAGGCACGCCAACCCCAGGAGCTGGTGAAAGTGACACACCAGGCTTGATTATGGGCAGCATTCCAGTTGGATTGCCATAATGCATAAATTAATTAATTACTTTAGGCATCGCCACGATGCTGCGCTACTTTTAGGCGCGTTACTATTGCTGATTATTGCCTTGTTTAATCCTAAAATACCGATTAAGCGTGATATTTACAGCTATATGTTTGTGGCAGATATTTCACAAAGCATGAATGTGATTGATAAAAGTTTAAACGGCAAGCCTGTGAGCCGCATGACTTTTATGCAAGATACTTTACATAAACTTATCGGCGAGTTGCCCTGCGGTACCAATGTAAGCATCGGTTTATTTGCTGGTGTAAGTATTGCAGCGCTCTACACGCCAATTGAAGTTTGTGAAAACTTTGATGCTATTAATGACACCATAGACCACTTAGACTGGCGCACTGCTTGGTCTGGCAATAGCCGTATACGTAACAGCATGCCAAATTTAGCCAGAACAATACGTTCCTTCCCGGAACCTGCTCAAGTGGTATTTTTTACCGACGGTGAAGAAGCGCCAAAACTACACGTATTCAATACACAAGATTTAACAGCATTTCAAGGCGGTGAAGGTTGGTTAATGGTCGGCATTGGTGGTGATAAAGGCGCACCAATTCCTAAATTAGATGAACATAATCAGTTGATTGGATATTGGTCTGGTGAAAGTTTTGCCATGCAACCGGGTATTGCACAAATTAGTGAGGCCAATATCGGCACACGTAATGACAGTGTGGCCGGCGGGGAAAGCGATCGTTATATGTCTAAATTAGAAGACGCTTACTTAACTACGCTGGCAAAAGAAGTGGGTGGTTATTATGTGCGTGGCGATAGCGTACAAGATGTGCTGGGCGCTATGAAAAAACAAAAACCCGCTAGACGTGATAAATCAGGCTATGAAATTCGCTTTATTCTAGCGGCCCTTGCTGGCGTATTATTCATCTTGGCTTACACACCAAAACATCCAGTGAAAGAGCTTACATCACAATGGCGCACTTTCCTTAATCGCCGCAGAATGGCAAGACGCCCAACGCAACCAAACGCGTAATTGACGATAATCATCAGCATTAACTGCATCGAAAAAGATAAGATGATGCTGATGAAACAAGCTATTAATTAGCCCAGCATTTTTTATACGGCTATTTAGCACGGTTAAATATAAGCTAACTACACTGCTTGGCTGTACGACAACCTCCAGAATATCGCCATTTTTTAGCACTAATTCCAGCTGATTTTTTATGCTTACTTTAAGCGCTACACAAGACCATGGTAGCAATAATAAGCCGTAACAAAGCACTGCATAAGTTGCTGAGATTACAATCATGGCACTGAGTAGACACTTAAACTGCCAATTAACCAGCCCAGAAAAGTCCAGCAGTATTACAATGCTTAAAGCACCAATACTCATCAATATAAATAAGGCTGTCGCCAATATTGAGGGCTTTAAATCCAGCTGTATGGGTTGCATATTATTATCTTCAAGTTATTTCAATTAAGGTTAGCACGCACATGCAACAGTGGCATCAATTTCTTCAGAACACTCAGTCTAATAACACAGCTGCGAAGCATAATGCTGCCGTCATAGAAGGCGGCAAAGTGATAAGCTTTGGTGACCCATTTGCCGAGCGACTAGCGTTGATTAACGACACGGTAATTTGTGATTTATCACATTTAGGCTTACTCGAATTAAAAGGTGCTGACGCGTTTACTTTTCTACAAGGTCAGGTGACTAACGACATTAAACTTTTAGACGGTAATCACGCGCATTACACTGGTTATTGCAACCCAAAAGGCCGTTTACTTGCTTTGTTTTTAGCTTTCTCTCATTACGATCATATCCATTTGCAAATGCCTAGAGAGCTCATTGAAAGCATCGCTAAACGACTTAAAATGTACGTAATGCGCAGCAAAGTTGAAATTACTGATGTGAGTGAGTCTATTATTAAATTTGGTATTAGCGGAGCCAATGCCGCTGAATTACTAAAGCCGATATTTAAAGAATTACCACAAGTAGATTACGAATTAGTCAGCCTAGATAACGGCGCTTTAATCAAACTGCCCGGCAACCCAGTTACAAACACGGCTAGATATGAAATTTTCACAGATGCACTAAATGCGCCAATTATCTGGCAAGCCTTAGCAGAAAATGCAAAGCCAGTTGGCGCAGAATGTTGGGAATGGCTAGAAATTCAGGCTGGCATTCCAGAAGTTACGCTTAAAACTCAAGAAGAATTTGTACCGCAAATGCTTAATTTAGATGCGCTAAATGCCATCAACTATAAAAAAGGTTGTTATACCGGCCAAGAGATAGTGGCGCGCACGCATTATTTGGGTAAAGTTAAACGCCGTACACAACTTGCGCACATTGCTAGCATTAGCATGCCTGAAGTTGGCAGCGATGTGGTGGATTCTAATCAGCAAGCCATAGGAAAAATCGTGCGTAGTACACCCGCAATTGACGCTGGGTTTGATGTGTTAGTGGAATGTAGATTAGAGAATTTGACGCAAGATGGCATTTTTTGGCAAGACCATGCGCTGCTTATAAAATCTTTGCCATATGTGCTGGAAACCAGCGAGTAATATTTGGCGGATAGAAAATCCGGGACTAACTACTACTTAATAGGCTTCAGCGGCGTCTTCGTTATTTGACTTGCTGGAGTCTCTGATATTGTTGGGGTATTGGTAGCGGCTGTATTTTCTAAAACTTTATTTTCACGCACCGTATTTACAGGCTCTATATTTTTAATAACTGTATTTTCAAGCACTTGGTAAAAAACCTCATCTTGTTTTACCATGCCTAGCTCACTTCTGGCACGTTCTTCAATCGCTGCGCGCCCACTTTTCAAATCTAACACTTCGGCATCTAGCGTTTCATTGCGCGCTTTCAAGCCATTATTTTTTTCTTGCTGATCGGCAATTTGCCGATTTAAATCCCAAACACGTAACCAACTCCCCTTGCCCAGCCACAGTGGATACTGTATCAGGGCAATGAGGATAACGAATATAAGCGTTAAGGCTTTCACCTACTTCAGCGACCTTTTAACTACTTAAATAGTTGATAAAATGCTGACATACCAGCATAGCTAGAAGCATCGCCTAACTCTTCTTCAATACGCAGTAGTTGATTGTATTTAGCAATACGCTCTGAACGTGAAATTGAACCAGTTTTAATTTGCAAAGCGTTCGTTGCTACTGAAATATCAGCAATGGTCGTATCTTCAGTTTCACCTGAACGATGTGAAATGACTGAAGTGTAACCAGCACGTTTCGCTGTTTCAATGGTTTCAAATGTCTCAGTAAGCGTACCAATTTGGTTCACTTTAATTAACACAGAGTTAGCAACACCGCGGCGAATACCTTCACGCAAGATTTTGGCGTTAGTTACAAACAAATCATCGCCAACTAATTGTGTTGTTTTACCTAAACGTTTAGTTAGCGTATCCCAACCATCCCAGTCAAATTCGGCCATGCCGTCTTCAACACTGATAATTGGGTATTTATCGCACCAAGTGGCTAAATAATCAGTAAATTGCTCTGAAGATAAAATTAAACCTTCTGAAGTTAAATGATATTTACCGTCTTTGTAAAACTCAGTACTCGCACAATCTAAACCTAAATAAACATCACGGCCTGGCTCGTAACCTGCATCAGAAATCGCTTCCATAATGTATTGAATAGCCGCTTCGTTTGACGGTAAATTAGGCGCAAAACCACCTTCATCACCCACAGTTGTGGCTAGGCCTTTTTTATGTAAAGTCTTTTTCAAGGCATGGAAAATTTCAGCACCACAACGCAAAGCTTCTCTAAAGCTAGGGCGGCCAGCTGGAATAATCATAAATTCTTGCATATCCACGCTGTTATCAGCATGAGCGCCACCGTTGATGATGTTCATCATTGGCGTTGGCAATTGCATTGCACCAGAACCGCCTAAATAGCGATACAAAGGCAAGCCAGATTCTTCAGCGGCAGCACGTGCGCAAGCCATAGAAACGGCTAAAATCGCGTTTGCACCTAGGCGGTCTTTGTTCTCAGTGCCATCTAATTCAATCAATGTTTTGTCGATAAAACTTTGCTCTTCAGCGTCTAAGCCGATGATCGCTTCAGTAATTTCTGTATTCACGTTTTCAACTGCGCGCAATACACCTTTACCTAAATAACGGCTGGCATCACCATCACGTAATTCTGCAGCTTCTTTAGAACCAGTAGAAGCGCCAGAAGGAACAGCAGCGCGGCCAATAACGCCACTTTCAAGTAGCACATCAACTTCTACCGTTGGGTTACCACGTGAATCTAAAATTTCGCGGGCGATAATATCAACAATTGCACTCATAAATTTCTCCTAATTTGAAAATTAAATCTAATTTACCGCCGATAAACACAGATTAAACTAGATAAAACCAGATAAAACCGAATCAACCTTAAATCATACTTGGCTTGCTTTGGTAGGGGCGACGCCTCATCGCGATTGCACCATTGCTTCGCGACGAGGGCGTCGCTCCTACCAAGCCATGATCTTGGCATATCATGGCCTTATTTGGGGCTGGCTATAAAGTACTTTCAATGAAACCGGCTTTTTTTACTAATCTATCCAAATCTACCAACACTTCTAACAAATCTCTCATTCTGTGCAATGGCCAAGCGTTAGGTCCATCAGACAATGCTTTTGACGGGTCTGGATGCGTTTCCATAAAGATGCCGGCAATACCACTGGCCACCGCAGCGCGCGCTAATACTGGCACATGCTCACGTTGACCGCCGCTTTTATCGCCTTGGCCACCAGGTTGCTGCACTGAATGAGTCGCGTCGAACACCACTGGGCAGTTGGTTTCACGCATAATCGCTAAACCGCGCATATCAGAAACTAAAGTATTGTAGCCAAATGAAACGCCACGCTCGCACACCATAATCGTATCTTGGTTGCCATTGGCTTCACGGGCTTTTTGCACCACATTACGCATATCACCGGGCGCCATAAATTGGCCTTTTTTGATATTCACTGGCTTGCCAGATTTTGCGCAGGCCGTAATAAAATCAGTTTGGCGGCATAAAAATGCAGGGGTTTGTAATACATCAACCACGGCCGCCACGTGTGGCACTTGTTCTTCTGTGTGCACATCAGTCAAAATTGGCACACCAATTTGGCGACGGACTTCATCTAAAATTTTCAAGCCTTGTTCCATGCCAAAACCACGGAATGTGCTGTTTGAGCTACGATTCGCTTTATCGTAAGAAGATTTGTAAATAAAAGGAATACCTAGTGCAGTAGCAATTTCTTTAAGCTGACCGGCGGTATCAATTGCCATTTGTTGAGATTCAATCACACAAGGACCGGCAATCAAAAATAGCGGTTTATCTAGGCCAACTTCAAATCCACATAACTGCATAACTATCCTTTTTTGAGTTTTTCAACCAAATTCTTTTATTTTAATTGTTAAAAACCGCTATTACTTAACGCCTTGATGCGCTAGCGCAGCTTTAACAAAAGCGGTAAATAGCGGGTGACCGGTGCGCGGATTAGACGTAAATTCCGGGTGAAATTGGCAAGCCACAAACCAAGGATGCACGTTTTGTGGCAACTCTATCATCTCGCATAAATCTTCAGTCGGTGTTCTGGCAGAAATTACCAAGCCAGCGGCTTTTAGCTGCTCAACATAATTATTGTTCACTTCATAACGATGGCGATGACGCTCGTTTACCTGATTACCATAGATGCTAGCCGCCATAGTATTCGGCACAATTGGGCAAGCCTGTGCGCCTAAACGCATAGTACCGCCAAGATCAGAATCTGTAGTACGCGTTTCTACGCTACCATCAGCCGCTTGCCATTCTGTGATTAAACCAACCACTTGATGCGGGCTTGCTGGGTTAAATTCAGTACTATTTGCATCGGTTAAATGCGCTTCATTACGTGCAAACTCAATCACGGCTAATTGCATGCCTAAACAAATACCTAAATATGGCACTTTATTTTTTCTGGCATAAGCAATTGCGGCAATTTTGCCTTCTGTACCGCGCACACCAAAGCCGCCTGGTACTAGAATAGCATCCATATTTTCTAATGCCGCAGTACCGTTTACTTCAATATCTTCAGAATCAATATAATGCACTTTGACTTTAGATTCGGTATGAATACCGGCGTGTATCAAGGCTTCAGTAAGCGATTTATAAGAATCAGCTAGATCAATATATTTACCAACAAAGGCAATATTGACCAAATGTTTAGGGTTACCTAGCGCGTAGGCAATCTTTTCCCAGCTAGATAAATCAGCAGGTTTAGCGCTGATCTCTAATTTTTTACAGACGATTTCATCCAACATTTGCGCATGTAAAAAACCAGGTATTTTGTAGATAGAATCAGCATCTATCATGCTGATCACCGCCTCTAACATTACGTTAGTGAATAAGGCAATTTTCTTGCGCTCTTCATCCGGAATATTACGGTCTGCGCGGCAAAGCAGAATATCTGGCTGAATACCAATTTCGCGCAATTCTTTTACAGAATGTTGGGTTGGTTTAGTTTTCAACTCGCCTGCGGTAGGAATCCAAGGCAA
The DNA here is from genome assembly GCA_947451235.1 of Methylophilaceae bacterium. Taxonomy (GTDB): domain Bacteria; phylum Pseudomonadota; class Gammaproteobacteria; order Burkholderiales; family Methylophilaceae; genus Methylotenera. Next base: position 23,711 of record CANFZA010000014.1, on the reverse strand, counting down.
TAAAGTTAAATGAATATAGCAGGCATTATTACGACCTTCTTCAAAACCCATTTGGCGAATAGCTTCCAAGAATGGCAATGATTCGATATCGCCCACAGTGCCGCCAACTTCGACAATCGCTACATCAGCGCCTTCAGCACCACGTTTAACGTGCGCTTTAATTTCATCGGTAATGTGTGGAATCACTTGTACGGTTTTACCTAAATATTCACCGCGACGTTCTTTTTTAATGACGGTTTCGTAAATTTGGCCGGTGGTGAAGTTATTACGTTTAGCCATGCGCTGAGTAATAAAGCGTTCGTAATGGCCTAAATCCAAGTCGGTTTCTGCACCATCTTCGGTAACAAATACTTCGCCGTGCTGAAAAGGAGACATGGTGCCGGGGTCTACGTTAATGTAGGGATCCAGCTTCAACATGGTGACTTTGATACCACGGGATTCTAGAATTGCGCCTAAGCTGGCGGCGGCGATGCCTTTACCAAGAGAGGAAACTACACCGCCAGTTACGAATACATATTTGGTCATGGAAAGGCACTTAATTATTTGTTGCAGACGGGATCAGATTTTACCGCAAAACCTATGCCGCTCAAAACGTTATGCCAAAATAAAAATACTTTGTTGTGATGTCGCTATTTAAAACTGGGTATCCGGATATTATGATTGACTTACACAAAAGCATTAAATTGGAAATTTCCAGCTTAAGTTGATTGTCTGATTTTTAATTTTTTAGGGTCAGCTTTACAGCAAGCTATTTTGTATAGATGGCTGAATAATTCTATCCACAAAGAAGCGTTTGCAAATTAAGGTTGTATGGCGGATAAATCCCCTTAACAGACCTTCTGCTACGAAGTGTGTTTCTATTCAGAAAATGCCATTTCCACCGTGCCACACGCGGACTGATTGCCTATATTTTTTGTATAATCAAAAGGCAACTCTCCTATATAAACTGCCGACTCATTAGGCCTAAGAGGCTGGTCAAAATTAATATCTACCCAAAGTTTATTTTTAGGTGAACAGCAGGGTGATTTTGAAAAATAAAAAACTGTAGCTAAAAGGGGTTTGTTGTGTGGATTATAAAAACGTACATATAATTTATTTTTAATCACCCACCAAGTATTCATTGCCTCAATTTTAGCTGCTAAATTTTTAGATAAAGCGTTAGGCCTATTTACAATATCAGAACTATCATTAAGTAATTTAATATTCATACCATAAGATTGAATTTCGCCAGACTTCAAGAGAAGAGCCACATTTTCTGCATCAGCTATCCAATCTTTTGGTTTAGATGGGATTATTTTATCATCCGAAATTACCGTAACTTCTGGTTTGTTATGTTTAGCTATTACTAACCCTATGGAATTTTCCACGGATGCGTACACTCCAGCCACATCCGAAAGCTTTTTCTTATTTACTGGGATTAATTTAGATTTTACCAACGGTATCAACGTTGCCAATTCTAAAAGATAGTTTGATTTAACAGCATAGTTTACATTCTGAGTCAAATCGCCAGTGGTTTTCAAGATTTCTGTAGCACCGAGTTTGGCTGTGACAAGGCCTACTATATTGCCATACATGTTCAGGAGTGGTCCGCCAGAATTTCCACTTTGAACGGCTGTACTAATCTGGAAATATTTCGGATTATCTTGAATCCCAGTAAGACTGTTTACAAGGCCGTCAGTTACTTTTGGCTCTAAACCCTGAACATCAATATGAGGAAATCCTATAGCGACCACCGCACTGCCCCGCTTAACGCTTGATGAATTTTCAATTGGGATTGCTTGAACTTTGTTTTGGACTTTTAATATCGCCAAATCGTTTGATTTGTCCACCCTAACTAACGAAGCAGAAAATAAATTGCCATGGACATCTCGGATTACGATTGAAGTGGCGTCCGAAATTACATGAAAATTGGTTGCAAAATAACCATCTGGGGTAATGAAAAATCCGCTTCCAGTTGCATATTCATCCGCAAAACTAAAAACTGGGTATAGAACCAAAAACAACAACAATTTTATTTGGGCAGTTTTGATAAATTTCATAAATTTTCATTCATTTTATTAATGTGGCTCATGACCCTGTATGGGAATTTGAAACTAATAAAGACACTAACACATTTACGTGACGTAAATAAATGGGAGATTAATTTCCCAGTCGAACTTAACGATGCTAGAGTTATGTAAATGTCAGCCTTTCAAAAGTCAGTTGTTATTGATACCTAGAGAGGGAGCTTTGCACTCGATAAAGATCAGAATGGGCTTAAAATTCGACTTCTGATAAGCCATAGGTTTGCATATTACCATTTTGTACTTTATACAAAGTCATCGTTATATTGCTAAATTGCGTACCTTCACCAGTGTTAACTTCTTCAAGTTTGAATGATTCTGACCGTGACAAACCTCCATTGCTTAGGTCGCGATAGCGAACATCATAGCTTCCAGAAGTGACTTTATTAACAGTAAATTTGCCATAAGCAGGAATGTAAAATTGACGTGTAGGATATGCCTTCGTGCCATTTAATGAAACTAGCTTAACGAAAACATTGGAGTCATTCTGAGAGTTATCAACGGTTACCGATGACAAGCCTTTCGCATTTAGTTTTTTATAACCTTTAACGTAACCTGCAATAGCAGGCCAAGCTTCGCCATTAGGTGCGCTCATAAGTTCTTTGTTAGCAGACGGAACTCGTACTGATTCAACTTTTCGCGTTGAATTGGCGTACTCTTTATCAAATTCATCAAATACTCCAGCAGATTGCTTTACTTGCTCTTTCTTATCTGGGTATAACTCGCTATATAGCCCTAATATCTTCTCGCCACGTGGATTGGCCGACTTAATTTCTGGAGATTGGTCAGCGATATTTCTAGGATATTTTTTATCTATTTTATCTAATTCAGCTTGATACGGACTTGGCGCTTCATCCGATCGGCGAGACTTCGCTGCTGCATCGAGAGTAGTAGAAGCTTCAATCTCAGGAGTTGGATTTGAAATGTATGGCTTTGCTTCTTGTTGTGATGGGGTAGGATTGTTGTCAAAGTTGAGTAAAATAACAATCACAACTACCACATAGAAAGCCCAATAACGGGCTATATGTAATATTATTTTTATGAAATATGCTGAGTCAGATTTTTTTTGCTCTGGTTTAACGGGATTTGAATTTTCACTGGGTATGTTTTTTTCTGTTTTTGCAGATTCTTTTTCGGCTATCCAAAAATCATGTTCTTTACGTTTGATTGGGTTAGATAACACTTCATAAGAGGCATTAATAATAGCCATGATTTTTGAGGCGTCGGGGTTGTCAGAGTTTCTGTCAGGGTGATTTATTTGTGAGAGAGCTTTGTAAGCGGCTCTAATGACCTCTAATGGTGCATTTCTTGAAACTTTGAGGTTGTCGTAATGAGTATAAACCTTCTGCATATTTATTTGACCCAATGATTAAATTAGATTCAAGGGTTGCTGTTTGGCCTTCCACTTGATGGGATGGCCTTAATCACGCGGATAAAAAAATGGTGATGAAAGAGCGTTTAACTGTATTTTGGAAAGAATGTTATTCACTATATATTTATTATTGAAATCGTAAAAACTAATAGTACATTCTGGGTCTAAAAACAGTTGGCCATAAGGACTTAAATAAAGGCAAAGTAATGTGTACTCTTCGTTATTGAAGAGTGTACCTATAAATGCATATTCGTTTGCAATAAGTTGAGAGTCGATTGCAACAGTTCTGCGAACAGCGGAAAATTTTGAATCTAGGTATGCAACATGTAAAACTCCGTCTTTGTGTGTAAGTGATGAAACGGTAGTTTGTTTATCTGCAACCCTTTCTATTTCTTCGATGAACCTTTGATGAATAGTCAATAGTTGCTGGTAGGTCGAAAATGTAGCTGATATTAAACTTTCGTTGTCTTGCATTTATAACTCCATAAAAGGGCTAACGTAAAAGAAATAAAAAACACCTACACCCCATTTCCAGGTAACAGGGAGGCTATAAATACATTATTAATGATACTAACATGTTGTTGTGATGAACGAATGGCTAATTAGTAGTAGATGGCTCTGGTGACGGAGTGCTGAATTGGCAATACCGAACACACCGCAGTACACAGATCGTTGTTGTGACTGAATGATTACCCCGATAAGCTAGAATTAACTACTGAAATTAACTTGGCGGAAACTAACAACTAAACTTCCGCTTTGTCCCCCCATTGCTACCGTTCAGCCTTGATTTACGCCTAACGGAAGATCGTCAACAGTCACGCTACATCAGCGTCCGCTAGACGGGAGTCATTTCTGAGCCTGTAAATAAAACCGTGTTAATTTGCCAAATCAATCATACAATTTACCTTGCTTTTCAGTGACCCAACTCAAATTCAATCGCTGAATACGGATACCCTTAAAAATTAAGCTTTCTTAGCCCAAGCGCCATAACCTTTAAATTTTTCCTGCACTTCCAGCATTTCTTGCTCAGTCAAAATAATCGGCTCACCTACTTGCAAGGCGCGTAGATATTGTTCGCATAAGGTTTCAACTTCTTGTGTAATGTTGAGCGCTTTTTCTAAATTTTCGCCTAAGGCTATCATGCCGTGATTGGCTAATAAGCAGGCTTGTCTATTTTGCAAAGCGGCCACGGCATTATCTGATAATTGCTGGGTGCCAAATAACGCATACGACGCACAACGAATAGTATCGCCACCGCATAAGGCAATCATGTAATGAAACGCCGGCATGTCGCGCCTAAACGTGCTCAGGGTGCTGGCAAACATGCTGTGGGTATGAATAATGGCGTTAACTTCTGGTCTATGTAGGTAGATATCTTTGTGAAAGCGCCATTCTGACGAGGGATTTTGCTGGGCGTCATAACTGCCGTCTAATTGCATATTGACTAAATCATTAGCTGACATATTTTCCGCACTGATGCCCGAAGCGGTAATTAAAAAACCTTGCTCACAACGCACACTGGCATTGCCAGAGGTACCTTTATTTAAGCCAATTTCAGAAAGCGTCTGGCAGGTATTTAACAATTGCTCACGTAGTTTTAATTCAGATTTATTTTGCGTCATCATGTTTTTCCAAATTTATCCAATATTTATTCACGTTGAATTGAGCGCAATTGATTAGGCGCAAACACGCCATGTTCAGTAATAATGCCAGTGACTAATCTGGCAGGCGTCACATCAAACGCAGGATTCGCAGTTTGTGATGCTAGCGGAATGATGCGTACATTTTGCAAACTGCCATCTAGCGCTAGACCTTGCATATACGCCACTTCATCGCCATGCCGCTGTTCAATTTCAATGTCGATTAAGCCATTTTCTATAGACCAATCTATAGTTGGGCTAGGCACGGCCGCATAAAATGGCACGCGGTTATCAAAAGCTGCTAAGGCTTTTAGATAAGTGCCAATTTTATTGCACACATCGCCAGTGCTGGTGACGCGGTCTGCGCCCACGATCACCATATCAACCAAACCTTGCTGCATTAAATGGCCGCCGGCATTGTCGCTAATCACGGTATGCGGCACGCCATGCTGGCCTAACTCCCAAGCAGTCAAACTGGCACCTTGGTTACGCGGACGAGTTTCATCTACCCACACGTGCACATTTACACCCGCATTATGTGCGGCATAAATTGGCGAAAGTGCGGTACCAAAATCTACGGTTGCCAGCCAACCTGCGTTGCAATGGGTGAGGATATTAAACACTTTGTTTTGAGCTAAATTTTGAGCGAGATTTTGCCCTTGATTTTTTGTGGCATTTTCAATCAAAGCCAAACCATGCCGCCCTATCGCTTGATTCAGCAACACATCTTCATCACAAATAGCTGCGGCTTCATTCCAAGCCGCTTGATTGCGGTTAGTTGTAGCCATAGGCAATAATAACTTGAGCATGCGTTGCACAGCCCAATTCAAATTAACCGCGGTGGGTCGACTTTGAATAAGTTGAACTGCGGCTTGTTGTAAATATGCATCGCTAGTGTCGTGTTGCATTGCTAAAGCCATGCCATAAGCAGCGGCTGCGCCGATTAAAGGAGCACCGCGCACTTGCATAGTTTTAATGGCCACTACCATTTGTTGCAAATCAGTAATGTGCGAAATATCGAAGTCGTGCGGCAACTTGGTTTGGTCGATAATGGCGACAGCCTGTAAGTGCTGACTGGTATTTTCAAGCACCCAAATGGTGCGGTATTGTTGTTGGCCCACTAACATAAAAATCAGTAATTCCTAGCAATAAAAAATCAATTTAGCAAAAAAATAAATAATTTCAAAGTTGACATTCACGCACGAATAATCTGCTTTAGCAGATATATTCCGTGGGGATGCCAAGCACTGATATAAAAAGTTCCGTGAAACCAAAAATACTTTCCACATTATCTGTGGATAACTCTGTGAATAAATGTGTCTTGAAAATGTAACATCTGAATTTATAAGGCTTTTTTCAAATCGCTTATAAATTGAACTATTTTAAATTCGTTAAAAATCAATAACTTATACATTCACCTTTGATTGGTAAGGCTTTTTTCCTATACTTAATGTAGCACTTTAGGTGGTGTGCATAAGTGAGCTAATTTTGGTAGAACTTTCAAAGCGTTGGTGCCTGTAATATCAAGCACTTGCGAGACATTTACCTGCTTCAAATCGGCTAAAACCTGCGCAATTTTAACAATTTCTAACGGGCTATTTCTACCTTTTGTACCTAGCCATTCAGGTGGAATATCTGGCGCATCGGTCTCTAATACAATAGCGTCTAGCGGTAATTTTAAAGCGAGATCACGAATTTTTAACGCGCGGCTATAAGTCATTGCGCCGCCAAAACCGAGCTTAAAGCCTAGCGCTATCAATTGCTCAGCCTGTTGAAAACTGCCATTGAACGCATGCGCAATTCCACCGGTTACTTGATATTTTCGTAAGTGCTTCAAAATATCGTCTATCGCATGGCGCACATGTAGTATTACCGGCAAATCGTTTTGCTTGGCTATTTTAAGTTGCTCGGTAAAAAAATAGGTTTGCAAATCTTTAAGCTGTTGATAGTCAGCTTTATGGGTGTCAATTGAAAAATAATCCAAACCAATTTCACCAATGGCGACAGGATTGTTTTGCTTTACATATTTACGCAATATTTCAAGGTCATCGGTGGTAGCACTCGCTACATACATAGGATGAATGCCAAGCGCGTAGGCGCAATTTTTGTGCTGATTACATAGCGTAATGACGGCATCAAAATTACCGCATGCTACAGCGGGTATTACGATTTTTGCTATACCTACATTTATAGCCTGTTGCGCAATGTCATCTCTATCTGCATCAAACTCAGCGGCATCTAAGTGGCAGTGCGTGTCGATGAGCATTGAAATTTTCGATTAAATATTGGGGACTAGCCTAGCAATAGGCTTAACTACAGGCTTGGCACGCAAACGAAGATCTTGCCCAATTTGACGCACATCTAATATTTGCAAATCTGTCGCCTGCTGCATTTCTGTTAATTCAGCAATGGCAAACATGCCATTTGCATCCGTGCCCATGAGCTTAGGTGCATAGTAAAAAATAAACTCATCGATTAAATTAGCACTTAAAAAAGCGCCATTCAAACCCTGCCCAGCTTCTAGCAACACTTCATTAATGCCACGTTGCGCTAAATTTTCTAGCAAGGCGATTAAATCTACCTGATTATTTGAATTAGGAATTTTCAGCAGTTCCGCGCCTGCTGAAATTAATTTGGCCGCATTATTTGCCGCATCATGGGCATACGCAATTAGCACTGGACTATTGACTAGCTTGTTGCTATCCAGCATTTTACAGTTGACTGGCATCTGCAATTGGCTATCGACAACAACCCGTAGCGGCTGGCGGTTCAGTGAAATTTCTAGCCGCACATTCATGCTTGGATCATCCGCCAGTATGGTGCCGATACCGGTGACAATGGCACACGATTGTGCCCGCCAATGCTGCACATCTAACCTTGCAGCCTCACCCGTTATCCAAAAACTTTTGCCATTTTTAAGTGCGGTACGACCGTCTAAACTAGCGGCAATTTTGCTGCGCACATAAGGCCTGCCACGCGTCATGCGTGAAATAAATCCTCGGTTAAGCGCCAGCGCTTCGGCTTGCATTAAGCCAGTTTCCACGTGTATGCCGTGCGCTAGTAAGCGCTTTAGGCCATTGCCAGCTACTAAGGGGTTTGGGTCTTGCATCGCAACTACTACACGCTTAACCCCCGCGTTAATAAGCGCATCTACACAAGGCGGTGTGCGGCCATGATGGTTGCATGGTTCTAGCGTCACGTAAGCATAGCCATCTTTTGCGGCTATGCCAGCCTCACGCAAGGCGAATACTTCAGCATGCGGTTCACCGGCTTTAAGGTGTGCGCCTTGACCTACAATTTGTTGATTTTTAACAATGACACAGCCAACCCTAGGATTTGGCTGCGTGGTATATAAACCTTGCTCTGCTAAACGCAGAGCAAGTGTCATATAAGTGTGATCAGCATTTGAAAACAAAATCGAGCTCTGTAATAACTAGCGCGGAATAGTTTTAGTGTGAAGAAATACGGCTATTCATCAAACGATTATTTTCATCAAAATAAATAAGTAAACCGTGATAAACATGCATACACTTACCTAAGTCATACTCCACACTGCGAGCATCTTCATAGCTAGGGCGACCTAAAAGTACCGCAACCGCTTGCCTTTGCGCACCTACCCCAAGTACATGTTGCTGTAAATCGTAAGCCATATCACCACGCTTACATTCTGCTTCAATGGTCGATGCGGCCTGCATCCACTTCACTTGATCAAATTTTTCACTGCCAAAGGCAATGCGGTCTTTCATGACCCACCAACCAAAGAAAACTACCGTTAGCACCACGGTAAATGCAGCAAGCCCAATAGACAACCAGTTAATCAATTTCATTTAGGTATTTCCTTCATTTTGAGAGACTAATTAACAGTCAATATATTGTGACTTACTTCTTGTTTAATCAATTTTCTGCATCAATTTTGTTAATCAATTTGTTTAGTCAATTTGTTTAATAAATTAATCGACTTATTTTGAGCGAGCGGAGATAGAAAATTATAAATCACGAATAACATCACTAAAATCATCGACATCTGAAAAGCTACGATACACAGAGGCGAATCGAATATAAGCGACTTTATCCATCAATTTAAGCTCATGCATCACGCTTTCACCCAAGGTTCTGGCGGGCACTTCGCGTTCACCTAAACTCAGTAATTTTTGTGAGATTCTATCTAAAGCACGATCTACATATTCGGTAGGCACAGGCCGTTTATGCAAAGCCCGCGTAAAAGATAAACGTAATTTTTCACGATTAAACTCTTCACGCGTGCCATTGGTTTTAACCACTAGCGGCATATGCAATTCTGCCGTTTCGTAAGTAGTAAAGCGCTTATCACAACCGCCACATTTACGGCGACGACGTATAGAATTGCCCTCGTCATTGACTCTAGAATCAATAACCTGAGTATCGTCTACGCCGCAAAATGGACATTTCATGATAATTTAACCCTGATACACCTAAGCTTTATCAATTAGCCTTGATACACCGGGAATCTTGCTGTTAAAGCATGTACTTTAGCTTTAGTCGCGGCAATCACCGCTTCATCTGTTGGATTATCCAACACATCGGCAATTAAATTAGCCACTAAACGTGCTTCTTCTTCTTTAAAGCCACGCGTAGTAATTGCCGGTGCGCCTATGCGAACACCAGAAGTCACAAACGGGCTTTCTGGGTCATTAGGAATCGAGTTTTTGTTTACGGTAATATGCGCCAAACCAAGTGCCGCATCAGCCGCTTTACCAGTTAAGCCTTTTGGACGTAAATCCACTAAAAACATGTGAGATTCAGTACGGCCAGAAATAATACGCAAACCGCGCGCGGTTAAAGCTTCAGCCATTGCTTGAGCATTTTTAATCACTTGCGCTTGGTAATCTTTAAATTCTGGTTGAGACGCTTCTAAAAACGCAGTCGCCTTTGCCGCAATAACGTGCATTAACGGGCCACCTTGCAAGCTTGGGAACACGCTAGAATTCAATGATTTTTCGAACTCTGCCTTGGCTAAAATAATACCGCCACGTGGGCCGCGCAATGTTTTATGCGTGGTTGATGTCACAAAATCAGCATGCGGCACTGGGTTTGGATACACGCCAGCAGCAATTAAACCTGAATAATGCGCCATATCTACCATGAAATAAGCGCCTACTTTTTTAGCGATTTCGCTCATACGCGCCCAATCAAAACGCAAAGCGTAAGCAGAGGCACCGCCTATCAATAGTTTTGGTTTGCATTCAATCGCAATGCGTTCCATTTCATCGTAATCAATTTCCTCTTTATCATTTAAGCCATAAGCCACAATGTTAAATAATTTTCCTGATAAATTAGCCGGTGAACCGTGCGTTAAATGGCCGCCATGACCAAGATTCATACCCATCACCGTATCACCCGGTTTAAGGATAGAAAAATACACGGCTTGGTTAGCTTGCGAGCCAGAATGTGGCTGCACATTGGCATATTCAGCGCCATACAAGGCTTTTAAGCGATCAATGGCTAACTGCTCAACTTGGTCTACAAACTCACAACCGCCGTAAAAACGTTTGCCTGGATAACCTTCAGCATATTTATTCGTCAGCTGAGAACCTTGCGCCTGCATCACTGCTGGGCTGGTGTAGTTTTCAGAAGCGATTAATTCAATATGGTCATGCTGACGCACAACTTCTTGCTCCATCATGCCCCACAAAGCAGGGTCCGCTTGATCAAGAGTATTGGCGTAGTTAAATGGTGCTGTAGACATGGTATTTGGCTTTCCGTAAGCGTTGAGTCATGAATGACGGTTAATAGTATTTTTTAATTTAGAGCTTGCCTGTAGTTTTAAAGACGGTTAACTCTTAAAGACAGTTAATTCTTAAAGACGGTTAATCGTTAAAAACAGTTCAAAAATTCAATATATAAATATCCGAACATTTTACCACGGCATGACAATAAGATTAAGTCCTTGCAGTTTATGGCAAATTGTTAAGCATTCAATTTTGAGTAAACGGCATCTTTAGCAAGTTATAATGGTCACACGTAAATACCACTTGGAATCGCCCTCATGAAATGGACAGACAGCTTAACTATCGCAGAAACGCTTTACGATACACACCCGGATATTGACCCAACGACCATACGCTTTACTGATTTAATGCAGTGGGTAATGGATTTAGACGGCTTTGATGACACACCAGAAAAATGTGGTGAAAAAATCTTAGAAGCAATACAGCTGGCTTGGATAGAAGAAGCTGAGTAGCAAGTAAAACTTAAAGCAGACATGTCTAGAAACACTATTTTCGTCGCTATTATTTGGCTCGCACTTGCGGGGCTGATTATGTACTTAATTGACAATATTCAAAACCCCAATAAAATTAATCGCTTAGGCGAAAATAGTACGGTAGTTCTAAAACGTGGCCTTGACGGTCATTATCGTGCCGAAGCTTTAATTAACGGCGAAAAAGTGAATGTTTTAGTCGATACTGGCGCCACCGGCGTAGCGATTTCGCAAAGTATTGCGGACAGGCTTAATTTGAAAAGTGTGAATGCGATTCGCACCAATACCGCCAATGGCGACAGTATTGGCTATATGGTGCGGCTACAATCGTTAAAATTAGGTGGCGTGAATGCCAATGACGTTTCCGCAATGATTGCGCCAGGATTAGATGGCGATGTATTACTCGGTATGTCTTTTTTAGGCCGCATGGATGTTCGACTGTTTAATGGTGAAATGACCATTAAACAAGTCGAATATTAAAAAAAGTCGTATTAAAAATAAGTCGAATATTAATTTTCTAGTTTAACTCCAGCGTTCTAATCAATAGACCAGTTTAAGTAATCACCGTAGGCGTAACGCGGCCAGTTTTTTCTTTAAGCTGAGAAATTTTCAGCGCGATTTGTATCATTTCTGCCAGCGCCACCTGCGCATCCACACTTTGTTTTGCACTATCTGGCTCAAACGCTTCTAAATAAATACGTAAAGTTGCGCCTTCGGTGCCTGTGCCAGAAAGCCTGAACACGATGCGCGAGCCATCTACAAACAAAATACGCACGCCTTGATTATTGCTGATAGAGCCATCGATAGAATCGTGGTAACTAAAATCATCACAAGTTTTAACGGTATACGCACCAAAAGTTTGATTAGGCAGGCTGGTAAATTGCGCTTTAATATGGGCCATCACATCGTTAGCGGCCGCTTTTGGTATCGCCTCAAAATCATGGCGTGAATACACATTGCGCCCAAATGCTAACCAGTGCGCTTTAAGAATTTCCTCTACCGAGGCTTTTGTCTGCGCGGTATTTTTTTGCGCAAGCACATTCAGCCAAAACAACACCGCCCAAAGACCATCTTTTTCACGCACGTGGCTAGAGCTGGTGCCAAAACTTTCTTCACCACAAAGCGTGACTTTGCCGGCATCCATCAAATTGCCAAAAAACTTCCAGCCAGTCGGCGTTTCATAACAAGGAATGTTTAATTGTGCTGCCACCCGATCAACCGCACCGCTAGTCGGCATAGAACGTGCAACACCGGCAATGCCGCTTGCATAAGCAGGCACTAGCGTGGCATTGGCGGCTAATACCGCCAAACTATCTGAAGGCGTTACAAAAAAGTTTTTGCCTAAAATCATATTCCGGTCGCCATCGCCATCTGAGGCCGCGCCAAAATCTGGCGCCTTGTCACCGGCAAACATGATTTTCACCAAGTCTTCAGCATAAGTTAAATTAGGATCTGGGTGGCCACCACCAAAATCTTCCGAAGGCACGCAATTCATCAAACTATTGGCTGGCGCACCCAAACGTTTCACAAAAATCTCTTGCGCATAAGGGCCGGTCACAGCGTGCATGGCGTCAAATTTCATTTGAAAGCCACTCGCCAATAAGGTTTTAATTGCTGAAAAATCAAACAGGGTTTGCATTAAATCGGCGTAATCTTCTACGGCGTTAATGACGTGTACGATAAATTTCCCGTCGTTTAAGCTGGTTTCACCTAGCTTATCAACATCAATTTCGGCCAACTCTGCAATCTTGTAGTTCGTGATCACTTTGCTTTTAGCAAACACTTCATCGGTGATTTTTTCAGGCGCAGGACCGCCATTGCTAATGTTATATTTAATGCCGAAATCGCCATCTACACCACCTTGGTTGTGGCTGGCAGACAAGATCATGCCGCCAAAGGTGTTATATTTTCGAATAATATGCGAAACTGCCGGCGTAGATAAAATACCCGCTTGCCCAACAATCACACGCGTAAAACCATTAGCTGCCGCCATTTTAATAATCGTTTGAATGGCATGCCGATTGTAATAACGTCCATCTCCACCCACCGTTAAGGTAGCATTTTCTGGTACGCCATCTTTTTCGAACAAGGTATCAAAAATACTTTGTACAAAGTTTTCTAAATAGTGCGTTTGCTGAAACACTTTGACTTTTTTACGTAAGCCAGAAGTGCCCGGTTTTTGATCGTCAAAGCCTTTAGTTTGAACCGTGTTGATGTGCATAATATTCGCTTAGAAAGATGGCTGAAATTAATACCATTATAACGAGCAATGATTAATTTATTCATATCTACAGCGCAAATATTAGAAACTATCGTTCGTAAGTTCTAGATTTGAGCAAGGTAAAAACTTCGGACTGAATTAGCCACAGGCCATCAGCTTGTTTTTGCCATTTTGCCGAATATACCCCTGACACAATCACGACCTTCTGATCTGCACTATATTTTCCCACCCAATTACCTAGCTCTTCAGCACCGCCTAATAGCGCGCTTAAGCGCAGCTCTCTAGTCCGTCTACGGTAGATCATAATCGGGTCTGCTTGAAACGCGGCTTGCCAACGGTCATGCTGTAGATCAAGCCCATGATACTGGTCACCGCGTGCCGTAATCACATGGTAATCGTCGGTAAAAAATGAACAAATACCTGCTACGTTGCGATTAAGAATAGCCTCGTTGTAATGCTGGCGAATCAGTATGATAGCCTCTGAGTGATGATTTTTGTTCACGGCTATTTTTCTAAAATACTTTTAAAGTTGTTGAAAGGTTTTAATTCAGCTTTAATTATTAAAATATTATTTTTTCCTATGCGCCCAAACTGCTGCTTCAAGCCTGCTAGTCAGTTTTAGCTTACTCAGCAAATGTTTAATATGCACTTTTACTGTGGTGTCGCTAATACCAAGCTCACGTGCGATAGTTTTATTATTGAGTCCATTAGCTAAGCATTCAAGAATTTCTCGCTCACGCTCGGTAAGTGAAACATCTTCTGAGCTTCTATTAAGTGTAGGATGAATCAGCGCATTTTTAAGAATTTCGGTCAAACTTTCATGCAAAACAGTCACACCTGACATCGCTTTTTTTAAGCTAGAGCATAAATCTTCAGGCTCCATATCTTTTAGCAAATAACCATCCGCTCCGGCCCGTAGCGCCTCTAACAAATCATCTTCTGCATCTGATACTGTTAGCATCACACATTTAGATTCTAATTTCGCTTCTTTAATTTGTGTAAGCGTTTGTATGCCATTCATGCCTTTCATATTAAGGTCTATTAATACGATATCTGGCTTTAACTCGGCAACTAACAATAGCCCTTCTGCACCTGATGATGCATCACCAATCACCGAAAACTCAGAGTCGGCTGATATCATTTGACTAACGCCTCTACGAAATAAGGCATGGTCATCGATAATAACAACGGTAGTTGGTGCTTGCATTTGGTTCTCCAGCTTATGAATCAAAGTTTGTTAATAAAGGCTTATAAATTACTTTAATTAGTAGGTTATTTGGGGTGAAATAGTAATCTGACACGCGTACCGCCTCGGCGCCTAGGCAGAATCTCAATAGTGCCGCCCAAACAGCAAGCGCGCTCAGTCATAATCGCTAAACCATAATGATGTGGCTTGGCTTCATCAAAGGTGCAGCCTTTGCCATCGTCATCGATGGTGACAATAACATCCCCAGTAGATTGCAACACCAGTGCAATGGTCACTTTCTCGGCGCCTGAATGGCGTACGATATTTGATAATGCCTCACGAACGACGTGTAAAAGGTGAAACTCTTCGTTAACGCTTAACCTGCATTCTTGCAATCGATTATCTAGAATAATATTTAAACTAGATCGCTGTGAAAACTCCTCAATCGCTTCTTCAAGTACATGATCAAGCCCACGTACATCCATTTTCACTCTAAAAGTAGTGAGTAACTCGCGTAATTCACGGTAGGCGTTATCCAAACCTTCACGCATGTCATTCACAATGATATCTGCGCCTGATTCAGTCATGTTGTCGCTAAAGTTGGTCTGCAGTCTTGCTAGCTGGAACTTCATATAAGAGAGCGATTGTGCAAGCGAGTCGTGTAACTCTCTTGCAATCACGGCTCGTTCTTCCAGTAACGCTACTCGGCGACCTTCTTGTTCTCTGGCTTGAAAGCCCATTGAAAGTGCCAGCATTTGCGCGGTTACTTCAAATAATTGCAGCTCAGTGTCATCAAAATAATGATTAGCCTCGGTTTCTAATAACAAAATACCCAACCAACCATTCGGGCTTGGCAGGGGCACAGTCACACATTGCACACATTCGCCTTTAATCAACTTAGTGGCATAGTTCACTGAAGCAGAATTTAGACTTTCATCAAACATGGCCTCATCAAAAGACAAAGGCCAACAGCTTGAAAATAAGGCGCGTTTGGCTGAGATTCTTGAGCCATTTTCACTAAAAACCAAGGCAACATTGCTAACGGCTAATGTTCGTTCTAGGGAATAAAGCGCTTTTTTAATGGTTAATTCACTAAGACCAGAACCGCCGATTAATTTAGCCAATTTAAACAAAAACTCCTGCGAAAGAAGCATCTTTCGCATTTTTTCTGCACTAGTTTTATTGATCCACTCTGTTTCAACTTGAATACCCTCAAGCCTAGCGGATAGCTCGGCAGTGAGTTTTTCTAACATTTCAAACTCATCGGCATATTCAATGACATTTCCATTTGAAATCAAATCATTGGGGATGTCAGAGAAAACCTTACCAAGCCGATTAATTAAAATGCTCCAAGACGTAAGCATGATGCTAGCCGCAATGCAAAACACTAGAAACAAACATATCAATTGCAGTAGTGACACCAACGACTGCTTAATCACAATATCTTTTTCTGTAGCAGATACAAAATCATCATAAGCCTTGATGACTAATTGGCCTTTTTGAACGATTTCAGCGTTCGCGTGGCCTTGCACCCTAGCGTTAGAAAAATCGTGGTGAGCCTTTTCTAACACTTTGTAGGCACTCGCTAAAGCAGCGTCATTTTGATTTCTTGTCCAAGTATAAGCGGCATCATCAAACTCGCTTAAACGTTCATTTAAGCGATTCAAAATATCTTTGTCGTCTTCCAAATGACGCTCTAATTTGTAAATTTCTATTTTCCAAATAGATTGATCTTGATAAGCACGATGAATCACAGAAAGGTGATCTGGAATATAATTAAACAGGAAAAGTGACCCGGCCTGCATCAATATGACAGACAGCACCATAGAAACAACAAGCGCATGCAAGTTTGCATACAACTTATGTTTTTTAACAAAAGTACTAATTAAATTAATATATTTAAAAATATTTTGCATATTCTCTTGAGTTCTTTTTATACTCGTACATTGTCACACTTGGGCTTAAGTTAATGAGTATATTCATATTTTCCACACTCATCATCAGTGTAATCTTTTTAGCGATCCTTGGCTCATGGTACAGCATTCAAGGACCTTTCTTATTACATGTTGTCATGCTTATTTCAGCGGCAGTAGCTATCTTTTCAGCCGCTATAGTCATTGCAGTGCAACCCCTACTTTCGAACAAAACATCGCGCGCTCGTCGTAATTTTAGTGAAGAACTGGCATGGGGCTCAGAGGTATCTAGCGCCTTATCTTCGCCAGCTGCTGTGCTAGATGGTTATGTTGTGAAATTTGTGAATACGCCTTTTTTGCAAATACTTGGCATGCAGGGCATGGCCGATCAAATCGTTGGCATGCCATTCACTAACCTCATCCATCCGGCTGATCATCAAAACTTCGCCGAACTTAGCGCGGATGCATCCACCGATAAAACCAAAAGTAATGCCACTAAAATTCGCCTCATATGCTCAGATGGCACCACGATTCCCGCTAACTCAAGCATGACGCGCATGCGTAAAGATCGCCTGAACAACTTAATGTTATTTCAGTTTACGCCCACTTCAGCGTTGAATACATTAAGTAACGATTACGAATCACAATTTAATTACCACACCATTTTAGACCGCCTTGAAGAAATCGTATTTCAACTGAGTGCGGAAGGGAAAATCATTTTTCTAAATCGCTCTTGGGAAGATATGCTGGAATACAAAGTTCAAGATTCATTAGAAAAATTACTGGCAGACTTTTTTCACCCCGAAGACAAGCCCATGGTTGAAGCTAGGCTTGATTCTCTAACAAAAGGTAAAAGAACGCATTGCATCATTGAAGCTAGGCTCATTTCATCTAGGGGCGATCCTAGCTGGGTGACACTGCGCGCTAAAACCACCTCTACCGCAACCGGTGAAAGAACTAGCGTTATCGGAACAATGACCGATATTCAAAGAAACAAAGAAGCCGAAGCCAGTCAGATCGCTAATCGCCGCGCCTTAAATTCACTTTTAAGCAACATCCCTGGTATGGTCTATCGTGGTCGGAATGATCGCTCTTGGACTTTCGAATTTGTCAGTGACGGCTGCGTTGATGTGACTGGCTACAATCCTTTAGATCTCATCAATAATCCAAACCTAAATTTCAATCAAATTATCCACCCAGATGATAGAGCCGCGGTTTGGCAATCTGTAAAAGAACAAATCAGCAATAATGAAGAATTTAAGCTCATCTATCGCATAGTGACGCGTAAAGGTGAATCTAAATTAGTACAAGAACATGGCCGTGGCGTCTTCTCTAGCACTGGCGAGTTATTAGCGCTTGAAGGGTTTATTACTGAAATTCCCGACCAGCGCTACAACGTTAATGCTAATTACTAACATCTGATTACTAATGTTACTAAGGGGTTTCTTGCTAAAGCACACTATTACTCAACAGCGCTTACTCAGCATGAGTACCAACAGTTAAAGCTTCTCCATCATCGAACTTGGCTAACCAATCTACCATTAGCGGATGAAACTTGGTCATGCCTTTATATTCAATTAAATCAGGATGCATGGTTTTTTGCACTCTATGCAAGCGTTTAGCCCAACGCGGATAAGTGGCAATATCTTTTAAACTAATTAAATAGCAACGTATGCTAAACACAATGGCATTGCTGCGTGGCAACCTAAATAAAGTTTGGAGTTCAACACGCAGATGTACCAAATCAGCCACATTATCAGCATTGACTGTATTACGGTCGCTACCCCAGTGCGGGTAATTTTCTGGCGAAGTATCTAGGCGCGGATTCACTGTCATGGTCCAGTTCAAGCGTCGAACTGGGCTACCAAGTTGCAGATTAAGTAGATATTTTAAAGCTCTATCCATCACGCCAAGTTCTGTGGCGCGTGGCACAGGGCCATGCCATTCACGCCAAGACATGCCTACATTAAATGCCAGCGACCAATCCGCTTGACTAGTGACAATGCCAGCGTCGGCATACAACGTTTCATCACGATGATCGAGCAATACAAAGTCACCTTGTAGTTGGCGACCAATATAATCGAACGGCTCTGTGGCCAATGTTGAGGTATCACCGAAAGTGAAAGTATCTTTAATGCCTAGCGGTTTATTTTCCCAAGTCCAAATCAAGCCTTGTTTTTGCAAAGAGAAATGCTCTGGATAATCCTGCGCAAGGGCTTCCATGGTGAGTTCTAAAAAATCCCACTGTGCATCCATCATGTGTGGCAACGCTTGATAGCGTCCAGGATCTTGCTCAAGAGTGATTCTTTTATCTAGGCATTCAGCCACATAATGCTCGTCTATATCAAACGCAAATTCACACACTGAACCTGGCTTGCCTTTGGTATGCGGTTCAATATTCACCGAGTACATATACTGGTCTTCAGGAAAAGGGAACGGAAAGCGCTTAATAGATTCGCCGGAATTACTATAAGTGTAATCTTCGCGAAAGGTTTCTTTTTTAAAATTCAATGCCATGTTGTTGTGCCTTTATCGCTATTTTAAGATGAGACCTTTGCACGAGCGCATTTAAACCAAAAAATCCATCAACACCGTCATTCCCGCGTAGGCGGGAATCCAGGTAACTTGTTGATTCGCCTAGATTCCCGCCTACGCGGGAATGACGATCATTGGGGATTCTAAATTACGGTCAACTTTGCTTCATGCAAAGGTCTAAAGATAACTATTTAAACTACTTTATTTTCAAATACTAAAGATCAAGCACCAAGCGCTCGCCTTTTGCACGAGACACACAAGGCATAATCTTTTTGCAAGAGGCTTTTTCTGTATCAGTTAAAAAATGATCGTTATGCTCCAACGCGCCATCGGTCTCAAGCACGTCTAATTCGCATCTTCCACATACGCCGCCACGACATAAATAATCTGCCTCTACGCCCGCCGCTTCAATGGCTTCTAGCATGCTCATTTCTGCCGATACTTGGATTTCAATGTTGCTTCTTGCCAACTGTATTTTGAATGGCTCACCAGTCGGTGGTGAAAGAAACTGCTCACTGTGGATATGATTTTCTGGCCAACCTAAATTTCTTGCCGTGTCTAGCGTAGCTAGCACCATAGCGTTTGGCCCACACACATAAACATGCGTGCCTAATGGCTGGTCATTTAACAACGCTTGTAGATCTAAACGCTGACCTTGGCTATCGATGTAGCAATGCAAATGATCGCCGCATTTTTCTTTAAGCTGCGCTGCAAAAGCCCCATGCTCCGGTGAACGGTAAGCATAGTGCAATTCATAATTCGCATTCATTCTATTAAGGTCTGCAATTTGCGACATGAATGGTGTAATGCCAATACCACCGGCGATTAAAATATGCTTGCGGCCTTTTTTGGCTAAGGAAAAAAGATTCACTGGGTAGGTAATTTTAAGCGGCATGCCTACGGTGACATTTTCATGCATAAAAACCGAACCGCCTCTAGAGTTTTCTTGCTTACGCACAGAAATATGGTAAGCCTCGTTTTCCATAGGCGAACCCATTAATGAGTATGGATTGCGATGTATGCGTCCGCCAATATCGAGAGATACCACCACATGACTGCCACCAGAAAATGCAGGCAAGCTTGAACCATCTTCTTTAACAAAGGTGAAATGTTTGACCAGTGGCGTCACCTGTTCTATTGCCACCACTTTTACATTAATCATACTCATGGATATATTTCCTCAATGGCTGGTAGCTCTCCTGGCGATTCCGCATCTATCATCAACCCCATATAGGCTCCCATTTGCCGCGAGAAATGATCTCTAACAAAAAGCATGCGACCACAACCAGAGCATTTGCCGATATTAGTCGTGATGTTGTGGGTAATTGCCTTGCAATGCACACAGTAAATAGTGCGAGCCAATGTGTCAGTCTGCTCTTTCATGAGATCAGCATTTTCAACACCAAATGCTTTTACCGCTTCTGCCACCGACCAAATAAAGCCTTCTGATCCGGCAATATAAATACGTAAACCCATACGCATAGTTGGCATGATACTTTTCAAAACATCGAGCAATTCTTGCTCTGAATTGAGTACATCTAATCCTTCAGGCACTACTTTTTTTAGGGTTTTAGCATAATCAGTATCTTGCTGTGCATATAGCACCCTCACAGGCTGTTTAGGTTGCATTTGTTCAAATAGTTTAAGCACCGCTAAACCACCTTGGCTTTGGGCTATGACTAAATGTACGGTCGCTTTATCGTGCCATGCCAGTGCGCCGTAAATTGGCTTACTTTTAATCGTATATCCATGCTCCATAATTAACACCCGCCTCTTTGAAAGCGATTATTAAAACTAGAGTTAGTTTGAAACTCATAATGCACAGGCATAGCGATGTATTGTGCTGGATGATGATTTGTATTTTCGGCAATTAACACTTGCCAGACATTGAGTATTGAGTTGCGCATTATTTTCCTAAACTTAATAAATTCCATCCATTTAATAAGCTTCATTAAACTGATGGCATCACAGTATCGGATTAGAAAAACGTGGGAAATTCTCTTGAAGTTGTACTACCAAAGTAGTATCAAAATAAGGTGGAACACATTCATGCATTCCACCTTAATTGAGTATTAAACGCAGCAGTAAAAAGTTTATTTTTATGCGGCAAGCTGGCTATTTAACTCTTCTTCCATATCAAAAATATCAGCCACGATGCCGTATTTTGCAATGGTAAATATGGAGGCGCCCGGGTCAGTATTCACTGCCACAATGGTTGGCACGTGCTTCATACCGGCCATGTGCTGAATCGAGCCAGAAATACCTAAGGCCACATAAAGTTTGCAAGAGCCGACGACTTTTCCAGATTGACCCACTTGCCTTGATTTTGGTAGCCAACCTGCATCGGCAATTGGACGTGAACAACATAAAGTAGCGCCCGCTGTTTCCGCCAGCTCACGGAACTGCTCAACATTGGTTTCTTCACCGATGCCGCGACCGATAGACATAATGAACTCTACCGTTGTGATGTCGATATCGTTGCCACCACCAAGTTCGATAAACTCTTTATTTTGGCTACGCGATTGCACCGCAGGTAAATCAAAGTGTGTGACTACTGGGCTGGCACTGCCTTCTAACACTTTAAATACGCTAGCGCGAATAGTCATTAGCACAGTCGCTTTACCCGGAAAATCTACTTCAACGTTCACTTTTTGATTATAACCACCGCGTGTCGCCACTAAATCATCGCCTTGATATTCGGCAATAAACACATCAGTCGCAAAGCCATAACCAGCGCTACTTGCAAGCGTTGCCGCATAACCAAGGGAATCAACAGAATGTGGCAATAAGACCACTGTTGGCGTTTTTGATGCGATTAACGCTGACACTGCCGCTTCAAAAACATCAGGATCAAAATCTGTGACTGACGCTTTAACCAAAAGTAATTCATCCACACCGGCAACAGACAAAGCAGGCACAAAGCTTTCAGCTTGGTTACCAATAACTGCCACCACAACTTTGTCATCTGCTGACTTTTTCAGACCTTGCGCGGCAGAAATTAACTCTAAACTAACAGGACGCAACTCATTGCGACGATGTTCCGCAATTACTAAAATGGTACTCATGTTTATGCTCCCTTAAATTCGTTAATAATTTGGATAATCTTGGCAGCTTGCTCAGCCAGCGTGCCCTCAATCATCTGCGCACGGCCTTTTTCTGGAATATACATACGGCGCACACGTGACATGGAGCTAGCCGCACCAACTTCGCCACCAGCCAAACCAATATCAGCCAGTGAAACTTCTTCAATCGGCTTGGCCGCCGCTTGTTTAATGCCGCGTAGTGAAGCATAGCGTGGCTTATTAATGCCAAGTTGTATGGTCAATACGGCGGGACAATTAATTTCAACTTCCTGCAACATTCCACCTTCTAGCTCACGACGAATCACGGCTTTATTAGCACCTGGCTGGTATTGCAAATCAGCCACCACCGCAGCATGAGGCCAGTTAAGGTAAGCCGCTGTTGAAATGCCGGTTGAAGCATAAGCTTGATCTGACGATTGCACGCCAGCAAAGACCATATCTGGCGCTTCTTTTTTGGCTACTGCGGCTAAAATTCTGCCAATTGCTATGGCGTCAGAGCCTTCAATGGCATCATCCCAAACTCGAATGGCACGATCAGCACCTTTGGCTAAACATTTACGTAGACTTTCATCTACACGGTCTGGCCCCACTGAAACAACCACAACTTCAACTTCCGCATCACTAGATTCTTTTATTTTCATGGCTTCTTCAAGTGAGAAATCGTCCCACTCATTGAGGTCATAAAGTAAAAAATCTTCCTCTACGTCTTTGCCATCCGCGCGAATCTCGAAATCTTCATCCAATGCGGCTACTTGTTTTACTGCTACTAAAATTTTCATGTATCCCTTCTCCTCAAAACTTTGACTGATTAATCACTAAAGATTTTTTGTAAATGTTTGATAATTTTTTGCAAAATACTGATATGCGCTAAACCTCACCTGAAAATCAGGGTCATCGCATAACCGCCACTTATCGGCGTCTTTTAATGCTGTGTTACTTACCAACATCAAGCGATGCAGGTAATAAGAATCTTCAAGCAAGGGCAACAAAGTTTTGCGCTGTGCCTTGCGGTTCAAAATAAGCCCTCGTCGAATATCAGCTTCTGGCGAGCTAATCATTTTTAATAAAATGTGCTGCGGTGTATGCGGGTTATTAGCAACACCACTCAACACATCAATATCAGCATCTTCTGCCAATGCTTCCAATAGCCTTTTAGTTGCATTCTTCTGGTAAGCCACCGCTGCGCGTACCCAAGCGTCATCATCTTTTGCCAGCTCACTTAACAAAGCATTAGTGCAACGTGAGTTTCTCGCTACAGCACGTCTAACATCGGCATGCGGGTCTGCTGAACACTTTTCTAGCACCTTGCGCGACACCGCTGGATTCCGCGCCAACCATTGCCTTACCCAGTGATCTTTATCATTCATCAAATACTTAATACTAGAAACCGTTAAATCAGCTCTTGCCGCAACTGCACGCCTAACCAGTGGACTTTCATCTTTTAACAACTGCTTAATCAG
>CANFZA010000013.1 GCA_947451235.1 Methylophilaceae bacterium | reverse complement strand
GGATACAGGCCCAGGTGTTGCCGGTATGATCAAGATTACGGATACCAGCACCAAGTACCTCGGTAAGCCATTGATAACCACAATTACTCGGGTTGGGGATAACGTAACCGCTACTTACGAAAATATGAACTCCGGCGATGCTCGCCATCCGCTAGTGACCAATATGGCGACAAGAACTGCTGAATATGACCCTCGTGCTGGGCGCAGGTTACATTGGTTTGATGGTGAACAATATGATATGTATCGTTGGGAGACCTACACTAAAAGTTGTGGATTAAGCTGTTCATTTGGTGGCTTGACAGATTGGCTTGCTGCAGATCCTGGTAATAGTACAGGTTCGGATATCACTCACACTCTTAATCCACGTCCATACGGTGAATGGTTGTCGGATGATTCGTCGAGTAGAACTGCTACCTACATTCTTGATTTCAATAGATATCGTAGCGAGACTGTAACTCCAGGAACATATTCAACTGGCAGTTATAGGTCTGGCTTTCTTGATGCTAATGAGAACCTTACGTCTAAAAATGAATGGAGGTGGACGGAATATAACTATTATGACCATAGCCTATATGCCTCTGTGCCGATTAAAATAGAATTTACAGGTTATAACTCAGGGTTATTGACAGTAAATGCGGGTGCGCATGATTTGGCGCTTAATGGCGCTGTGCGTAACCTAACGGGTAGCACTAATTTGACAGCGAATAATATTAGCGCAGCCAGTCTAGTCGTTGTGAATGCGAAAGATCTTAACTTGACAGCAACTGCGGGCGATATTGGTGTTGCCGCTTTAACGAATGATGCCTCAAGTTATCTCAAAACTAACCTGCAAACTGGCGGTAAGCTTAATGCTACCGCTACAGGCGGCATTGCCTTGTGGGAACAAGATGGCGCCATGTCAATCCAGGGCGCTCATGCTGGCGGTATTGTTAATATTAAAGCCGATGGCGATTTAACGAATGTGGCGACTGGCGTTGCAGTTTCTGGTAGTAGTATTCGTCTGACCTCTGAAAATGGTGCTATTGGCGCTGGCACAGCGATGTTGGTTGATACCACCTCGGTCACCGGTAACTTATCAGCGTTCGCGTCTAAGTCAATTAATATTACTGAGAATGCGGGTGACTTACGTCTTGATAGCTTAACTTCTATTGGTGGTGATGTAAGCCTTACCGCCACTACCGGCAATATTATTGATGATAATAGTGTTTCTAAAGTAGATGTTGAGGCTAAAGCTGCATTACTTGCGGTAGCTGATCGTGCAGGCTTACGTGGTACTAGCGCGGCTGAAAGCGAGCAAAATACTGTTAAAGGCTATAACCTAGCTAAACAACAGGAATATGCACGCTATTGGCAAATGCGTAATGTGCACAAAGATATTAGTGGGGCTTATGTGGCTGACGCGTATTCAGCCAATTATGCCTATCACTTGAGTGCAGCAGATGTGACTGAGCTTAAAACCAACCAACATTGGACTGATGTGCAAGTCAGTCAATATGAGGCGCGTCAAACGGCTAGTTATCACAAAGCAAATCAATCATTTGGTACACAGGCTTTTAGCGCTACCTTTGCTTATAATGTTCAAACTCAAGATGCAGCAACTTATCAGCAGTTGATTGCAGGTAGCACATGGAGCGATTCAGAGATTACTAACCGTGTGGCAGCAGGTATATTTAAAGACACGGCTGATACTGAAGTGTTGATAGAAAATGCTAACGTCGTAGGTCATCACATCACCCTAACTGCAAATGGTGGTGGTATAGGTGCTGAAAAAGCTTCTAAGACCATTAGCTTTGATAATCCTGATGCATGGACAGATGATGAGCGTCTTACTTTAGCAGCGGCCGATCGTAAAGATACCGTGATTGATTATGGTGCTAAAACGATTACTATTCGCCAAAAGGATGATATCGACATTACCTTGCAAAATGTAGGACAACTGGTTGCGAACGCCGGGTCTGACATTTACATAGGTTCGGAAGATGATATTCGCGTTAAACAAGTGGCGGCCCCTGTTAACTTTGACGTAAGAATCAAAACGGGTGCTGCATTAATCAACGTTGCCACTTCTGGCGCGGCGGTCACTGGCCGTGATATTACGATTGAGGCTGGAGGCGCTAACTTGGGTTCAAGTGCAACACCATTCTTGATTAATGCTGCTGGCACAATAACGGCGCGTGCAAACGGTGATTTATATGTGAATAACACTGTAGGCAATATGCGTTTGGAGCAAGTATATGCGACCAATTTGGCTAAGCTAACCTCAGTGGGTTCTATTGTTGAAGATCCGAATAACCATAATCTTCAAACCGATATACAAGCTTCACGTATCTGGCTGACTGCAGCCACCACGATTGGTGAAAGCGATGTTACAGGACTGAATTATTTAGATATGGGAAGTGATAAGTTTGGTTGGGTTGATCTGTCAGCACCAGACGGTATTTATGTGTATAGCCCATCACGAATCCTTAACCTACGCAATGTTGATTCTAGCAATGGTGAAGTGAATATGACTTCGTTTGCGAGTAGTTTCGGCATTATTGGCAACGTGACTGGAAAAAATGGTGTAAGCCTGAACGCTGGCGAAGCCATTCTGTTTGACGCCGCTGGTAGTATTGCAAGTTCAAATGGTAATGTTGCCTTAACAAGCTCAGGCTATTGGCTAAACAGTTCTACTGATCCCTTAGTGGCTATAGATTTAACGCGTTATGGCCTAAGAATGGATGTTGGTTCATCAATATCAGCTGCACATAACGTGGTCATTAATACCGCTTACGATATGGTGCTTGCATCGATAGTTGGGTCAGACGATGTGAGTTTAACTTCAACTGACGGCACCATCGCTCAACGGGCAGCCACAGAAATTGATGCTACAAATGGTGACTTAACAATGACCGCGGTAGGCATCGATGTGCTTAATGCTATTGCCGGAGGCAAAGCAACGCTTGTTGCTGGCGCTGCTGGCGTAGTAATACTAGACATTATTAGTGCTAACGATGCCGTAGACATTACTTCAAGTGGCGGGTTAACCGTTAAAGGTTTGGTTCATAGCGATGCTAGTGTGAAGCTTAAAGCCGATGACGATGTGTTGCTTCAAGGTGGCAGCATTACGTCACCGGGCGCTATTGTGACCGCCGCGGGCATTGATGGCACAGGTTCAATCAATATCGGTGCAGAAGCCGCCGCTGGTTATGCGATTGATACAGCCTCTACACTAGAGATGACTGCTGCAAATAACATCATAGTTACTGGGCGTATTCGTGCCTTAGGTAATAACACACTTAAAGCTGGTGACGACATTCAACTGACTGGCGGTAGTTTGTCTAGTAATAGTCAGATAAATCTAACTGCGGGTACTGATGGCACTGGCTCAGTTGATATTGCCGCAGCTACTGATGGTGGCAATGCAATTTACACCTCGGCAAGTTTAGCCATTACAGCGGCCGATGACATTAATATCAGCGGCGATATTCGCGCTGAGGTTGGTTTGGTACTCAACGCAGTGAGTGGTGGAGTCAATATGACTGGCGGCACCCTCAGCACTGGCGGATTACTTAATATCGCATCTAACGATACACTGACCATTGGCGGCGATATTTTTGGCGGCGCAGGCGTTGGGCTTACTACGCCGAATGATGTGGTATTTACTGGTGGTAGTGTGAGCAGTGATAACGACATCACGATTATTGCAGGTACCGATGGTTCTGGCAGTATTTTCGGCAGTCCTACAAGTGGTGTCGATATTGTTTCACTAGGCGCATTAACCCTGCAGGCACCGGATAGTATCGGTGCGGGATCGCCATTGGTCGCTAAAGTGGCAAGCCAAGCAACACTACTTTCATCCAACATTAATGTCGACATATCAACCACACCGTTATCTAATCCATTATCGTTATCTGTTTCAGATATTGGAGGAGGTCCGGCAGCTAATGTGGTGATGAAGGTTGCGTCTGATAGCCAGGTAACCTTTGATATTTTAAATGTGGGGGTGGCTGAGATTACTGCCGACACACCAAGCCTGCAAGTACCTAATGGCAACATTACCAACTACGTCGTATTTAATATGCCAAGCTATTCAACCCGTGTGGATACTTTCAGTCGCTCAGCGCATCCTGGCTACGATGTAAATGCATTTACGCTAGATGGAGCATTTAGTTTAAATGCATTGGTAAACTCGGTATCACTTGATGCATTCATTTTGCTTAAAAATCCAAATCTACAAGTGGCTGGAAACCCTCCTGGATTCGTAGAAAATACGGTAGAAGAAGTGCTGCAAATTCAAAAAATTGGTGGCTATGGTAGCAACCCATTGCAGATTAATATTGGAAACTTTGGTCTAGATGCACCAAGTAACGATGATGACGGTACTTTAGTTAAAATTAGCCCAGACTGGTTAGACACAACTAGTCAGCTAGTTCCAGCAGCTTCTGAAGATAAAAAAGAGATATGATCAATTGAAAAATTTAAAAAAATATTGCGTTTCTGGTTTGTTAGCCAGTTTAAGTTTTGTGGCGCAGGCGGCTGTATTGCCTGGCACTGATCCAGCCGCAGTGCAAAGGCTGAATCAAGACAGCTTAGACAGCTATCAGCAGGAAGAGAATCTTCAGAAAGCTGTGCCAATCACGCCAGAGATTAACGTTCCTGAACAAGAATCTGCGGCCAAAGGGGCATCTGATGTCAAGAATATCCCAGTCAGTCGCTTTGATGTAGATCACTCCGATGTACTAAGCACCGATGAAATTAAGCTGGTTTTAGCACCCTATCAGGGGCGCGATGTTAGCATCAAAGAGTTATTTGAAGCGGTAGCCAAACTAAACCAACTTTACGATGCTAAAAATGTTAAGACTGCACGCGCCATACTTCCTCCTCAGGAAGTCAAAGACGGTACGGTTAAAATCCAGCTTGTAGAAGCCCGATTGGGCGGAATAATCATCTCAGGATTAAAGAATGTTAGAAGTGAATTTGTTGCCGACCGTATTCATATGAAGTCTGGTGATTTAATTTCAGTCTCGCAGTTAGAGGATGATCTTGTCAGATTCAATGCACTTTACGAACCCAAGTTGCGTGCCGATGTTCGGGCTGGCGCAGAAGTTGGTAAAACCGATATTACGGTTGAAGTGCAAGAGGCAGAAAAGTATCACCTGACCACTTTTGCCGATAATGCGGGTCGTAATACTGTAGGTGAGGGGCGGGTAGGTGCAATTTATAAAGTCAATAACTTGCTTGGAGTTAACGATAGTATTCAAGTGGTTGCAACTGGCACCACCGGTTCTAAAAGTGCTGGCTTTAGTTACTCAATTCCAGTATCGCGCAATGATATGCGGCTAGATATTTCTTATAACTACGGTAAAATTAAAGTCGTTAATGGGCCATTTGTACCGCTTGATATTACGGGAAATTCTAGGGATTTGACAATTGGGCTTACTCAGCCATTTTCAGTAGGCATCAATCGTCAATGGGCGGGCTATGGTCGACTCTCATCAAGAAACTCTATCAGCAAGTTTAGTGGATTCACGCAACAGGATCTTGGTTTAGAGGTTATCTCGCTTGGTGTTAGTGGTGAGGCTCATTACAACACTTATGCTTGGTCGCTAGACAATAGCCTTAATTTCGGCACCAAATCACTTGGCGGTGACGAGCAGTTTAGCTATTATCGAGCAAATGCAAGTCGCGTTGATCGTCTCGCTGACAGGCTACAATTATTGACAAAAGCTGGATTGCAGTACTCATTCTCGCAAGTTATTCCATCTGGAGAACAATTTCAAGTCGGTGGACTCTATTCTGTAAGGGGGTTTTCTGAAGGATTACTGACTGGTAGAAATGGCTACTTTGGCAGTGTGGAATTGCGTGCTGCTTTAAATGCA
This sequence comes from Methylophilaceae bacterium, assembly GCA_947451235.1. Lineage (GTDB taxonomy): Bacteria > Pseudomonadota > Gammaproteobacteria > Burkholderiales > Methylophilaceae > Methylotenera. Next base: position 33,052 of record CANFZA010000013.1, on the reverse strand, counting down.
CCGCCACAAGACTCACCAACGGGATTCCCACCGCTTGTACAGGCCTTGGTGTTCTTAGACCACGGTGCTGCATTGCCTTATAGACCTGGGCAAAGTATTACTAAAAACGACTACCTGACAGGCGCGGGCGTTGGATTAATGATGGACTTTGGTAGCCGTATCTCTACGAGACTTACATTTGCATACCCATTGGATAATAATCCAGCTGAGTTGAATCATCGGTCACCAAGAATATTGGCAGGTGTGAATGTTTCTTGGTTTTAAAAGAGGTGTTTACCCTAGAGGCTTGGGCGTAATTTCTACGGCGGTATCTTCTTGTTGGTTTTGTGCCTCATTCAAAATCACAATTTAAACCCTGCGGTTCTTGGCGCGGCCAAGCTCTCGCAGCGTAAGCTTAGGCTTTCAAGAGAATATGGAGAGAGCTGTTGTAATGTTTCTTTTTGAGCGCTCTACAGTTTTCGCCGCGTATGTGCGGAAACTTTAATTTACTGAGATTTAATTTGAATTTGCAGCAACTAAAAACTCGCCAAGTTGGGCAAAGTATTCTTTACTTAACTCTGTTTGTACGATGTATTTGATTCTAGTATCAATTTCATCAATGTCTAGGGCAATGTAGCCTTTTTTTCGTAGCGTCTTTAGGCGGCGGTGCACAGTACTTGGAGAAATTTCGGCTGAGGCATTCATTGCCTCTATTACCGTGGTCAATTTACCTTCATGCCAAGTAGATGCGAAATAGTTAAGCAGACGTTCTTCAACTGGATCTAAATCTGTAAAGCTAGATTTTTCACGCAAGGTTTGCGCTAAGTTAATAAACTTGAGGTATATCGCTGAGTTTTTGTCTTTTATTTGCACAATGTCTATTATAAAGACATTTTATGTTTTTAGTAATTTAAGTGAAAACAACAATAGTTCCTATAAAGATAATCTTTTATGTGAAAGATATCACCGTCGTTGTCCATTAAGCATGGATCATGCGTTACCTGTGTTCAGGTGTCACTTGATTTAAAAGTTAAACCTGATGCGATAGCTAAGTAATTTGAATCTAAAGCTAATAAAGAACATGGCCAAAAGAATTAATTGTGCATTTGACTAGATCTAAATGCAAATTTGATAGTTAATTTGTATGTTTTACGAAGATTATTTATCGAAACCTAGTTATTTCACCATGTAAATTATGCTGTTAGCAGGTAAAATGCCGTTTCAATGTAGGCGTGACTGAACTGCGCTACTATGTTTTTAGGTCGCTAATACTCGGCGGCTTTTATAATCGAAATTTATACACTATATTTAGGAAGTAAAATGAGCCAAATTACCGTTGAACATAACCCATCAGAAGAAAAACTAAAAGAACTAGGCGTTTCTAGCTGGTCTATCTGGGATTGCGCACCATCAAAATTCCCATTAGATTTTTCTATGACAGAAAGCGCTTACGTGCTTGAAGGCGAAATTCATGTAACACCACAAGGTGGCGAAACTGTAGTCATCAAAGCAGGTGACTTTGTTGTGTTCCCTAAAGGCATGAAATCAAACTGGGAAGTTACTAAACAATTGAAAAAACATTATAAACACAGTTAATTAATTGCCGATAAATCTAGATAATAGAATTTATTGGTAGTGTGATTGAATGAAAAGCCTTGAGTAGTAATCAAGGCTTTTTTGCATTTTTATGGCTTAGACTGAATTGCTGCAGTATAAATCAGTACATAGTTCTATATATCGGCAGTTAGTGCAACTTTAAGCATTTCTAACTGCTGCTTGTCTAAGGCTTTACCCTTTTTAGCCGAAATTAAAAATGTATCTTCCGCACGATTACCTAGGGTGTTTATTTTGGCATTGTGTAATTCAATGCCGTGAGTTAACAATTTATGCGCCAGCGTTGCTAGCAAACCGGGGCGATCATTAGCAACAATCTCTAGTTTGTGATTGTTGTTGTCAGATTCTGCGCTAATGGTAATTTGTGCTTTTATGGGCATGTGCTTAACTTGGCGGCTGATGCGGCCTTGCAAAGGTGCTTCTAAAGCAATATTACCATCCAGTTTTTGCGCAAGTTCTACCTCAATGAACTTTAATAAACCACTGTAACTGACAGACTTACCTGATTGATCTAAAACAATAAAGCTATCTAGCGCATAAGCATGCTCTGTGGTGTAAATCTTAGCTTCTGCAATACTGTAGCCCATGCGGTCAAAAAAGTTACAGATTCTTGCAAATAGATCATTTTGATCTTTGCTATAAATCATCACTTGTATGCCATCGCCACTTGGGCTTAATCGCGCACGCACAATTGGTTTTTCTGCATTTAAATGCGGCGTTAATAATCGACTATGCCAAGCAATTTCGTCGCTTTCGTGACGAACAAAATAGTTGGCGCCAAACTTTTCCCACAAAGGTTCGTAAGAGTGCGTACTTAAGCCAAATTTATTTAACCGCTCAGCCGCCTCAGATTTTCGTGCTGAAATTGCCTGCTGTGAGTATTGGTGTTGATCTGTTACGTGGGAATTAAGTGAGTGGCTTAGTGCGATTTTGGTTGCGTTAAACAAACTTTCTAATAAGCGCGCTTTCCAGGCGTTCCATACCACAGGGCTGGTGCCGCGAATATCTGCCACGGTGAGTAAGTACAGAGAGGTTAAGTATCGTTCATTTTGTACGAAATGAGCAAAAGATTCGATAATGCTCGGGTCGGATAAGTCTGTTTTTTGCGCGATGGATGACATTTTTAAATGTGATTCAACTAGCCAGGCCACTAGGTTACGATCTGCTTTAGATAGGCCATGTAATTTGCAAAAATTAATAGCATCCACAGTGCCTAGCGTTGAGTGGTCACCGCCACGACCTTTTGCAATGTCATGGAATATAGCCGCTAAATAGAGTAAGTGCGGCGCGTCAAAAGCGGCGAATAGCTGGCTGCATAGTGGAAACTCATGCTTAAGCTCTGGTTTTGAAAAGCGCCGTAAATTAGCCAGCACATTTAAAATATGCTCATCTACCGTATAAACATGAAACAAATCGTGCTGCATTTGGCCAATAATTTTACCGAATGCGGGGATGTAGCAACCTAAAATGCCATAGCGATTCATGGCTCTTAAGGCATGATTAACGCCATTGGCTTGCGATAATATTTGAATGAAAAGTTTTTTGTTTTGCAGGTTTAGACGAAAGTCGCGATTGACTAGTTTTTTAACGCGTTGCAAATTTCGTAAAAATGTCGCGCCCATGCCGGTGAGTTCTGGGTGTTGCTGCAATATTAAAAAAGCTTCTAAAATGGCAGAAGGGCGTTGCTGTAACAGCCCAGCTGTTTTTGCTTCTAGTAATTGGTCGTGAGCTTCAAAGTAGGCGTTAATCGGCTTGATCACTGGTGGGTTGGGGGCAATTTTTTGTGAGAGTAGTTTTAGCAGAATTTCATTTATCAACTGCACAAATTTTGCGCTGCGATAATAGCTTTGCATCAATTGTTCACTGGCGCGCTTACGTGGCGTGTTGATATAACCTAAGTCTGCAGCCAGCTCATTTTGATAATCAAACAATAAGCGATCTTCACGGCGCTTGCTTAAAAAATGTAATCTTATGCGTAATAATTGCAGGTTTTTTTCATTAAGCCTTATTTGACGTGCTTCAAGCGCAGAAAGTAGATTTTGTTTGACTAAAACAGTCCAAACATTGCCGCTATTGATGCGTAGGCTAGCTTCGGACTTGTTGCCTTCAGCCATATTTAGGCTACGCATTAGCCACATTATCATGTGCAAATCACGTAAGCCGCCCGGGCTTTCTTTTATATTGGGTTCTAAATTATTGGCAGTGTCATTAAACTTAGCGTGCCTGTTGTCTTGCTCTTTAAGTTTTTGTGCGAAAAATGCCTGCACATTCATGCTGTTATCTATGTCAGTTAGAAAACGTTGGTAGAGCGTGGCGTTGCCGACTAAAAGGCGAGATTCAATTAAGTTGGTTTGTACGGTGATGTCTTTTTGCGCTTCAGCAATACATTCACTTAAGCTTCTAACGCTGTGGCCGACATTCAGGCCTATGTCCCATAACAAGCCAATCAGTGATTCAATACTGCTGTTAAATAGGGTGTTACCTATAGATTCTTCTGGTAATAAAATGAGTAAATCTATGTCGGAATGAGGGTAAAGCTCACCTCGACCATAGCCGCCAACCGCAATCAAGCAACATTGCTTATCTATGTCAACGTGCGCCCAAACTTCGGCAAGTAAATTATCGACTAATTTGCAGTGCTGCTTAAATAGTTTTGCGGTATTAGAATGTGCAGTGAAGTCTTCTTTAATCGCTAAAAATCCCTCTTTAAGAAGCTGCCGCCAATTGGCAACTTGCTCTTTTTCATCAGGATGTTTATTTGAATTTTTAACGAGTGCTTCCATTGGGCTTTTTTCTAGATATTTCGCTAGCTTGTTCGTTAAGAATTTTTCCGCGTTGTATATTAAGTCTTAAGGTTTAAGCGAATGAGGGCGTAGGCGGCGTTCCACTAGATAAAGTCATGACTTCATAACCTGTTTCGGTCACTAAAATGGTGTGTTCCCATTGTGCTGAAAGGCTACGATCTTTTGTCACAATCGTCCAGCCATCTGGCATTTGTTTAATATCTCGTTTGCCAGCGTTGATCATCGGTTCAATGGTAAACATCATGCCGGCTTTAAGTACTGCTCCAGTGCCTGCTTTGCCATAATGTAATACCTGTGGATCTTCGTGAAACACTTTGCCGATGCCGTGTCCGCAAAATTCGCGCACTACGCTGTAGCCACTTTTTTCTGCAAATACTTGAATCACATGACCAATGTCTCCTAAAGTAGCGCCAGGTTTTACCTGGTTGATGCCCAGCCACATAGCTTTATAAGTCAATTCACATAGGCGCTTGGCTTGGTTGGTCACTTCGCCCACATAAAACATACGGCTAGTATCGCCGTGGTAACCATCTTTAATCACAGTAATATCAATATTCACAATGTCACCATTTTTTAGCATTTTATCGCTAGGTACGCCGTGGCAAATGGTTTGATTAATAGAGGTGCAAATTGATTTAGGGTAGGGCTTGTGGCCACCGGGGGCGTAATTTAGCGGTGCGGGAATCGCATTTTGCACATCTACAATATAGTCATGGCAAAGCTTATCGAGCTGATCTGTGGTAATGCCATGCACCACGTGCGGCGTAATGAAATCCAGCACTTCAGAGGCAAGTTTGCCTGCAATGCGCATTTTTTCGATGTCTTGTTGATTTTTGATTGAGATTGCCATGAAATAACTAACTAAATAATGTAGGAAGTCATTTTAGCATAGCCACTATTAACAAGATAAAAATCTATGCGTTTTCAGGCACGCCTACAATGCGCATCACTCGGTCTAAATCCATACGCAACAAGTCGGCAATGTCGCTGTAATCATCCGGCAACGCTGCGTCATCCCAGCCGTTTGAAGAATGTCTTGCGAGATTTACCGCTAGCGTCACATTTCTCACGCGCTGCTCTTTACCTACGCCATCTTGCATCAGTTTTGAAAGTAGTGGAGGTAATTGAAAGGCCTCTACCAGCTCTTTTTGCAAGTCTAGCAATTTAAATCCTAAAACATGTTGTTGCGCGCTACTGCTACGTAAAGTTTTATCGAGGTTTTGCAGTTTGTGGATTTGGTTCATTTGGTCTGGTGCAAAACACCACATTAACATTTCTGATAAATCATGCAGTAATGCAGCTGTCCGAACTTCTTCTGCATGCATGTCTGAAAGATGTGTGGCCCAGTCTGAAGCGTAGTGGGCTGCTCGGTGTGCGCGGCGAATAAGCTTTAGCAAATGCATTAATGCGGTTAACTGGTTTTTAAGAATATCTTCGACCAAAAAGTCAGTCGGTAAGTTTTTAAAGAATGAGGTAGTACCCATCATTAAAATGGCTTGTTCTACTTGTAAAAGGTCTTGTAATTGCTGTTTGCTTTTATGCTGTTGTGAATAGCTAAGCACCCTAAAAACCATCATAGGGTCATTCATCACAGTGGCTGTTATGGCTCTAGCGCTAAGCTTTTCTTCATCCTCTTTTAATCGAGCTATTTCGCGCGCGGTGATTTTAAGCACGGGAATTTCAGCGGTGCGTAAAAAATCAATCCAAGCACTTATGTCTTTTGTTGCTAGCTCTGGGGGTGTAGACGGCATTTAACAATCTCCTCTAGTAGCTTAACAACATACATCCGATCGATTGTATTAAAAGCGTAAAAAAGAGCTGTAAAAGTAGTGCATACCATCGTTTTGCTAAGCAACATAAGCGCTTTGATTGCAAGGCGTGATCATTAGTTATAATGTAGCTAAATAAGCTAAAGTTGCTTGGTAAAGCTAGCAAACTCAATTAGTTAATGGTATTATTCGGCCTCTGCAATTTAGCAGAAATGCATTTTAACGATGCAAAGTAAAATTTACACACAACCCGATCAAGGGTGCTTGAAGTTTAAAGTTTTGAATAAAAGCTTATAAATCAAAGTGTTTCTGGTGTTGTGTGAATTAATAACCCTTTTGAAAAGAGAATCATTTATGTCAGTCACTATGCGTGATATGTTAGAAGCCGGCGTTCATTTCGGCCATCAAACTCGTTATTGGAATCCTAAAATGGCACCGTTTATTTTCGGTGATCGTAACAAGATCCATATCGTCAACCTAGAAAAAACACTACCAATGTTTGAAGATGCACTTAAACACGTGCGTACATTGGCAGCAAATAAAGGCCGTATCTTATTCGTTGGTACAAAACGCCAAGCACGCGACATCGTAAAAGAAGAAGCGACTCGTGCTGGTTGTGCTTACGTAAATCACCGTTGGTTAGGCGGTATGTTAACTAACTTTAAAACTGTTAAACAATCTATCAAACGTCTTCACGACTTTGAAGTAATGTTGTTAGATGGTAGTTTAGAAAAATTTGGTAAAAAAGAAGCGCTTGGTTACAAACGTGAAATTGAGAAATTAGAGCGTTCTATTGGCGGCATTAAAGAAATGGGTGGCTTGCCAGACGCTATTTTCATCATCGACGTTGGTCATGAAAGCGGCGCGATTACTGAAGCGGCTAAATTAGGTATTCCGGTTATTGGTATTGTTGATACTAATAACTCACCTGATGGCGTGGCTTATGTTATTCCTGGTAACGATGACTCTTCTCGTGCAATTCGCTTATATGCGCGTGGCATTGCAGATGCAGTGTTAGAAGGCCGTAGTTCTGTGATTTCTGAGTTGATTAAATCAGCATCTGAAGAAGTTGCAGAAGTTACTGAAGCAGTAGCTGAATAATTAGCATTTCTAAAAAAGGGGCTTAGTGCCCCTTTTTTAGTTTCATAGCAGATAGTTGATAGTTTTTAACTGATTGATGGTTTTTAACTAATCGATAGTTTTTAACTAAGCAATAAAAATTTAAATTACTTTAAAATCAATTAATTAACTTTTTATACAAAGTTAATTTTATATATTTAGGATCTTAAAATGGCTGAAATTACCGCAAGTATGGTGAAAGAATTACGTGAGCGCACTGATGCGCCTATGATGGATTGTAAAAAAGCGTTAACAGAAGCTGAAGGCGATTCAGTGCGTGCAGAAGAAATTATCCGTGTACGTTTTGGTAACAAAGCAAGCAAAGCGGCTGGTCGCGTTGCTGCTGAAGGTACGGTTGGCGTTTATATCAGTGCTGATGGTAAATCTGGCGCGATGATAGAAGTAAACTCTGAAACTGACTTCTGTGCTAAAAACGAAGACTTTTTGAAGTTTGTTAACGAATTGGCTTCTATTGTTGCTGCTAACAACCCTGCTGACATTGCTGCTGCTGGCGCATTGGCTATGGGTAGCTCTACAGTTGAAGAAACTCGCGCGCAATTAGTGGGTAAAATTGGCGAAAATGTTACACCACGTCGCTTTGTTTGCCCAACAGTGCAAGGTAAACTTACTAGCTACATTCACGGTAGCAAAATTGGCGTATTAGTTGATTTAGTTGGTGGTGATGAAGCCTTAGCAAAAGATATCGCGATGCATATCGCTGCAGCGAAACCAAAATCATTAGACGCTTCTGGTATCGAAGCTAGTTTGATTGAAACAGAACGTCGCGTTGCCATTGAAAAAGCAAAAGAAGCTGGCAAACCAGAAGCAATGCTAGAAAAAATTGCTGACGGAACTGTAGCAAAATTCTTAAAAGAAGTAACATTGTTAAGCCAAACATTTGTTAAAGATGACAAGCTAACGATTGAGCAATTGCTTAAATCTAAAGGCGCTTCAGTCGCTTCATTCACGATGTTTACAGTGGGCGAAGGCATTGAAAAAGCAGTTGTTGATTATGTTGCTGAAGTTGCAGCTGCAGCTGCGGCAATTTAATTACACCAAAAACATCTATCTAGTACACATAATGTACTAGATTCAATGACTTGGTAAGATTGGAAATGGACTAAGCGTAATGCTTAGTCCATTTTTTTTAGGTTTTTTTAGTATAGATTTGATAATTGTGACACTTTTTTTATGCCTAAAACCGTGTTTTTATGCTTAAATAAGCAAACTTTAAAAAGAGGAATTCTTGTGTCGGTACCAGCTTATAAGCGCATCTTACTTAAACTTTCTGGCGAGGCATTAATGGGTGATGATGCCTATGGTATCAACCGCGCTACCATTACTCGCATCGTTAACGAAATCAAAGAAGTGGTTGATTTAGGTGTGCAAGTAGCCGTTGTTATCGGTGGCGGCAATATATTTCGTGGCGTGGCACCAGCCGCTGAGGGCATGGACAGAGCAACCGCAGATTACATGGGCATGCTAGCCACAGTGATGAACGCAATGGCGCTACAAGACGCAATGAAAAATGTTGGCCTTAATGCCCGCGTGCAAAGTGCTTTGAACATTGAACAAGTGGCTGAGCCTTACATTCGCGGTAAAGCTATTCGCTATTTAGAAGAAGGTAGAGTGGTGATTTTTGGTGCTGGTACAGGTAATCCATTTTTTACCACAGATACTGCTGCGGCCTTGCGTGGTATGGAAATTAACGCTGAAATCGTGATTAAAGCGACCAAAGTAGATGGCGTTTATACCGATGATCCTAAAACTAATCCAGAAGCGATGCGCTACAAAACTATTAGTTTTGATGAGGCTATCATTAAGAATCTTAAAGTAATGGACGCAACTGCGCTCACTTTATGCCGTGATCAAAAGTTGCCTATTGCTGTGTTTAGCATATTTAAACAAGGCGCATTGAAAAAAGTGGTGATGGGCGGAGATGAAGGGACGATGGTTACGCCATAACTGGTTACGCCATCGCTTTAAACCTTAGCGCTTACTCAGAAGGCCGCCAAATGGTTGGTATTGTCTATAAAGCCTAAAAAAATTTACAAAAAAAGATCAGTTGGAGAATTAAATGATAGATGAAGTGAAAAAAAACGCAGAACAAAAAATGCAAAAAGCCTTAGAGTCATTAAAAAATGATTTGGCAAAAGTACGTACAGGCCGTGCGCACGTAGGTTTGCTTGACCATGTGATGGTTGAATATTACGGTTCTATGGTGGCGGTTAACCAAGTGGCTAACGTCAACTTAGGTGATGCGCGTACCATTAACGTGCAGCCTTTTGAGAAAACCATGATAGGTAAAGTCGAAAAAGCGATTCGTGATTGCGATTTAGGCTTAAACCCTGCCACTAACGGCGATTTAATTCGCGTGCCTATGCCAATGTTAACGGAAGAGCGTCGTCGTGATATGACGAAAATCGTTCGTGGCGAGGCTGAAGGCGCTAAAGTTTCAATCCGTAATGCACGTCGCGATGCGAATGATACATTGAAGAAAATGCTGAAAGAAAAAGAAGTTTCAGAAGATGATGAACGTCGTGCCCAAGATGATATTCAAAAGGCAACAGACAAAGCAGTGATTGAAGTGGATAAAATGTTGCAAGTTAAAGAAGTGGAATTAATGGCGGTTTAATTGCCAAGCTTCAATTGCAAACATCTTTACACTTTAACAATTTAACCCTATCTGACTGGAGCGCATGTGGCTTTTTTTACTAGCGCTACCCAAGCTATTCCTACCTCTCTTGAAGTTCCCAAGCACATTGCTGTCATTATGGATGGCAATGGTCGCTGGGCGCGCAAACGTTTTTTACCTAGAATTGCTGGGCATAAACGTGGCGTAGAAACAGTGCGTGATCTAGTTAAATACTGCGTTAATCTAAAAGTAGAGTATTTAACTTTATTCGCTTTTAGTAGTGAAAACTGGCGTCGCCCAGCAGATGAAGTGTCATTCTTAATGAGTTTGTTCATGCAGGCGCTTAAGCGTGAAGTCGCAAAACTGCATCAAAACAACATCAAATTAATTATGATCGGTGACCGCAGCCGCTTTGATGCAGAATTGATTGCCCAAATTGAAGCCTCTGAGCTACTGACCTCGAAAAATACTGGCTTGGTTTTATCTATAGCAGCCAATTATGGTGGTCGCTGGGATATATTGCAGGCCGTTAATAAAATGCAATTGGCGGCTCCGCATCTTGCTGGTTTGTATAACGAAGACCATCTAACGCCATATCTTGCGATGAGTTACGCGCCAGAGCCAGACTTATTCATCCGTACAGGTGGCGAAAAACGCATTAGTAATTTTCTTTTATGGCAACTTGCTTATACTGAGCTTTATTTTACCGATACCTTGTGGCCAGATTTTAACCAAGAAGCTTTTAATCTTGCTGTTAGTTCGTATCAAAAGCGTGAACGTAGATTTGGCCGTACCAGTGAGCAATTAAGCGAACAGTCAACCGATGCTAAAACAGATGCTAATAAGTAAAATCAGTTTAGATCTCTATTAAATATTTTTTGCTTTTATACTAATAACTTTGAATCAAAACATTAAATTAAACTTATGCTAAAAACTAGAATTATCACCGCTGTTGTTCTTGTCATTGGCTTTTTAGCCCTTTTGTTTTTGGCCTCTCCTATGGTTTGGGCCTTGAGCACTTTAGCGCTCACATTGGTTGCCGTTTGGGAATGGTCAAATTTAATTAAACTTAATAAAACGCAAATGCTTTTAAATGTATCGCTTGCTTTAACTATAGGTCTGGCTTTTATTATTACGGCAAACATGCAGTTAACGCCAGAATATGACGTACTAATGTTTGAATTACTGTTTGGTTTGCTGGCGTTAGCGGCCGTATTTTGGATATTGGTAGCGCCATTCTTGCTAGTTAAAAGAAGACAAATCAATAACAAGCTATTGATGACTGCGCTAGGATTGCTACTATTACTGGCAACTTGGTTAGCATTAGTTGGACTACACGGCGTTAGCCCATGGGTATTACTTGCAGTACTAGCAACCGTTTGGTTAGCGGATAGCGCAGCCTATTTTGCCGGTAAACGTTTTGGTCGCAATAAATTAGCACCTGAAATTAGCCCAGGAAAAACTTGGGAAGGTGTCGCAGGTGCTTTTGTTGGCGTAACTATTTATGGCTTGGTGCTTTGCTATTACTTCCATTTAAGTGTTTGGTTGATTGTTGGTTTATGGCTAATTGTGGTGCTCAGTATTATGGGTGACTTATTTGAATCACTATTAAAACGTCAGGCTGCAGTGAAAGATAGTAGCCAATTGCTACCAGGCCACGGCGGCGTTTTAGATAGAATCGATGGCTTAATCCCTACTTTAGCGCTCACTATGTTGTATTTTTACATACCAACATTCATGAATTTTGTTTTACCTAACGCTACATTGCATGGGTAATAATGTGAATCAGCCAACAGTACAACAAGTTACTATACTCGGTGCCACTGGCACTATCGGATTACAAACCCTAGATGTAATTTCGCAACATCCACATCGCTTCAGTGTGTTTGCTTTAACCGCCAGTAGTAACGTTAAAAGCTTATTTAAGTTATGTCAGCAACATGCACCGCAATATGCTGTTATGTTGCAAGAAGCTGCGGCTAAAGAATTGAGCGCGCAACTTAAAGCTGTAGGCTCTCACACGGTTGTTTTGCATGGTGAAGCTTCGCTTAATTATGTCGCTGCCCATGAAGATGTAACCGTGGTAATGGCTGCCATCGTGGGCGCAGCAGGCTTGCATCCGGCCATGGCAGCGGCGCAAGCTGGCAAGCGGGTGTTGTTAGCCAATAAAGAAACCTTGGTGATGGCGGGTAGTTTATTCATGCAAGCGGTGCTAGATGGTGGCGCAATGCTATTGCCTATTGATAGTGAACATAACGCCATATTTCAAGTAATGCCGCAACAGCGTAGCAATCATGTTTCAGAAGCAAGTTTAACCAGCTTGGGCGTTAAGCGCGTGTTGTTAACTGCCTCTGGTGGACCATTTCGAAATGCTAGCTTAGAAGAATTAAAAGCAGTGACACGCGCGCAAGCTTTAAATCATCCTAATTGGGTAATGGGGCCAAAAATCACTGTTGATTCAGCCACGCTAATGAATAAAGGCTTAGAGGTCATCGAAGCGCATTGGCTTTTTAACGCACTGCCTTCGCAAATTGATGTGGTGGTGCATCCGCAAAGCGTGATTCATTCTATGGTTGAATATATTGATGGTAGCGTACTTGCTCAGCTTGGCAACCCAGATATGCGCACGCCAATTGCTTATGGGCTTGGTTATCCTGAGCGATTAAGCAGTGGTGTCAGTAGCCTAGATTTTTTAACGACGGCCAGATTAGATTTCTGCGCGCCAGATCTAGTGCGTTTTCCGTGTTTACGCATTGCTTATGACGCCTTAAATATGGGCGGCACGGCACCAGCCATTTTAAACGCAGCCAATGAAGTAGCTGTCGAGGCATTTTTAGCCGAAAAAATTGGCTTCATGGATATTCCGCAAATTATTGAAGCTGTACTCTCCGCTGCTAATGTCGAAGTCGTTGAGTCTATAGAACAGTTAGTCGCGGTAGATACGCAAGCAAGGCAAGCTGCTTTAGCGCAGATGAAAGTTTTATGTTAACCGCGCTAGCTTTTATCTTCACGCTAGGCTTGCTCGTTACTGTGCATGAATTTGGCCACTTTCAAGTCGCTAAATGGTGTGGCGTAAAAGTTTTAAAGTTCTCAATTGGCTTCGGTAAGCCGCTGCTAAGTAAAAAAATCGGACTGGATCAAACTGAATTTATTCTAGCGGCAATTCCACTGGGTGGTTTTGTCAAAATGTTAGATGAGCGCGAGTTAGGCTCAGGCTCTGAATCTTCTAGCGCAATATATTCCGAGGCCGACTTAGCGCGAGCTTTTAATCGGCAGTCAGTGGCTAAGCGTATTGCGATTGTGTTAGCTGGGCCGGCCGCTAATTTGTTGCTCGCTATCTTGTTATATTGGTGCTTATTGATGATGGGTGTTGTTGGTATGAAACCTATTGTTGGTAAAGTCATTGAGCGCACTCCAGCGGCTGTTGCTAGCATTACGCTTGGTGAAACTATACAAAAAATTAACGGTAAGGATGTGGCAACATGGCAAGAGGTGCGCTGGCTTTTGTTGAACGAATCGTTAAAAAATAAAAGCGTAGAAATTCAAGCCATTAACGACAAGCAAGAGATTCACGTGCATCAACTAGATACTACTAGCCTTAATCTTGATGATGCTAGTTCCGATATATTAAGCTCATTAGGTTTAACCATTTTTCAGCCAGAAATGCCTGCTCGTGTTGGTGATGTCCTTAAAAATAGCCCCGCAGATTTGGCTGGCTTGGCCACTAATGATTTGGTGATGGCGATGAATGGCAATCAAGTAAAAAACTGGGAAGCGTTTGTTCAAGAAGTTAGGTCACATGCGAATCTGCCCTTGGTGCTTGTGGTTAAGCGCGCTGATCAAGAAGTTACGCTTACGGTAAGGCCAGAGCCTATTATCGAAAATGATAAAACAATAGGGCGTATAGGCGCGGCCTTCAAAATTGAACAAAGTGAGCTTGATAAATTTCTAGTCACTAGCCAATATTCTGCATCAGAATCGCTGATTAAAGCCACTCAGAAAACTTGGGAAACTTCAATTTTTAGCTTAAAAATGCTAGGCAATATGATCACCGGTCAGTTGTCATGGAAAGGCATGAGCGGGCCCGTCACTATAGCTAGTTATGCAGGTCAAAGCGCTAGTATGGGCATTAAAGCGTTTATTGGATTTTTGGCTTTGATAAGTATTAGCATTGGTGTGCTCAATCTCTTACCTTTACCAGTGTTAGATGGCGGCCATTTCATGTATTATGTGGTAGAAATTTTCACAGGTAAACCGGTGTCAGAGGCGGTAATGATCATTGGGCAAAAAATTGGTTTCACCATTTTGGGCTTTATGATGATTTTAGCGCTATATAATGATATTAACCGATTGATAACAGGCTGATTGAATGGCAATTCATAACTTAAAAAAATCAAAAACCACAGACCTTACGTTTAAGAATCTTAAACTTAAAACTATGCTTATATTGGTCTCTAGTTTATATGCAAGCTCAGTTTTAGCGCTTGATCCCTTTGTTGTAAAAGACATCCGTGTAGAAGGCATTCAGCGTACAGAAGCTGGTACCGTTTTTAGTTATTTGCCCGTTAAAGTGGGCGAGACGATGAACGATGAGTTAGCCGCGCAAGCGATTAAGTCTTTATATGGCTCAGGATTTTTTAAAGATGTACGTGTTGAGGCAGAAGGTGATGTGCTGGTGGTTACAGTGCAAGAGCGTTCATCCATTGCGCAAATTGAATTTAGTGGCAATAAGTCATTTCCTACTGATAAAATGAAAGAAGGTCTTAAGCAAATTGGTATTGCTGAAGGTCAGATTTTTGATAAATCACAATTAGATCGCGCGGAACAAGAAGTTAAACGCCAATATTTATCACAAGGTAAATATGGTGCTACGGTTAAAGCAGTCGTTTCTCCACTAGAGCGTAATCGTGTTGCAGTGCGCTTTGATATTGAAGAGGGCGCTGTTTCTAAAATTCGTAGCATCAATATCGTGGGTAATCAAGCTTATACCATGGATGATTTGCGCGCACAGTTTTTACTAACTACGCCAAATTGGATGAGTTGGTGGAATAAAGACGATCAATATTCAAAACAAAAACTCAACGCAGATTTAGAAACGTTGCGTTCTTTTTATATGAACCAAGGTTATCTAGAGTTCAATATCGACTCAACACAAGTTTCAATTACCCCGGATAAAAAAGATATCTACATCACGGTCAATATGACTGAAGGTGAAAAATACACGATTTCTGAGGTTAAATTAGCAGGCGAAACGATTGTCGCTGATGCTGAGTTGCAAAAATTGATTGAAGTAAAAGCTGGCGACACTTTTAGCCGTGAAAAAATCACACAATCAAGCAAAGCGATTAGCGATAGATTAAGTAATGAAGGCTATGCCTTTTCAAATGTAAACCCAGTGCCAGATGTAAATAAAGAATTGCACACAGCTGCATTTACGTTCTTTATTGATCCCGGAAAACGTGTTTATGTTAGACGCGTTAATATTGTTGGCAATACACGAACACGCGATGAAGTAGTGCGCCGTGAGGTGCGCCAACTAGAATCATCTTGGTACGCTTCAAATAAAATCAATCGCTCAAAAGAGCGTTTAGTGCGCACCCAGTACTTCTCCGATGTTAGTGTTGAAACACCAGCGGTTCCAGGCACGGCTGACCAAGTGGATTTAAATATTAGTGTGGTCGAGCAATCTACCGGTAGCGTGCAGTTTGGTGCCGGTTTATCTAGTAGCGAGGGCGTTGTGTTTGGTATAACAGTTAACCAAAACAACTTCTTGGGTACGGGTAATCGTGTCAGTGCGCAAGTGAATACAGGTAAAGTTAATACTACTTACTCACTTTCTTATACAGACCCATACTTCACGCCAGATGGTGTTAGCCGTGGTTTTGATATCTATCGCCGTGACGTAAATACCAGCTCTTTAAGCATAGCGAACTACAGCACATCCTCTTACGGTGCTGGTGTAAGGTTTGGTATTCCATTAAACGAGCGTGACGGATTTAACTTTGGTACGGCTGTTGATATTACGCAAGTAAGCTTAACAACTCTAAGTCCTATTCAATACCAAAAGTTCTGTGTGAATACTACAGGTTGTAGTAGTAATTCTGTGGTCGCTACTGCGGGCTGGGTACATGATTCGCGTGACAGCATTTTATATACGAATGCTGGTGTATTGCAAAAATTAAGCGGTGAAGTTTCTCTGCCTGTATTAGATTTGCAATACTATAAAATAGATTATAAACATGCGTGGTTTAAGCCAGTCATGAAAGATGTCACCTTAATGCTTAATGGTGAAATTGGTTACGCAGAATCTTACGGTAATAAAGAATATCCATTCTTTAAAAACTTTTTCATGGGTGGCGTAAACTCTGTTCGAGGTTATGCTAATGGATCTTTAGGGCCAAGAAGTGATCCTGTAGCTGGTAGTTTAGATTATGCTGTTGGGGGCACTAAGCGCCTGTTAGCTAATGCTGAATTGTTCGTGCCTATCCCGGGGCTAAAAGATTCTAGACAATTTAGACTAAGTGCGTTTGTGGATGCGGGTAATGTCTTTAGCTCTAATACATCATATAGTCTGAGTGAACTACGTTATTCAACAGGTGCTGGTATTAGTTGGTCTTCACCATTTGGTCCTCTAAAACTTGTTTATGCTAAAGCTTTAAATAGCAAGGCTACGGATAATACTGAAACCATACAGTTCCAGCTCGGCTCACAGTTCTAAAGTTGGGAGTGGCTCAGTCTATTGTTAATGGGTTTAATTGCAACATACTGAGTTCCCAACAGCTAGGCTGATGCACTTGTGGCATAATAACGTAATTGAAAAGTAGTGTTTTAGGGAGATATTAATTGAGTAATATATTAAAAAATTTGGTGCTAGCAAGTTTAATGACGGTTGCGTTAAGCGCACAGTCTGCTGAGTTAAAAGTCGGCTATGTTCAAGTAGATAAAATCCTACAAGAAGCTCCTCAAACTGCTGAAAGCGGTAAAAAGTTAGAGCGCGAGTTTAGTCCACGTTCGCAAGAATTAGACCGTATGGCTAAGCAAATTAAAGAGTTAGAAGGTGTGCTTGATAAAGATGGCCTGACAATTACTGAAGCTGAACGTCGTAACAAAGAGCGTGATATACAAAATATCAAAGTTGAATTTCAACGTAAACAACGTGAATTACGTGAAGATATCAATCTACGTAAAAATGAAGAACTTGGTAGCCTACAAGATCGCATTAACAAAGCCGTGCAATCAGTTGCTAAAGCTGAAAGTTATGATCTAGTGATGTACAGTGGCGTGGCTTATGCG
Organism: Methylophilaceae bacterium; assembly: GCA_947451235.1. Taxonomy (GTDB): domain Bacteria; phylum Pseudomonadota; class Gammaproteobacteria; order Burkholderiales; family Methylophilaceae; genus Methylotenera. Next base: position 15,839 of record CANFZA010000013.1, on the reverse strand, counting down.
GCTGATAAGATTGATATTACTGATAAAGTATTAAAGTTATTAGGCAAAAAATAATTTAAGCTAAACCGTTATTTTAAATTCAGCCACAATTTAAGGGTAAGCTAATGAGTAAGCAATACTCACTTAGTGCAATTGCAGAAACCTTGGGTGGCTATGTATTAGGGGATGGTTCGGTCTCAATCTCTCGCGTTGCATCTTTAACTAATGCAAAGTCTGGTGACATTTGCTTTATTAATGATGCCAAATATCAAAAAGCACTTGTTTCATGCGAAGCAAGTGCTTTTGTATTGCGGGAGCGCGATGCAGATTTAACAACACTGCCTAGAATTATTGTAGACAACCCTTATGCTTATTTCGCTAAGGTTTCAGCATTTCTGAATCCCCTTGCATCGGTTAAACTCGGCATTGCGCCAAGCGCAGTTGTGGATGCTTCAGCAACCATACCTCCATCATGTAGCATTGCACCTCTGGTTTTTATTGGCGAAAACGTAATGCTTGGTGAAAATGTCATTATTGGTGCCGGTTGTGTCATCGAAAATAATGTCACGATAGCAGACAACACCCGCCTAGAGCCACATGTTGTGATTAAGCATCATTGTGAGATAGGCGCGAATTGCCATCTGTTTTCTGGGGCGGTCATAGGTTCCGATGGTTTTGGCTATGCAGAAGAGGCGGGCGTTTGGCTTAAAATACCGCAGGTTGGACGCGTTGTAATTCATGCCAATGTTGATATTGGTGCGAATACGACGATTGATCGTGGAGCATTAGATGACACGATAATCGAAGAGGGCGTTAAGCTAGATAATTTGATTCAAATTGGGCATAACTGCGTTATTGGCGCGCATACTGTAATTGCTGGTGCTACAGGCATTGCTGGCAGCGCTAAAATTGGTAAGCATTGTAAAATTGGCGGGGCCGCCATGATTCTAGGGCACTTAGAAATTGCGGATCATGTCACAATTTCACCAGGGACTATGATTACACGGTCTTTAACCAAGGCTGACACATACACTGCGCTCATGCCATTTCAAACACATAAAGTTTGGCTCAATACTGCAGCTAAAATTCGCAACTTAGATAGCCTGTCAGATAAAATTAAAAACCTTGAAAAAGAGCTGGCTCTGTTAAAATCTAACTCTTAGAGATTTATGAATGATTATCTACATAAACATTCATTTAGCGGCAATAGATTCAACAGGTACTCAAATAAACAGGTACTAAAACAAACAAGTACTTAACTAAAAAAAGTAAGCTGAGATAAAAATGACTAACGAAATCACCTCAACAAGTATGGATATCCATGAAATATTGGAGCATTTACCACATCGCTACCCCTTTGTGCTGGTAGACCGTGTTGTGTCTATGGAGTTAGGCAAAGAGATTACCGCTATTAAAAATGTGACGATTAATGAACCGTTTTTCCCTGGCCACTTCCCATATCACCCAGTCATGCCTGGCGTGTTAATTGTTGAAGCAATGGCGCAAGCTGCGGCTATTTTGTCTTTTAAAACAATGAATGTTAAACCGAGCGATGATTCTGTTTACTATTTTGCTGGCATTGATAATGCTCGTTTTAAAAAACCAGTTTCGCCGGGTGATCAAATTGTGCTAAACGTTAAAATCGACCGTATTTTAAAAGGTATTTGGAAATATTCAGGCGTGGCTCGCGTTGATGGTGCCATTGTCGCAGAGGCGCAAATGATGTGCATATTAAAAGCTATTGATAAAAAAGAGAAGTAAGCAATGCTAGCAGCAAAAATCCACGCAACGGCTATTATTGATGCCTCTGCAGAGCTTGATTCAAGTGTAGAAGTAGGACCGTATTCTGTTATTGGTGCAAATGTTAAAATTGGTGTTGGCACGCGCATTGCTGGCCACGTGATTATTAACGGGCCTACAATCATCGGAAAAAACAATCATATTTTCCAGTATTCTTCACTAGGTGAAGCGCCGCAAGATAAAAAATACAAAGGCGAGCCGACCCTATTGGAAATCGGTGATAACAACACGATTCGTGAGTTTTGCACCTTTAATCGCGGCACTGTTCAAGACAAAAATACCACTAAAATTGGTAGCGATAACTGGATTATGGCTTATGTCCACATCGCGCACGACTGCGAAATTGGTAGCCATACTATTCTTGCAAATAACACCTCGTTAGCCGGTCATGTCGACATTGATGATTATGCTATTTTAGGTGGCTTTACCCTTGTACATCAATTTTGTAAAATTGGTTCTCATGTTATTACCGCCGTAGGTTCTGTGGTATTTAAAGATATTCCGCCTTATGTGACTGCCGCTGGCTACGATGCAAAACCACACGGCATCAATGCCGAAGGTTTAAAGCGCAGGGGTTTTAGTGCAGAAAGTATTTTGCAAATTAAACGTGCCTATAAAGCCTTATATCGTAAGGGGCTGTCTTTAGAAGAATCTAAGGCTGAGCTTATTGCCATGCAAAAAATTACGCCTGAAATCGGGTTGTTGACAGAGTTCTTGAATAAATCAACTCGCGGCATTGTTCGCTAAGTTATCAGTATGGTCAGAATTGGTATCGTGGCGGGTGAAGCCTCTGGTGATTTGCTAGGCAGTCATCTTATTCAAGCATTAAAGCTAAAGCGACCTGATATCGAGTTTGTTGGTATTGCAGGTCCTAAAATGATGAGCGAAGGTGCGCAATCGCTATTTCCGATTGAGCGCTTGTCTGTGCGCGGTTACATTGAAGTGCTCAAACATTTATTTGGTTTGCTTAGGTTGCGCCGCCAATTACTCAAACATTTTCTAAATAATCGACTAGATTTATTTATTGGTATCGATGCCCCAGATTTTAATTTTTGGTTAGAAAAAAAACTTAAAAACAAAGGCATTAAAACTATTCATTACGTCAGTCCCTCTATTTGGGCTTGGCGTAAGAATAGACTGAAGAAAATCAAACAAGCGGTGACACATATTTTGGCCTTGTTTCCATTTGAGCCAGCTTTGTATAAAAAGGCGGGCATTCCAGTGACTTATGTTGGCCATCCGCTGGCAGATATATTGCCTATGGAACCAGATGTCACAGCTGCTCGCTTAGCGCTTAAATTAAAACCTAGTGCCTTGGTCGTTGCCATGTTGCCAGGTAGCCGCCAAAGTGAAGTGCAGCAACACGCGGAGTTGTTTGTAAAAACAGCGAGATTAATTTACGCAGAACAGCCTAATGCAGTTTTTTTGGTGCCTTTAATTACCCGTGAAACGCGTCAAATTTTTGAGTTAGCCATGTTTCATGAAGAAGTAAGTTTACCTATGCAAATATTATTTGGCCATGCACACGAGGCGATGGAAGCTGCTGATGTGATTGTTGTGGCTTCTGGCACAGCAACGCTTGAGGCAGCTTTACTCAAAAAGCCTATGGTGATTACTTATCGCATGTCTAATTTAAGTTGGAAAATACTTAAGCGTATGCGCTTGCAGCCTTATGTGGGTTTGCCTAACATTTTGGCTAGTAAATTTGTAGTTCCAGAATTACTACAGGACGAGGCTACACCTGAGAAATTGGCACATGCGGCTTTAAAGCTGGTCTCTGATACTGATTATTTGGCTGAAATTAAGGCTGAATTTACCAAAATCCACCATAGTTTGCGCCAAAATACAGCTGAAAAAGCGGCTGCGGCAATTCTCTCTCATTTGCAATAATTTTTAAATATTGCATGTAAATAAATGGCCTTAACCTTAATTTGTGGCGTAGATGAAGCGGGGCGTGGGCCATTAGCTGGAGCGGTTTATGCTGCGGCAGTTATATTAAATCCAGAACGGCCAATCTTAGGCTTGGCTGACTCCAAAAAATTATCTGAAAAAAAACGTGATTTATTGAGTATTGAAATCAAGCAACATGCATTAGCTTGGGCAATTGCTAGTAGTAGCGTGGCAGAAATTGATAGCATTAATATTCTACAAGCCAGTTTACTGGCCATGAAACGCGCGGTTGAATCACTGCAACAGCAATTTAATGTTTCGCCAGCTTTTGGTGAGATTTTTGTACAGGTAGACGGCAATAAATGCCCAAAAATAGATTTGCCGTGTGAGGCTATCGTGCAGGGTGATAGCAAAGTGCAGGCTATCTCTGCCGCATCAATTTTGGCAAAAGTGGCACGTGATACCGAGCTATATGCCTTAGATCTACAATATCCCAACTATGGATTTGCCAAGCATAAAGGTTATCCGACTGCTTTCCATATAGAAATGCTAAGTTTGCATGGCATTTCAGCCATACATAGGCTTAGTTATGCACCGGTCAAAAAAGTAATGTTGCTCAATTTAGGCGCGAACACTTAGTTGTTCAGATTAAGCCAGCAACAAAAATACCGTTGGCCGTTTATGTAAGTCTGGCAGCGGATTTTTCTTCCAATTAGCCACTGTTTTAGTGCTGATCATTTCAGTAACTAAGCTTATATCACAAGCCACACACAGCCTAGTATTTGGCTGACAGACACTTAAAATGGCTTCTAACATATGTTGATTACGGTAAGGCGTTTCGATAAATAACTGTGTTTCTTTGTGACTTAAAGAGCGCTTTTCAATTTCTTTAAGCTTTTGATTCCGCAAGGCTTTGTCTATAGGCAAATACCCTAAAAAGGCAAATTGCTGACCATTCAAACCAGACGCCATTAAGCTCAATACAATAGAGCTGGGCCCAACAAATGGCACCACGCGAATGCCTTTTTGATGTGCAAGCTCAACTAATTTTGCACCAGGATCAGCAATGCCTGGGCAACCTGCATCGCTCATTAGGCCTACATCTTGACCTGCCAATAATGGTGCTAATAAGGCGGCTACGTCTTTATCTTCAGTATGTTCATTCAGCAAATTTAGCGTTAACTCGCGTACTGGCTTAATGGTTTTAATAGTGCTTAAAAAATGTCGTGCCGATTTTTCACTTTCAACCACAAAGGTTTCTAGTTTCTGTGCCATGCTAAGCACATCCGCTGGTAGCACCTGACTAATGTTATCGTCACCCAAAGTGACGGGGATTAAATATAGCGTTCCAAATTTCACAAGCATCCTAACTTTTTAATTAACGCTTAATATTTAACAATTGCGCTATAGCTTAAAGTCGTTGAACCTTCAGCCGGTATTTCAATTTTCCAAACAGCTAAATGACTGTTCACTTTTTTATGTGGATAGCTTTCCGTTATAATTTGCCATTCGCCGCTAATCGGCTCTTGAACAGTCACAGTCATTTTTTCTTTCTTGGCATTTTTTAAGGTGATTTCATAGGCGCTTTCAAAGGCATTATTGCCTTTAGCTGGCTTAGCTAGCACTTTAAAATCAGTTTGCTTTTTATCCGCAGTTACATCAAAAGATTCACCTAGTTTAAGCCTTACAATTTCATTTTTAGCTGTGTGATCTATTGTATCTTCACCCACAAATTGTGCATTGCCGGCGCTATCTTTTTTATATACACGCATAATGCCTTTAGGTAGAGGCAAGCCTAAATTAGACATTTCTTTATTATCAAACTCAATAAACACAGCCATTTTTAATTTTTGGCCTAGGTTGCCATAGCTACTTTGATAATAATAATCAGCACCACGCAGCACTAATTCCTTACGCGCAGGAACAGCCGTGGCCGAAAGTAGTGCTACTTGTTTGGTTTGATTTTCCGCAATAGTCGTTTGTCGATCTAAGGAATATAAATGATATTCCAGTAAGGACTCTTCAGCCATCGGTGTAGCGGCAGAATCTGCCATTATTTCAGCTTTATTACGCATCATCATGACACGCGGAATATTTTCTTGCACTTGGTTGATGTCACCCGCGACTAATTGCAGTTTTGCATTGTTGTAACTAGCGCCACTAGTATTCGTCAGTGTTACCCAAGCAGACAAATCTACGCTATCTTCTTTGGGGCTTAATTCCGCTACATAATCGGCTTTCCAAGCTAGGCCGCCAGTGAGATAGCTAAGTTCAACGATTTGTTCCGCCGCAATTTTACTGTTGATTTGCGTGACTAATGTTGGGCGGTCACGTAAATTAGCCGGAATGTCGTTGTAAACAATGCGTCCTAAATTATTCAGCAAGCCAGTTTCTATACGGTTGCCAATTTTAAGCACCACACCGTTATTCGCTGATAGCACAGTTGCGGACTCAGTTTTTTCTTCGCCTGTCACTGGGTTGGTTTTAATAATAGTGACGCTTTTGCCTACGTATTTTTCTAATAGTTTTTCTGGCGTGAGTAAATCAAAATCAAAATTTTGCTCTAAGGTAGTAAAACTACCCGGACTATTAATACTACGAAACATCGCTGTTTCTGGGCGGATTTGTCCGCTTACATCGCGTATCGCTAGTTTTTGCAGGCCTGAAGTGAGCTGAACTTTACGCTGATCTTTTACTAGCGCTAAATTATTGTTATAAATAGTCACGGAAACACTTTGTTGATCTTGTAGTGTGCTGGTGATTTCTTTATTTATGGTAGCTTCCAAGGCCATCGCTATCGTAGAAAATTCTGTAAGTGGCAGAGTAAGCAAGACTGCTACTAAGAGTACATGACGTTTGAACATTTAATTCTCCATAAACTGATATTTTGAATTGCCGAGTTGGCCTTTCGGATTATCAAACTAACGAGCACTTTTATATTACGTTGACGCCCTCAATTTGTAACATGCTGACCAGCTTGATAAGTGGTAAACCAATGAGCGCATTAGGATCTTCCCCAGTCATTTTCTCGATAATGGCGATGCCTAAACCTTCTGATTTTGCGCTACCGGCACATTCATATGGCTGTTCTTTTATTAGGTAACTTTCAATTTGCGCATCACTTAAATTTCTAAACTTAACAACGTAAGGCACAACCTCGGCTTGCATGTTTTGTGTCGCTGGATTGTACAAACATAAGGCGCTATGAAAAATCACTTCTCGACCACGCATTAAACGTAATTGCTTAGTCGCATTATCGTGCGTTAACGGTTTACCTAGTTGAATGTTATCCAGCGTTGCCACTTGATCGCAACCAATAATCAGTGCATTAGGGTTGCTCAAAGCTACTTTTTTAGCTTTAACTTGCGCGAGTCTTAATGCTGTTTCTTGTGGCAATTCATTTTCTAGCGGACTTTCATCTACCTCTGGCGAAATGCAGGTAAACGGCAGTTGCAGGCGCGTTAATAGTTCGCGTCGATAAATAGAGGATGAAGCAAGAATTAGATTTGAATACATATTTTTTGTTAAGGTATGTGAATAAAAAAAGCCGACAAACAAGTGCTGTCGGCTTATTGTTTAAATCGCTAATCGATTATTCAGGCTGAATTTCAAGAAGAGATTCATCAGGTGTAACCGTATCGCCTTTAATTACATGCACGGCAACTACAATACCTGAAGCGGCTGCTTGAATTTCGTTCTCCATTTTCATGGCTTCAATCACTAATACGCCATCGCCAGCTTTGACTTTATCGCCAACATTTACTTTTACCGCAACCACTGTCCCCGGCATAGAAGTCGTGACATGGCCAGCGTGTGATGGGCGAGGGCGACCAGCACCACCTTTGCTACTGACTGATTTCTTTTGACCGCTACTGCTGCCATTGCCAGAAACTTCGATTTCACTCAACGTTTCTACAATGACTTCTTCAGCAATACCGTCGATAGACACATAGAACGGACGTTTTTCTTCACCCGCATGGCCGCTACCAGTTAAATTAATGTGGAAAGTTTCGCCATGTAGAGTCACTTTAAACTCGCTTGGGGCAAAGCGTGATGACGAAGCATTGACTGCAGCTTTATCTAATAACGCCTCTGGCACTAATGAACCAGCGTTACGTTCTTGTAAGTATGTTTTACCAATATCTGGAAACATCGCAAATGTCAGTACGTCTTCTTCAGATTGTGCAAAGCGCTCAGAATCACTAGTGAGTCTGGCCATTTCAGCTTCTAATAAATCAGCTGGGCGGCAAGTAATCGCTACTGCATCACCAATCGCTAGCTTCTTAACCTCTGCATTCACTGCGCTTGGTGATTTGCCATATTGACCTAGGAAGTAGTTTTTCACTTCATTGGTGATTGATTTATAGCGCTGACCTGTCATCACATTCAACACCGCTTGCGTGCCGACGATTTGTGATGTCGGTGTGACTAAAGGAATGTAGCCTAGATCTTCACGTACTAAAGGAATTTCAGCCAGCACTTCATCCATGCGGTGCAGCGCACCTTGCTCTTTAAGCTGATTGCTTAGGTTTGAAATCATGCCACCTGGTACTTGGTTGATAAGCACGCGCGTATCAACACCAGAAAACTCACTTTCAAACTGCCAATATTTTTTACGCACGTCACGGAAATAAGCGGTAACTTCTTGCACGGCGGCAATATCTAAACCGGTATCAAATTCAGTGCCTTGCAATGCCGCTATCATGCTTTCTGTGGTTGGATGGCTAGCACCTTCTGAAAATGCCGCACTACAAGTGTCTATCATCAAAGCACCGTTTTCAAGCGCGCGGAGTAGATTCATGCTTGCCAAGCCACTAGTTGCATGGGTGTGCATGTGAATCGGCAAACTAACATTAGCGCGTAACGCTTTTACTAGTTCAATAGTCGCTTGTGGTGTTAGCAAACCCGCCATGTCTTTAATAGCAATGGTATCAGAACCCATGGCTTCTAATTCTTTAGCGATGCCAACAAAGTGCGCTACATCATGCACTGGGCTGGTCGTGTAGCTAATAGTACCTTCAGCATGTTTGCCGGCTTTTTTAACGGCCTCAATAGACACTTGTAAGTTACGCGTATCGTTAAGCGCATCAAAAATACGGAAAACGTCTACGCCATTGTCAGCAGATTTTTGTACGAAAGCGCGTACTACATCGTCAGAATAATGACGGTAGCCTAATAAGTTTTGGCCACGTAACAACATTTGAATGCGTGTGTTTGGTAGCGCCTTGCGTAACGTTTTTAAGCGCTCCCAAGGATCTTCTTTTAAATAACGCACGCAGGCATCAAAAGTAGCACCACCCCATGCCTCTAAAGACCAAAAACCAATGGCATCTAGCTTGGCGCAAATTGGCAGCATATCTTCAGTACGCATACGCGTTGCAATGTGACATTGATGCCCATCGCGTAAAACTAATTCGGTGACGTGTACTTTTGGTGCTTGGCTCATATTTAACTCTTTACTTTAATTTATATGTTCAATTAATTGTTTTTATTGGCTATTTTCAATTAAATATTATTAGATTTAATTGAAAGACTTTTTAATTTATTGCCTAAATGCTAAATGCCTTCATGTGCTGCAATCGCAGCTGAAATGGCAGCAGCGATCATTTCTGGCGGAATTTCATTCTTATAATTCGTCAATTCAGGATGCGACTCTACAAAGCTAGTATTAAAGTCTGCATTTCTAAAATCTTCATGCTTTAAAATTTCTTGATAATAAGGAATCGTAGTTTTAACGCCATAAATCAACATATCATCCAAAGCGCGGCGACCACGTTCAATCACGCTATCCCAATCAAGCGCCCAAACTGTAAGCTTCGCGCACATAGAATCATAATAAGGTGGAATCACATAACCGCTGTAAATCGCAGCATCCATACGCACGCCAGGTCCGCCAGGCGCATAGTAGCGCGTAATTTTACCAAAGCTAGGTAGGAAGTCATTTTTAGGATCTTCCGCATTAATACGAAATTCCATTGCGTAACCTCTAAACTGCACGTCTTTTTGCTCATATTGCAGTGGCAAGCCATAAGCCACGCGGATTTGCTCTTGCACAATATCGATACCAGTAATGGTTTCAGTCACAGTATGCTCAACTTGTAAGCGCGTGTTCATTTCCATAAAGTAAAAAGTATTGTCAGAATCTAACAAAAATTCTACTGTTCCAGCATTTTCGTAAGCCACTGCTTTAGCGGCTTTTACTGCTAAACCGCCAATATAATCGCGTTGTGCTTGGCTTAGTTGTGGCGAGGGCGCTATTTCTATCAGTTTTTGATTGCGACGTTGAATTGAACAATCGCGCTCAAATAAGTGAATCACATTGCCTTCAGAATCACCTAAAATTTGTACTTCAATATGACGCGGATTAACTACACATTTTTCTAAAAACACTTCAGGCTTACCAAACGCCTTACTTGCTTCAGAAATGACGCGATCATAATTACTTAAAAGTTCTTTTTCGCTATCGCAACGACGAATACCGCGACCGCCACCACCATTGGTGGCTTTCAACATGACTGGGTAGCCAATCTTAGCAGCTAATATAACAGCTTCATCAAGGTTGGCTAAGTTGCCATCACTGCCAGGCGTGCAGGGGATGCCTGCATTAGTCATGGCATTTCTGGCTTGAATTTTATCGCCCATTTGGCGAATTACACTGGCGTTAGGGCCAATGAACTTAACGCCACGGCGCTCGCAGATTTCGGCTAATTCAGGATTCTCTGACAAGAAACCGTAACCTGGATGCAAAGCATCGCAACCAGACGCAACGGCCAAGTTGACAATATTATGTGCATTTAAATAGCCTGCCACAGGATCAGCACCAATGTTATAAGCTTCATCCGCCTTCTTAACATGCAAAGCCTGACGATCAGCATCCGCATAAATCGCAACAGACTTAATGCCCATTTCTGAGCAAGCGCGTACAATACGCACTGCGATTTCACCACGATTAGCTACTAGAATTTTTTTGAACACGCTGCAAGCCTTAATTATTCACACAAACCCCGCAATTGTAACATGGGCATGCCTAGAGCTAAATCCCCATAGTTCAATTTTAATTACAAATTTAGAACAATAAATATGACTAACCAACCATTTTTTATCGACAACGTTGCTTTTGCAAAGAAAAATGAGCGCCTTGCAGGTGAATTGTCGCTTGCAGACTGTGCCAGACTCAATGATTTACTAATCCATTCAGCTGAAAACTCAAAAGCTGATAGCCTTCCGACTGGGACTATCAGCTACCAATTACAAGGTAAAACAGATGCTGCAGGACAGCAGCTTTTAGATCTTGCTATTAACACTCACCTAACGACTACTTGTCAGCGCTGTCTGAATGAAATGCCGCTTAAGTTATCTTTAACGTTTAATTATTTAATCGGTGATATTAGCGACACAGATATAGAGGCTGGTGATGTTGATACTGCTGACGATGTAGATATGCAGCAAGCCAGCCCGACTATGGATGTTGTGGCTTTAATTGAAGATGAAATCATTATGGCGATGCCGATTGCACCCATACATGATGAAGATTGCGGTGAGATTATTACGCAAAGTGGCGAGAAACCTAATCCGTTTGCCGTGTTAAAAGGCTTAATTAAGTCTTAAAACGTTAATTAGGGCTGACAAACCGTTGGCTTTACATTATAATTATCGACTAGCAATTTAACGTAGTCTTAAATTAGTGATGGGTTGCATTAAGCGATGCGTCAGTTTGTATGTAATTGAGATGATGTTTTAATCATTTTATTGGAGTTTATTATGGCAGTTCAGCAAAACAAAAAATCACCATCAAAACGTGGTATGCACAGATCACATGACTTTTTAGTCAACCCACCTTTAGCAGTTGAGCCTACAACAGGCGAAACGCATCTACGTCACCACATTAGCCCAAGCGGTTATTATCGTGGTCGTAAAGTAATGTCAACTAAAGGCGAATAATTTTATTCTTTAGATAGCCTCTAAAGATTTAATGTTTGTTCAGTAGTTTACGAAATCATTTAACGCCGCTCCAGTATTGGTGCGGCGTTAATATTTTTACGGTATCAATATTTAAAGCATATTAAAAGCATGTACAAAGCATGAGTAAATGCTTATGCCATATGCCCTTAGTTGTTAATTTTCAATTTTTGTGATTAAAATCAATGGATATAACCGTCGCAATTGACGCAATGGGTGGCGATCATGGCCCTCATGTCACAATACCTGCCGCACTTAAAGCGCTAGAAGCTGATAGTGAGCTTAATATAGTTTTAGTTGGTTTAAGTGATGCTATTGAAGCTGAGCTTAAAGCTAATAAAACAACCGTCAGCCCACGTTTACGCATTCATCATGCTAGCGAAGTGGTTACTATGGACGAGTCGCCACAAGGCGCCCTCAAAAATAAAAAAGATTCCTCAATGCGCGTGGCTATCAATTTGGTCAAAAGCGGCGAAGCCAATGCTTGCGTAAGTGCCGGCAATACTGGGGCACTGATGGCCACAGCGCGCTTTGTGCTAAAAACACTGCCCGGTATTGATAGGCCTGCCATTGCTGGCGTATTCCCTAGCCAAAAAGGTAAGACTTATATATTAGACTTAGGCGCCAATGCAGATTGTACGGCTGAGCAACTATTACAGTTTGCGGTCATGGGTAGCATGTTAGTTTCTTGCGTTGAGCATAAAGAAAATCCAACCGTTGGCTTGTTAAATATTGGTGCTGAAGATATAAAAGGCAATGAAGTCGTTAAGAAAACGGCTGAATTGCTTAGAGCCAGCCATTTGAATTTTTACGGTAACGTTGAAGGTAACGATATCTTTAAAGGCACGACTGATGTTGTGGTCTGTGATGGATTTGTGGGCAACGTTGCGCTTAAAACCTCTGAAGGTTTAGTGCAGATGATGGGCCGTTTTCTATCTCAGGAATTTAAGCGTAACTGGCTTACCAAGTTGATGGGTTTAGCTTGTATGCCTGTGCTAAAAGCTTTTAAAAAGCGCATGGATCCTCGTCGTTATAACGGTGCAAGCTTTTTAGGTTTACGTGGCATTGTGGTTAAAAGTCACGGTGGAGCAGATAGTTTCGCGTTCTTAAATGCCATTCATACGGCGGTTGAAGAATCGCGTAATGGTGTACTTAAGCGCATTTCACAGCAATTAGAAATTGAACATATGCAGACGAAAGACCTCGCTGCAAATAATTTAGAGTTTGAAGCTAGCAATAGCCCAGCTTTAAACAGCATTAATACGGAAAACCAATGATTTATTCTCGCATTGCAGGCACAGGTAGTTACCTACCTAAAAAAATACTCACTAATGCTGATTTAGAAAGCATGATAGACACCACTGATGAGTGGATTTTTACGCGCACCGGTATTCGCGAGCGTCACATTGTGGCTGAAGATGAATTTACCAGTGATTTATCCTTACATGCTGCGCGTAATGCAATTGAAGCTGCTGGAATTCAAGCTCAAGATATTGATTTAATTATTGTAGCTACCACAACTCCAGATAAGATTTTCCCTAGTACTGCTGTAATTATGCAGAATAAATTAGGTATTGCTGGTTGCCCAGCCTTTGATATTCAAGCGGTTTGTAGCGGCTTTGTTTATGCTTTGGCAACGGCTGATAATTTCATTAAATCTGGTGCGGCAAAATGTGCGCTGGTAGTTGGCGCTGAGGCTTTTTCGCGGATTGTTGATTGGACAGATCGTGGCAATTGTATTTTGTGGGGTGACGGCGCAGGTGCGGTAATTCTGCAAGCCAGCGACGAGCCCGGCATTATTTCTACCCATCTGCATGCGGATGGCAGTTATGAAAAAATGTTACACGTGCCGCGCAAATCTGAAACAGGTTGTGGCGATACCGTGGTGATGGAAGGTAATAGCGTATTTAAAGTGGCAGTTAATACGCTAGATGCGATTGTTGATGAAACCCTGACGGCCAATGGCCTGCAGAAATCTGATATCGATTGGCTGGTGCCACATCAAGCCAATATTCGCATATTACAAGCCACCGCAAAAAAATTAGACATGAGTATGGATAAAGTAGTTGTGACGGTTGATAAACACGGCAATACTTCTGCGGCATCTATTCCTTTAGCGTTAGACGTTGCAGTGCGTGACGGCCGTATTAAACGCGGTGAAATTATCCTGATGGAAGCCTTTGGTGGCGGATTTACTTGGGGTTCTGCGTTAATTAAATACTAATTAGCATTACTCAAGCATCAAGTTTTTATTAAAAATACTCAATAATAGACAAAATAATCATGAATAAATTAGCATTTTTCTTTCCAGGTCAAGGTTCTCAATCTGTAGGCATGATGGCTGGTTTTGGCGATTCTGCCATTATCAAAAATACCTTTGTTGAAGCTTCAGATATTCTGGGCGTTGATTTTTGGTCTATGGCTACAGAAGCGAACGAAATCTTGAATGAAACCACTAATACGCAACCAATTATGTTGATTGCAGGCGTGGCTACTTGGCGCGCTTGGCAGGCTTCATCAAGTGCTATGCCAGCTATTTTAGCGGGCCATAGCTTGGGTGAATATACGGCACTAGTGGCTGCTGGTGCTTTAAGTTTTGCTGATGCTTTGCCGCTGGTGCGTTATCGCGCAGAAGTGATGCAAGCGGCGGTGCCGGCAGGTGTGGGCGCAATGGCGGCTATATTGGGTTTGGATGATGATGTCGTGCGTGCCGTTTGTGCTGAAGCCGCACAAAACGAAGTGTTAGAAGCGGTTAATTTTAACTCGCCCGGCCAAGTGGTGATCGCGGGTAATAAAGCGGCAGTTGAGCGCGGTATGATTTTGGCTAAAGAAAAGGGCGCTAAACGTGCTTTACCTTTGCCTGTGAGCGTGCCATCTCATTGCGCACTCATGCAACCAGCGGCAGATAAATTAGCTGAGTATTTGAAAAATATCACTATTAATACCCCGCAAATTCCAGTGTTGCACAATGCTGACGTTGCGGCCTATAACGACAGTGATAAAATTAAAGATGCTTTAGTTAGGCAGTTATACAGCCCAGTGCGTTGGGTTGAAACTGTGCAAGCGATTCACGCGCAAGGCTTTACGCAAGCGGCAGAATGTGGCCCTGGAAAAGTATTGGCTGGTCTAACTAAGCGCATTGTTGCTGAGTTTCCGTGCGTTGCTTTAACCAGTAATGAGGCTTTGACTGAGTTACAAAGCGGACTGTAAGCAACACATATAATCAAGCAGTAATTAAAAAGTTTAATATAATTTTCAAGGGCTTACCATGTTAACTGGACAAATTGCATTAATTACAGGCGCAAGTCGCGGCATAGGTGCTGCCATCGCACAAGAGTTAGGTAAACAAGGTGCAGTCGTCATTGGTACCGCAACGTCAGAGAGCGGTGCGGCATCTATAAGTAGCACATTTGCCAGTGCGGGTATCAAAGGCGAAGGCCTGGCCTTAAACGTGAATGATGCTGCACAAATTGAAGCTACCTTAAAAGTGATTGCTGAAAAATATGGCGATGTGAGTATTTTGGTGAACAACGCAGGCATCACCCGCGACACCTTATTAATGCGCATGAAAGATGATGATTGGGACGATGTTATCAGCACCAATCTAACCTCAGTATTTCGCATGAGCCAAGCTGTGCTTCGCCCAATGATGAAAGCGCGCACTGGTCGTATTATTAGCATTTCATCCGTGGTGGGTCACATGGGTAATGCTGGCCAAGTCAATTACGCCGCGGCTAAAGCGGGTATGACAGGCTTTAGCAAATCATTAGCCGCTGAAGTGGGAAGTCGCGGTATTACGGTCAATTGTGTGGCGCCTGGCTTTATTGATACCGATATGACGGCGGAATTGCCTGAAGATATTACCAATAAAATGCTTGCACGTATTCCGCTAGGCCGATTAGGTAATGTAAAAGAAATTGCGGCAACCGTGGCATTTTTGGCTTCACCTAGCGCGGCTTATATTACGGGCGAAACTATTCATGTGAATGGCGGCATGTTGATGGTGTAAGTATTGCCTAAGCGCTAATTAGGCAGAAATTTTTTGGTATTGTTTAAGTTTTTTGGTATTCTTGCCTAGTTTTGGTAGAATGCTGTCTTAGCTAAAGTATATTTTTATATTTGGTTATTTTTTAATAAAAGGGGTAATTAGATGTCTGACATCGAACAACGCGTTAAAAAAATTGTTACAGAACAACTTGGTGCAAACGAAG
>CANFZA010000012.1 GCA_947451235.1 Methylophilaceae bacterium | reverse complement strand
GTCAGCAATTTTCACATGCGCGGCTGAGGTTTCAATAAACCCACCATTGCCACCATTTGGGGCGCTGGCATCTAAAGTGCCGTTTAAATTGGTTGTGCCGGCAACCATACCGCCCATCAAGATAATTTTTCCGCTTTTGTTTTGTGCGGTTTGTGCTTCTATCACACCGCTGTTATTCACTACGCTGGCTAATAATGAATCTTTAGCACCGGCGCTCATTAGCACTATGCCGCCATCGGCTTTAATCAATTGTTTGTTTTCGGCTAGGTTGTTCAGCGTGCTTTGGTCAATTTGTAGCTGCACCAAGCTATTGTTGTCGAAAGTTAAAGTGGCGGCACTGCCTGCGCCTAAAGCAACGGTGCCTAGTGGGCTATTAATCGTGCCTTGATTGCTTACTGTGTTGCCTAATAAAGCCACATAACCACCTTCTGGCGTGTTGATGTTGCCCTGGTTGATGATGCTGCCAGTACCAGCACCGCTAAAACTACGCGCAGCGCTGTTCAAACTTTCGTCGCTCATATTTAGCGTTGAAGCGATTAAACCACCGACGTTAATTTGTGCGCCCTGTCCAAATAAAATGCCGTTAGGGTTGATTAAAAATACCTTACCGTTGGCGTTGATGTTGCCCATAATCTGACTGCCGTTGGTATCGTAAATGCGGTTTACGGCAATGGCGGTGCTGTTAGGTTGCACAAAGTTAACCGTTTGATTGGCACCAATGTTGAAGGTTTGCCAGCTTAACGAGGCGTTTTGGGTGGCTTGGTTAATCGTTGTCAGGTTGGCGCTATGTGTAATTGTGGCACTGCCAGAAGTCACCTGCCCTGCGGTTGGGTCGGCCTGCGCTGCCCCAAACGGTAAAGCGGCAATCGCCACAGCAGCTATCGCTTTGCGGCTACCGCCCTTGCCAAAACCACGGCAGGTTTCAGCAACAGCTACCCAACTATTAAGCACTTGGCTCCAAACTAGGCGGTAGATTCTGTTTAACGATGCGTGGCTTTTCATTGGGTTTCTCTATAAATTAATTTAAATTAAACTTTTGTTTGCAAAGGTGTTGGCTGCATAAGTTCATGTAATGAGAAGTTCATTAACTGGCCATATTCAATTTTTATCGAATTGATTTTATTTCGCAGATTAATAAACTCGTCAATGTGCTCAACAAACACATCCAGTATTTCGGAATCAAAATAACTTCCCCTTTTGTCTAGCATCATTTCAACCGCTACATTGTCAGAGAAGGCTTTACGATCACTTCTATCCATAGTTAAAGCATCAAAGCAATCAATAATTGAGACAATTCGGCCAGCAAGTGGGATGTTTTTACCAAACAATTTATTGGGGTAACCTGAACCATTAAACTTTTCATGGTGGTTAAGTGCAATGGTTGCCGCTAGTTGAAATAAGGCGATATTAGAGTTGGCTAAAATCTTATAACCAATTTCAGCATGTGCTTGTAGCATAGGTATATCTTCTGCATTACTCTCGCCAGCAGCATTAAGCAGAGAGTCTGGAACACCTATTTTCCCAACGTCGTGCATAGGTGCAGCAAGCCGAATCAAGAAACAAAAAACCTCAGACTCGCCAAGCAAAGCACTTAATTTTTCGGCCATATACCCAAGCCTAATAATGTGCGATCCAGTATCGTTATCTCGGTATTCAGCTGCTAAAGCAAGACGTATTAAAACTTCATGATGGGCTTTATTAGCGGCTAATAAAGCTTCAGATCGTCCAACACGCTCACTTTGAATGTCTTCTGTGATTTTAAGCATCTGATTGAATGCCATACTGTGGTCACTAAAGCCAAATTCCGGTGTGAGTTTTAATACGCTATTAGTAATTGATTGCGTCATGCCATCGCCCTTTTAGATAGTGTCTTTGCTATAACTTCAATTAAATTAATTAAGCTAAACGGCTTAGTTATATATTCATCAGCACCAACATCCATCCCGGCTTTAATATCTTCAGGATAAGCTTCGGATGACAAGAATATGACGGGTATTTTTGAAAGTTCAGCATCAGATTTAAGCCAACGGCAAAGATCAAGACCATTCAAAACGCCCTTCGTCGAGACTTCCATTCTTAAAGGCATATTCACATCCAGCAATATCAAATCTGGCTTAACGGCATGTACCATTTTTAAGCCCAGTTGCGCATCAAAAGCTTCATGTATTTCATAGTTATCAAATTTCAGTGCAAGCTTTATCAATAACCTGACATCCGAATGATCATCAATCACTAATATTTTTTTTATCATTACTATCCTTCAAGCATTTTGATGAATATGGCTAAATTTAATGAATGCAGTTTTAGCGACCAAAATTCCAGCAACCCCAATAAACAACACTTACTAACTACTAACATTTATGCCAATATTATTTCTGAATATTTCATTACTTTCGATATTTGCATAATATCATAAAAAATTAGATATTATTGACAATATTACATTTATTTCACTTATTGTTTATATTTCGCATATAATGCATTTAATGTCTAGTAAAAGAATGATTGTGAGAAAAAAGAATGCAATTAGAAAAAATCACAGGTATAAGGAAAATAATGAAGAAGCATGACGCTTTAAGCAACATTTGCTCTACACGAGAAGCCTCAGAAATGCTGGGCGTATCACAAAGAACAGTGCAGTTATGGGTTGAGTCTGGCGTTTTAAAAGCATGGAAAACTCCAGGTGGGCATAGAAAAATAAGCCTGAGTTCGGTGAATCAAATTATAGAAAAACGACAAATTTCAATTGAAATGCAACGATTTATTAGTAATGCTGAATTCAATATTCTTTATATAAAAGACCAAGTAACGCCATTTAATTTGATACAAAACTACTTTTCATGGGCTTTAAATAAAGTAAAAGTAGAGCTAATGCCAAATGCATTTGATGGGATTGTCAGCTTAAGTAGGAATAAGCCCGATTTACTTATTGTAGATGTGGAAAAAGAGGATGTTGATTGTATTGGCTTGATTAAATACATGAAAAATAACCAAGAATTTAACAGCATTGAGATTGCTGCATTCACCTCAATGCCAGCTAGTCTATTAATAGATTATGTAGGCACGAATCTAAATATAGAGGTGTTTGAAAAACCGATTTCACTCATGCATTTAGAAAACTATGTGGGATTGTTAGCGCTAAGAAAAAAATATAAGTAGTCATTTCTATTTTATAAAAATAACCAAAGCACAGCTTAGCAAACTAAAAGCTACGAATACTTATTTTAAAACTTAAGTTAATTAGCTAAAACGGTTACGAATAAAACCAATTATTCGCAGTTAATCATTGAATCTGCCAAGACTTGAAAGAGCACACAAATGCCTGATACCAGTAATAAATTATCCGTAATTAACATTAATGATGAAAATAAGCGCCTACAAACATTAATTAGGTCCGACCCTTTACAGCGTGCTATTTTCAATAGTGCCAACTTTTCAATTATTGCAACCGATGCTAAAGGTGTGATTCAAATATTTAATGTTGGCGCAGAGCACATGCTTGGCTACACCGCCGAAGAGTTAGTGAACAAGATAACGCCGGCAGACATTTCAGATTCAAATGAAGTTGTGGCCCGCTCTGAAGCCTTAACCCTTGAGCTAGGTACGCAGATTGAGCCGGGGTTTGATGCCTTGGTGTTTAAATCGTCACGTGGTATTGAAGACATTTACGAGCTAACCTACATTCGTAAAGATGGTAGCCGTTTTCCTGCAGTCGTATCTGTAACAGCGTTACGCGATGAAGACGAAAGCATTATTGGCTATTTGTTAATCGGTACCGATAATACTGCACGTAAAAAGGCCGAAGAAGCGTTACTTAAAGCAGGCGCATTACAAAGCGCAATTTTCAGTAGCGCTAACTTCTCAATTATTGCCACCGATGCCAAAGGCGTCATCCAAATATTTAATGTCGGCGCAGAGCGCATGTTGGGTTATACAGCCACCGAGGTGATGAATAAAATCACACCAGCGGATATTTCTGACTCTAACGAAGTTGTAGCGCGTGCAGAAGCTTTAACGGTGGAGTTAGCCACGCAAATTGACCCCGGCTTTGATGCTTTGGTGTTTAAAGCCTCACGCGGCATTGAGGATATTTACGAACTCACTTATATTCGAAAAGATGGTAGCCGTTTTCCTGCCGTAGTTTCAGTCACAGCACTACGTGATGATCACGAAAATATCATCGGCTATTTACTAATTGGTACAGATAATACCGCACGTAAAAAAGATGAGGAAGTCTTGAGAGATAATGCAGTATTTAAAAAAGCAATTCTTAACTCTCTAGCCGCTGAAATTGCTGTGATTGATCAAGAGGGTATCATCAGGGAAGTTAATGTGCCATGGCAGCGATTTTCGTCTAACAACAGCAATCGCAACGAACCGCTAGAAAGCAATAAAGTTGGGTTAAATTATCTGGCCTTTTGTAACGCTGTTAATAGTACATTTCCCTCTGAATCAAATGCGTATAGCGGCATCCGCTCTGTTCTTGACGGCAACCTCTCCAGCTTTAGCATGGAATATCCCTGCCACACCAAAACCCAACAACGCTGGTACACCATGAGCGTATTGCCTCTAGGGCAAGGCGTGATTAGTGGGGCAGTCATCGCCCATACCGATATTAGTGAATATAAAAGACTTGATCAGGTATTGCAGGAGAAAAACGTTGAGTTGGAGAACGCCAGATTTGTGGCAGATGAAGCCAATTTAGCAAAGTCTGACTTCTTGTCTAGCATGAGTCACGAATTGCGCTCGCCATTAAATGCTATTTTAGGCTTTGCGCAGTTAATGGAAACCGATGCACTGCCGCCAACACCACTTCAAGAGGAAAGTATCGCGCAGATCCTTCAGGCTGGTTGGCATTTATTGACCTTGATTAATGAAATTCTTGATTTGGCTAAAATTGAATCTAGGCAAGTACCTCTGCAGTTAGAGCCTATTTCCATCTCCAGCATTATGCTTGAATGCCAAGGCATGATAGAACCACAAGCGTTGTTACGCGGTATTACCATTAATTTTCCTGAATACGATATGCCAACCTTCGTGTCGGCTGATCGAACTAGAGTGAAGCAGATTATGATTAATCTGTTATCCAATGCGATTAAATATAACTCCATCAAAGGCACAGTCGATATTAAATTTACCGAAAGAACCACTGGACGCATTCGTGTATCGTTTAAAGATACCGGTGCGGGTTTATCTGCAGAGCAATTGGCCCAACTGTTTCAGCCGTTTAATCGGCTAGGACAAGAAGCGGGCGGCGAAGAAGGCACCGGTATTGGGCTGGTGGTGGCTAAACGCTTAGTTGAATTAATGGGCGGTACGATGGGCGTAGAAAGCATCGTTGGCGTGGGTAGTATCTTTTGGTTTGAACTGATGGCAGTGGCTGAACCGCGCAAGGTGCTGAAAAACAAACAGATTCAGGCTATTTCTAAGCAACCAGCGTCTCGTGAAGGTGCTTTAAAAACCTTGCTTTATGTGGAAGATAATCCTGCCAACATGAAACTGGTACAAACCATTATCGCGCGTTATCCGGATATTAAACTGTTAACTGCAGTGAATGGCCTGAGTGGCGTTGAGATTGCCAGAACAGCATTGCCTGATGTGATTCTGATGGATATTAATCTACCCGGTATTAATGGCTTACAGGCATTAAATATCTTACGCGCAGATGCTACCACAGCGCATATTCCAGTCATCGCACTGAGTGCCAATGCGATGCCGATGGATATTGAAAAAGGCCTAAAAGCGGGCTTCTTTCGCTATATTACCAAACCAGTGAAAGTGGGTGAGCTGGTGGATACGCTTAACGTTGCTTTCGAAACAACTAGTCGCTATTAAGCAATAACCACTTCACCACCTAGTGCCTCAGTTAAATCAGCCAGCATTCTAGCTAACTCCCCAGTCATTAATGTGAAATCTAGTTCAAACAGCTCGTCGGCATCTTCTGCAATGGTGGTAGATTCTTGCTTGATAATGTCTAAGAACTCAAGGCGTTTAATTTGCATTTGCTCCGTTAGCACAAAGGAAATTCTATCGTTCCAAGTCAGGCCCAAGCGGGTAACACGCTTGCCCGCGGCAATGTGCGCCAAAATCTCTTCACCTTCTAAAGCATGGTTGGCATAACGAATAGTGGCTTTGCTTTCACCCGTCGCACGTAGTTCAAGTTCACGATCTATGGTGAAACCAGTCGGCGCATTATTGCCAGCAAGCCAGTCTGTCATGGCGGCAACGGGTGAAGTATTCGTGTGTAGTGGTTTATATTGCAGGTCGTCTACCGTTTTGTTAAGTAACAATAGCAGCTCTTCTGTTTTAGCAGATGAAGCGGCATCAATCACCAAGTATCCGCGCACGGGATCTATCCAAGCAAAGGTTTTTCGTTGTAGCGCAAATGCTCTTGGTAGCAACTCTTCAGTCATCGCTTCTTTAATTTCTTTAAGTTCTTTGCGACCCACTTTGTAGCCTTGCTGCGCCTCTATGTCTGCTACGCGTTCTTTTGTAAAGCGGTTAATAATAGTAGCAGGTAGTAATTTTTGTTCTACACCTAGTGCAAATAAAATTTGCTGATTCGCACCGTGTACTATTTTTTCGCCGTGGCAAGCTACCCAGCCTCGGCTTTGCTTATCTAGGCCACTACAGGCTAGCAAGGGTTTAAGCGCTAATTTTTCATTGAGCTTATCGGCGGTAATTGCGCTATCTGCTGATAGGCGATAAATGATGATGTTTTTAAACCACATGGCAGGATGCTCGAAAAAAGCGTGGATTATACTGAAATAAGGATTTAATTCTTAGGATTTTAATTCTCAGACTTTTAATACGCATCGTTAGTTTGCAACCAAGTTTGCATAATAGTTTACTTGGATTTTAATAGGCTTTTAATTCCCTGTAGTGGCTAGTTAATCGTGTTAACTGGCAAATTACTAGCCACATACCAAGCACACAAAACTTTACAGTTAAGTGTTATTTTTGTCCGCATCGGCCTTTTCATTTTCTAAGGCTGTTTGGCGTTTCCATTCTGCATATTGCTCTTCAGAACGACCATGGCTGCCATCACAATAAGGTTTGTGCAAACTACGGCCACAGCCACAGGTTGGGGTGGAATTTACTACTTCATTTTCTTGTGTCATTTTCATGGCTCCGGTTGATATTTTTGAGTTGCTATCATAATATAAATAATCGTTAGGTAATCATGATTAAGTTGAATAAAGCGCTAGTAAGTAGCATTTATGTCGGTGTCACTTAACGCTGTCGTCGGTTGCTTCACCTCAATGAGTTATACTGCAAACCAAGCATTATTTAACCGATAAAAATTAGGAAAAATTATCATGAAAAAGCTACAAGTCACCATCACGCTAGGCATGGAAGTACCAGACAATTGGGAATTAGTTGAGCATTTAGATGGCTTCACAGTGATTGATACTGGCGATGGTCAGTTTTTAGATATGACTTTCACACCAGTCATTACCAGCGAAAATGCTGAAAACTCTGAGTGGACTTACGATTACGATGATGCGTTTGCCGATAAAATTATCGATATGGTTGAAGAATACGACACGGAAATGGAAATGGTCGTTGCTGAGTAATACTAAAGTGTGAAGCTTGAAGTATGCAGTTCGGTGGTGTGTGACAAGTTTAAAAAATAAGGCATAAAAATGGCAGAAAAAGAATACGGTGCTGACTCAGTCAGGGTATTACGTGGATTAGAACCGGTACGCGCTAGGCCCGGCATGTATACCCGCACCGATTCACCTACGCATATTGTGCAAGAAGTCATTGATAACGCCGCCGATGAAGCGCTAGGCGGTCACGCCACTAATATTGCCGTGACCATTTTTAAAGATGGTTCGGTTGAAGTTTCTGACAATGGCCGCGGCATTCCTGTCGAAATTCCCACCGGTGAAACACAGCCAGCCGTTGAGCTGGTTTTTGTACAGTTACACGCGGGCGGAAAATTCGATAAAGAAGACGAAAATAGCTCTTATAGATTCTCTGGCGGCCTGCATGGCGTGGGCGTTTCTGTCACCAACGCGCTTTCTACGCGCTTAGAAGTTCAGGTTAAGCGTGATGGCAAAATACACGGGCTGATTTTTGCCAATGGCGATTGCATAGAGCCGCTTAAAGAAATTGGCAAATGCCTGAAAAAAGATACCGGCACCACAGTGAAATGCTGGCCTGATCCTAAATATTTTGACGCGCCTAGAGTGTCGTTGCCACAGCTTGAGCACCTGATTAAATCTAAAGCCGTGCTGTTACGTGGCATTAGTGTGACTCTTTCGGTTGAAGGCGCAGACGGCTTTGATGAACGCTCATGGACTTACGAAGGTGGCCTGCCGCAATATTTAGAAGAAATGATAGGCGAGCGCGAAGTTGAGAATGACGAAGCGCAAATCCCCATCATTTTTGGCGAGTTTTACCACAATGAAAATAATGACGGCATTTCAAAAGGCGAGGGCGCTTTGTGGGCTTTGTCTTTTGGCGCAAGCGGCGCGCGCGGTGAATCTTACGTTAATTTAATTCCAACATTGTCTGGCGGCACGCATGAAGCGGGCTTACGAAATGGCGTATTTGAATCGGTTAAATCGTTCATGGAGCATCACAGCATGATGCAACGCGGCGTTAAAGTTTCCTCTGAAGATGTGTGGAATAACGTGTGCTACGTGCTTGCGGCCAAGGTATTAGATCCGCAGTTTCAAGGTCAAACTAAAGAAAAACTGACCAATCGTGATGCCATGAAAATGGTCGCTTCATCGGTGAAACCCATCATGGAAACTTGGTTGAGCCAAAATGTGGAGCACGCTAAACGTATCTCTGATTTGGTCAATCGCTCGGCAGCCGCTAGAAATAAATCCACCCAAAAAATTGAGAAGCGCAAATCTTCAGGCGTCAATATGATGCCGTCTAAGCTCACAGATTGCGAAGCGGCTGGCACCATGGCCGCTGAGTTGTTTCTGGTAGAAGGCGATTCTGCTGGGGGTAGCGCGAAAATGGGCAGAAATAACGAATTTCAATCATTATTGCCACTACGCGGCAAAGTACTCAACACTTGGGAAGTAGACGCCGGACGCATTTTTGGCAATTCAGAAGTGCATGATATTTTTGTGGCGCTAGGCATAGAACCGCACACCATAAATGATAATCCTGATTTTTCTGGCCTGCGCTACGGCAAACTTTGCATTTTGTCTGATGCTGATGTCGATGGCTCGCATATTCAAGTGTTATTACTCACGCTATTTTTGCGCCACGCGCCCAAATTAATCGAGCGCGGCCATGTGTATATTTCACAGCCGCCACTTTATAGAATTGACGTGCCGGCTCAAGGCAAAAACAAACCCGCCAGAAAAATCTACGTGTCTGACGATGCGGAAAAAATATCTACGCTAGAAAAACTCAAACGTGAAGGCGTTGCGGAAGATAAAGTCGGCATTCAGCGCTTTAAAGGCCTTGGTGAAATGAACCCAGACCAATTGTGGGAAACGACCTTATGCCCAGATACGCGCAGATTAGTGCAAGTGCGCATGCCAGAAGGCGAGGCAACTGTGGCGCATAAAATGTTTGATATGCTGATGGCTAAAAATGAATCTGCCGCCAGAAAAGAATGGATAGAACGCCGTGGTAACGATGTTGAGGCGGATGTTTAATCATGGAACCTTTGAATATGTTGGATGAAAATAACGAAAATGGCGCGGTTGCCATTGGCGAATACGCAGAAGAAGCTTATTTAGCCTACGCGGTTTCAGTGGTAAAAGGTCGTGCGCTACCTTCAGTTGAAGATGGTCAAAAACCTGTGCAACGCCGTATTTTATACGCTATGAAAGAAATGGGTTTAGTGGCTGGCGTTAAGCCGGTTAAATCTGCCCGTGTGGTCGGCAACGTGTTGGGCATGTATCATCCGCATGGCGACAGTTCAGCGTATGAAGCGGCGGTGCGTTTGGCGCAAGATTTTACGCTACGTTATCCATTAATCGATGGCCAAGGCAATTTTGGCTCGCGCGATGGCGATGGCGCGGCGGCCATGCGTTATACCGAAATGCGTTTATCGCCGATTGCCGATTTATTGCTCTCAGAAATTGATCGCGGTACGGTAGATTTTCAAAGCAATTACGATGGCGCTTTTCAAGAGCCAGTGATGTTGCCAGCCAGATTGCCGATGATGCTGTTAAACGGCGCTTCCGGTATTGCTGTGGGCATGGCAACCGAAATGATTCCGCATAATATGCGTGAAATTGCCAATGCAGTATTGCATGTGATGGATAACCCAGATTGCACTACACAAGAATTAATGGTGCATGTGCCAGGGCCGGATTTTCCGGGTGGCGGCCAGTTAATTTCACAAACATCAGATATTCATACCACTTACGAAACTGGTCGCGGTTCGCTACGTTTACGCGCCAGATGGGTAGTTGAACCGATGGCGCGTGGTCAGTGGCGCATTATTATCAACGAATTACCGCATGGCGTTTCAGTTGAAACGGTGATGGCAGAAATTGAAGCGATTTCTAATCCCAAGCCTAAAAAAGACAAAAAAACCATAGACCAAGATCAGTTATTGGTTAAACAGTCAGTGTTAAGCATGCTGGATTCTGTCAAAAGCGAAGGTAAAAAAGATGTACGCTTAATTCTTGAGCCTAAAACCAGCAAGATTCCTAGCGAAGAATTGATGGCGTTTTTACTGGTACACACCAGCATGGAAGTATCATGCCCGGTGAATATGGTGATGATAGGCACCGATGGCCGTCCTGCGCAAAAAGGCTTGGTAAAAATCCTGAAAGAATGGATAGAATTCAGGCTGAATGTGGTCAAGCGACGCAGCCAGTTTGATTTGGATAAAATCAATCGGCGCATTCATATTTTAGATGGCCGCTTGATCGCATTTTTGCATATTGATGAAATTATCAAAGTGATACGCAATTCAGATGACCCTAAAGCCGATTTAATTGCCGCGTTTAACTTGAGCGACATTCAGGCTGAAGATATTCTGGAAATTAGATTACGCCAATTAGCCCGATTAGAAGGCTTTAAAATAGAGCGCGAACTAAAAGAACTGCGTGAAGAAGCTGGCAAACTCGAGGCAATTTTAGGCAGCGAGACAAAATTACGCAAACTTACCGCCAAAGAAATCAAGCAAGATGCTGAAAAATATGGCGATGACAGACGCACCTTAATCGAGCCAGTTGAACGGGCGCAGGGCGGCCAAAAAGCGTTTGTGGTCGATGAAGCGGTCACGATTATATTATCTAAAAACGGCTGGATTAGAGCCAGACAAGGCCACGGCGTAGATCGTGAATCTATCGCTTGGAAAGCTGGTGATGGCGAATTTGCTGTGCTAGAAACTCGCACGATATTGCCGATAATCTTAATGGATTCAAACGGCCGCTGCTATTCATTTGATGCCTCCAGCGTCCCTGGCGGTAAAGGTGACGGCATTCCGGTCAGCTCGATTATAGAGCTTCAAAACGGCGCTAAATTGCTACATGCGCTTTCAGGCAAAGATGAAGATAAATACTTGTTTACCACATCAAACAGCTACGGCTTTATCGCGCCATTAAAAGGCTTAATCGCCAGACCTAAAGCCGGCAAAGCCTTTATGAAACCGGAAGAGGGCGCCAGTATTAATCCACCAGTTAAATTAGACGTCAGCACGCATATTGCGCTTACGTCGTCTGAACAAAAATTGCTAGTATTTTTAATTAGCGAAATTAACGAATATCCAAACGGTGGCAGAGGCGTACGCATGATGGATATTCCTGAAAAATACTCACTGCTAGGCGTTGAATTATGTGATGGTTTATCAGCAAACATCACCATTAAAGGTAAAACTAAAACCATTAGCGGTGATGATTTGGCGAAATTTGTGCAGAAAAGGGCTAAAAAGGGTAGTTTATTGATTGCTAATAAAAATACTCAGCCAAGACAGCGAAGTTTGCTATAGAGACTCAGTTGCCGGCATAATTTATTTAGGGAAAAAGGGGCTATTTTGCCGACCATTGCAATAGTGGGCAATATAAAACATAAGCCGCCATCTGAATGATGCTGATTTTCAATCAGCATAAAAAATATTCGTGCCAAGTGGAATTTGCTATCGATATCAGATTTTTTCAGATTAATGATTTTTGAATTAAATAAATATTCTAAAGTTAGAATTAAAACAACTTTAATTTATTTTTTGAAATTGATTCTTGATTAAATCTAAAGAAGATAACTGCTGATGTTCAACGCTAAATTTCTATTAAAATATAAATTTAATGTTATGAAACATATTTTTTGAATTTTGATACCAACTAACTAGAGTTAATTGGCGTCCCCACCGGGATTCGAACCCGGGTCGCCTCCGTGAAAGGGAGGTGTCCTAGGCCTCTAGACGATGGGGACCTAAGAATTACATTTAAATCTACTGCAACAACAAGTGCAAAATTATACTACAAAACACTTTAAACGCTAAGCATTATTTTTAATAAATAATACTGTTTTGGTGGAGGTAAGCGGGATCGAACCGCTGACCTCTTGCATGCCATGCAAGCGCTCTCCCAGCTGAGCTATACCCCCGAACCTACATATTTCGTTAACTAAACAATGTCTCGTCAGCGAGGCGCCATAATAGAGAGAGGGCGGGGTATTGTCAATCACTTTTCACAGAATATGCTTTAATATTTAGTAAATATTATTTGATATCAAATGCGCATTAACGTGCGTTTAAGCGTTAATGCGCTTTGTATCTTTTTAAATCAATATGTTGCCTACTCTAGCGCGTAGGCTTGTTGTCTAAAAATAGTGCCGATAAAAAAGTATTAGCCTCTGATATTAGACTCAGCATTGAACTGCGTTAAATCTACGCGTGGCAAAGGCTGCCAACCATCTTTACGATGCTCTGCAACCACATTGGTAAATACGCCGCCTCTAACGAAAAATTTAGCCGTCACGCGCATAAATTTCGGATCTGTTACGGCCACTAAGTCATCTAATATACGATTTGTGACGGCTTCATGGAAGCAGCCTTCGTTTCTAAATGAAACAATGTAGAGTTTTAGGCTTTTTAGTTCCACACATTGCTGGTTCGGAATGTAATCTAAATAGATGACTGCAAAATCAGGTTGACCTGTTTTTGGGCACAGGCAGGTAAATTCCGGAATCTCCATGTGAATATGAAAATCACGATTTGGATTTGGGTTAGGAAACGTTTCTAGCGCTTTAGATGGTTGAGCATTTAAGTCGCCTAATAAGGTTACGTTCTCGTGCAAATTGGTGCTGGACATGGTGTCGCTCATATAGTGTCATTCATATAAAATTATTTGGACTATTATAAATCTAGTGCTGTAAAATTGAATGAATTTATATTAAAACCTATAAAAAAACCTGATTTATTAAGACTTTTATAAGATCACCCAACATTCACTAAGAACCTCTATTTGCGCCTCACACACTTAAAACTTGCTGGCTTTAAATCGTTTGTTGATCCAACAACGCTACATATCCATGGTCAGCGTGTGGGTGTGGTTGGGCCAAATGGTTGCGGCAAGTCCAACGTAATGGAATCTGTGCGCTGGGTGCTGGGTGAATCTTCAGCTAAGGAAATGCGTGGCGATAGCATGGACGCCGTTATTTTTAACGGCTCAGGCAATCGCAAGCCTATCTCGCGCGCCAGTGTTGAGCTGGTGTTTGATAATAGCTTGGGTGGGGCGGCGGGCGAATGGTCACAATATGCTGAAATTTCAGTTAAGCGCATTATTGAGCGAGATAAAGGCTCTACTTATTACATTAACAACACCGTAGTGCGTAGGCGTGATGTTGCAGATCTATTTCTAGGCACCGGCTTGGGCGGTCGCGCTTACGCCATTATTGGTCAAAATACGATTAATCGTATTGTTGAAGCTAAACCTGAAGAGTTGCGTGTATTTCTTGAAGAAGCGGCTGGCATCAGTAAATATAAAGAGCGGCGGCGTGAAACCGAAACTCGCCTGCGCGATACCCGTGAAAATTTAGTTCGCGTAGAAGATATTCTCCGTGAGCTGGATAAACTCATCGCCCGCTTGCAATCTCAGGCAGTTGTGGCTGAACAATATCATCGCTTGCAGGCGGCTTTAAACATTACCAAAGGCCAAGTTTGGCTGTTAAAAAAACGTGACGCCAGCGCACTTTGGGAGAAAGCGCAGCTTAACGTAGATAAATTAGTCAATGAATTGGAAGCGCAAATGGCGAGTTTGCGTCGCTGTGAAAGTGAACTAGAAACCGCAAGGCAGTTGAATTTCAATGCGGTAGAAACAACCAACCAAGCCCAGGCTGGTTATTATGAGATTAATTCTGAAGTTTCAAATCTTGAAAACCAAGTTAAAAATACGGCTGATGCTAGAGAGCGATTGAAGCTTCAGTTACAGCAGCTAAGTACGCAGCTTGAAAAAAACGCTGGGCAATATACGCAAGCTCAAAGTGCTTTAAAGTTTGCGCAGTCCGAACTCCAAGGCGCTGATGATGATTTTTCCGCAACGGAATTGCTGATGCATACCGCTCGCGAGGCGCTACCTATAAAGTCACAACAACTTGCAGATACACTCGTTACCTTTAATGCTAGCCAAACTGCGCTAGCAAACGCGGAACAGCACTTACGTTTAGAGCAAGCGAACCTTAACCATATTCTAAGCACTGTTGCCGAAACAGAAAACCAGTTACAG
Source organism: Methylophilaceae bacterium (assembly GCA_947451235.1). Lineage (GTDB taxonomy): Bacteria > Pseudomonadota > Gammaproteobacteria > Burkholderiales > Methylophilaceae > Methylotenera. Next base: position 25,528 of record CANFZA010000012.1, on the reverse strand, counting down.
CGATTTAAGCAGAGCATCGCTAGCATTCAGATATCGCCAGATGAGATATTATCAGACAAGAAAGAGCAGTTAATTGTTGCTGAGGCTGCGGTTGTGGCTTTGGAGAAATCCACGGCTAATTTTCAAAAAAACGAACTCTCACTTAATTTAGCCCTAAAAGATAGCCGAGATTCGCATCAGGCTAAACAACGTGAACTGAATATCCTAGAGGCTGAGATTAATTCTTTAGCTAAAATTCAGCAATCTTTGCTTAAAGGTAGCAACGAAGCTGCATTGAGTGATTGGTTAAAAAATGCTGGTTTAGATAATAACGCCAGAATCTGGCAGGCGATTAGCATAAAACAAGGCTGGGAAACCGCCATGGAAGCGATATTAGGCGTTAGGCTTAATGCCATCACGCATGGTGCGTTGATGCAAAAAAGTAGGCCACCTGCGGCTCTAAGCTTGGCGATTAAATCCGCAGCTACTCAGGTAGAAATACCAACTAAAAATACGCTACAAACCTCGATGTATTCGTTAATTGAGAAAGTTGATCTCAGCTATCAAGCTGTGCTGCAAGATTGGCTGGCAGGTGCTTATATCGCTGAAGATAATGCAGATATTGCTACGATTAGCCAGAAACTTGGCGATGGTGAATGTTTGGTCAATAAACATGGTGATATTTATACTAGGCACAGCGTGACTTTTTTTAGTACGCAATCATTAATGCATGGCGTTTTAGAAAGACAGGCGCAATTAGAGCAATTACAACAACAGTTGCCGGATTTACAGCAGAATTTGCTGGTAGCGGCAGAGCAGGTCGCTAATTTAGAACAAAGCCTGCAAACCTTACGTGCTGAGCAACAAGCGCACGCAACACACTTAAAATTGGCAACACAACATGCGCACCAGCTGAACTTAGCGTTGCAACAACTGATGCAACAGCAATTAAATGCCATACAACGGCAAAAAGCATTGCAGGCCGATAGTGCATTAGCTGAGGATAAATTATTAAAGTTAAACGCTGATGCTACTATCAAAAAGCAGCTAATTAATGAAGTAAGTCAAAGTGTGTTGTATTTGAAAAATGAAAAAATAAGCCTTGAATGCCATAAGAACGAAATTGAATTAAGCTTTAATGAGTCTAGAAATAAATTACAAGCATTAGAGCATGCGTATCAAGAAAAAATCTTCAATAAAAAATTAAAATCAAATAATATCAATGAATTAAATAATAAAATTAATAATTTACTCGAAGAAAGTAACAGCCTTAAACTACGTAGCAGTGAACTACAAACTACGTTGGCCGCTACTAAAATGGAAGCCTTGAAGGCAAACTTAGAAGCCGCGCTTAATCGCAAACAACAGCAAGAACAGCTACTGATTAATGCGCGGAATAATATGAGTGAGTGCGAAACTGCGTTACAACAATTTGAGCGCACACGCATGCAGAATGAACAGCAACTGCATCCCTTACGAGATAAATTAGAAGCCAGCAGATTGACTGAGCAAGAGTCACGTTTGTATTTTGAGCAATGCCAATCTGAGTTAATTGCGGCTAATCTGAATGAATCTGCGCTTGCCGAAGAGATTGATGCGATAAAACTTAATGGCACAGACAGCAAATTAAAGGTGATTGATTTAGAAAGAAAAAGAAATCGACTCACGCAGGAGATAGAAGACTTAGGCGCAGTTAATTTAGCTGCCATTCAAGAGTTAGAAACCGAACAAACGCGAAAAAACTATTTAGATAGCCAATGTCGAGATTTAACCGATGCTAGCGGAACGCTAGAAGATGCGATTCGCAAGATAGATAGAGAAACGAGAGGGCGCTTACAAGCGACTTTTGATGAAGCCAACCGGCACTTTAGCGAGTTATTCATGACGCTATTTGGTGGCGGCCAAGCACGCTTGGAACTGTTGGGTGAAGAGATTTTAGATACAGGCATGCAAGTGTTTGCGCAACCGCCAGGTAAAAAGAACAGTACGATTCACTTGCTCTCAGGCGGTGAAAAAGCATTAACTGCGCTCGCCTTAGTTTTTGCTTTGTTTAGGTTAAACCCAGCGCCATTTTGCTTAATGGATGAGGTTGACGCGCCTTTAGATGACAGCAATACCGAACGTTTTTGCGCAATGGTAAAAAAAATGTCTGAAAAAACGCAGTTTTTATACGTAAGTCATAATAAAATTACAATGGAAATGGCTCAGCAATTGATAGGTGTTACTATGCAGGAGTCTGGCGTTTCGCGTATTGTAGATGTGGATATGGAAGCCGCAGTTAAAATGTTTGAAGAACAGCTAGTTAGTACTTAAAAGTTAGCGCTTAAAAGTCATCTACTGATTAAGAAAAATGAGTGAAAATTATGGTTGAAAGTTTAGCGTAATGAGTGATTTGCAAATAATGTTAATAGTAATTGGTGCACTAATTATAGTGGCCGTAATTATTGTCAATTGGTGGCAGGAGCGACGTTTTCATCAGCAAATAGAACGAAGTTTTTCTAATTTAGAAAGCGATGCCTTACTTGACGACCCAAAAATAGATGTGTCTAAGCTGGACACTTCTAAACTGGACACCCCTGAATTTGATGCCGCTAGCGAATACGCCTCAATAAATGATTCTAATATGGATCACTTTACTTTTAATAACGAACAGCCTAAACATACTTTTCATGATGAAATAGATCTACAGGAAGCGGATATTTCACAAAATAACGCACCTAAACAAGAGCATTCTGAGCGTTTTGTTAAGCTCACACAGCATGATGATGAAGCCGATAGGCAGAGTGAAAGTGTTGCAATTGATGCTGAATTTTCACAGCGTACTAATGAAATATATAACGATTTATCACTACGTAAGCCAGATTCAGACAATCAACTAGAACCTGCTGGTGAGCTTAAACCGGCTAATCATGTCGATATTAAAGCGATATTTAACGAAGCATTTAGCCAAACCAACAAAACTGCCAGCGCCAATGAAAATGAGCCTGTAGTTCAAGTTTTGGCAGAGTCTGCATCTAACTTACAAGCTTTAAATCTAAACTCCAATCCAATAGCATCTGCAACAGCACAAACAACAGACGCACTTAGTTCTATCGATAGTAATGCAAATGCGACAAATATAAGTGCGGCAAATATAGACTCGGCTGATATTAGCTTGCCTGATACAGCGCCCAACAATACTCAGCCTCAAGCGAGTGCTGATATTCTAGAGTTAAGCTTGCCAGCCATGTTGCATACTCAAATGGATTTAACAGCTGTTTTATATTTGGCTACAGAAACGGCAGTTAGCACCTTAAATAATTCTTTATTAGGCTTATTCGACGATTTCGATAAACCTATTTTCGTACATGCGCTTGTTACTGATCCAGATGGAAGCTCACAATGGGCGTTAATTAAAGAAATTTCGCATAAGATTAATGCAGATCAAAAAATATCTAGGGTTACTTGTAGCTTACAGCTAGCAGACCGTGGTGGCGCTGTATCACGCAATGTGCTCAATCGCTTTCAATTAGCGGTTGAAACATTTGGGCTTGATATTAACGCTCACGTTGAGTGGCAAAGTACCGATGATGCGCTTGCAACCGCCACTGCACTTGATACCTTTTGCATAGAAGTTGATAAAACCATTGGTTTTCATTTGATACATGGTGAAAACGGCGCTTTTACTGGCACAAAACTACGTGGCTTGGCAGAAGCGCAAGGTTTTACGCTAGATTCTGATGGGACTTTCAAGTATTTTATTACACTTGAAAATCCATCTGAAAGTCATGAAAAAACACCATTCTCATTTATGATGTTTAATCGTGATAATCATCCATTTAGCCCAGAAATGCTGAGAAACTCAGTGGTGAAGGGTGTTACTTTTCAGCTTGATGTTCCCCATGTTAAGTCGAGCTCAGAAGCCTTTACACAAATGGTTCTAGCGGCAAAACAAATGGAATCTAGTCTTAATGCTGTATTGGTCGATGATAATAATAAAGTGCTCACCGACACACAAATTGAAAAAATCCGCCATCAATTAAAAGTCATACACGCCACTATGTCAGTGCGCGGCATTATTCCTGGGTCAGACAGCGCACTTAGATTATTTTCTTAGTTTTGTGACTTAAATAGAGAAAATAAGATGACAGAAAATATAGACTCGGCACGTCAGCGCATTCAAGAATTACGCGAACTGATTGCACGTTACGACTATGAATATTATGCGTTAGATACACCCTCAGTACCAGACAGTGAATATGACTGCATTTATCGCGAGTTACAAAATTTAGAAACGCAATATCCAGCCTTAATCACCACAGATTCCCCTACCCAGCGTGTTAGCGGTTCTGCCATTAATGCCTTCAATAGCATCACCCACAGGCAGGCCATGCTGTCTTTAAATAATGTATTTGAAGACAATGAGTTACAAGCGTTTGATAAACGTGTGCGAGAGACTTTAGGCCAGCAAAATATTGAATATGCAGTTGAACCTAAATTTGATGGCTTAGCCATTACGCTCACTTACGAACAGGGTATATTCACCCAAGGTGCCACACGGGGCGATGGCTATACAGGCGAAGATGTAACGCATAATTTGCGTACCTTACGCGGTATTCCTATGCGTTTAGCTTGTGATAATCCGCCGCAATTACTAGAAGTGCGTGGTGAAGTTTTAATGTTTAAGCGTGATTTTGAAAAGCTTAATCAGGCGCAATTGGCAAAAGGCGATAAGTTATTCGCCAACCCAAGAAACGCTGCGGCTGGCAGCTTACGCCAATTAGATGCAAAGATTACCGCCACGCGTCCTTTAAGCTTTTTTGCCTATGGTTTAGGTGCTGCAGAAGGCATTCCAAGTTTAAATAGCCACAGCGAAGCGATGGATTATATAGCCAGCCTCAGTTTACCGGTAAGTAGCGAGCGTAGCGTTGTTAGTGGCCTAACTGGCTTGCTTGAATATTACAAAAAAATTGGTGCCGCCCGCGAGAATCTGCCATTTGATATTGATGGCGTGGTTTACAAAGTCAATCAATTCAATCAGCAAAACGAATTGGGCTTTGTCTCTAGGGCGCCACGCTGGGCAATTGCCCATAAATTCCCAGCGCAAGAGGCGCTCACGCAAGTAGAAGACATTACCGTGCAAGTAGGCCGCACAGGCGCTATTACGCCGGTAGCTAGGCTAAAAACAGTGTTTGTAGGCGGCGTTACCGTTACCAATGCTACTCTGCATAATGAAGATGAAGTACGCCGCAAAGATGTGCATATTGGCGATACCGTTAGCGTGCGTAGGGCTGGCGATGTGATTCCTGAAGTGGTCAATGTATTATTGGAAAAACGTCCATCAGATGCGCGCCGCTTTGAAATGCCAACCGTTTGCCCAGAATGCGGCTCGCATATTTTAAGACAGGCTGATGAAGCCATTGCACGTTGTACTGGCGGATTGTTCTGTCCAGCGCAGCGCAAGCAAGCCATTACGCATTACGCCTCACGCCGCGCTATGAATATTGAAGGTTTGGGCGAAAAGCTGGCAGATCAGCTGGTTGAAGCTAATTTAGTGCATACGCTGGCTGATATTTACAAATTGGATTTATCTGCCTTAAGCAGCTTAGATCGCATGGCAACTAAGTCTGCGCAAAATATTTTGGATGCATTGGCAGGTAGCAAAGCTACCACGCTGGCACGCTTTATTTATGCGCTTGGCATGCGTAATGTTGGTGAAGCGACGGCTAAAGATTTAGCGAAACATTTCGGTAACTTACCCGCATTGATGCAGGCGAACTTAGACGAATTACGCACAGTCAACGATGTAGGCCCTGTAGTTGCTGAGTCGATTACTAATTTTTTTGGTGAAACACATAATCAAATAGTCATTAATGAGTTGCTTGCGGCAGGTATTCATTGGCCAGAAACCGAGGGTAAGCAAGCCGCAACGGGTGATTTTGCGGGGAAAACCTTTGTTCTGACCGGCACTTTGCCGAGATTATCTCGTGATGATGCAAAAGAAATGATAGAAAATGCGGGTGGCAAAGTGAGCGGCAGTGTTTCTAAAAAAACAGATTTTGTGGTGGCAGGCAGTGATGCTGGTAGCAAATTAGATAAGGCGCAAGAATTAGGTTTGCTCATACTTGATGAAGCAGCTTTGCTAGCTTTACTGGCCTAATATACGAAAAATTATAAGTAGAGCTATAAGAAAATTTATATGGATAATCAAGACTGCCATCAAAACTATAATCAATACGTAAATCAAGTGATTGAGATTGCCAAAGCGGCTGGTGCTGCCATTATGCAAGTTTACTCAACAGATTTTGATGTTGAAAAGAAAGACGATAATTCGCCTCTCACGCAGGCAGACTTAGCCGCGCACCATGTGATTGTGAATGCTTTAACCAAGCTCACACCAAACATTCCAATTTTATCTGAAGAATCAGTCGCCTTAGATTACGACATACGCAAGGAATGGTCGCAATATTGGCTAATAGACCCCTTAGATGGCACACGTGAATTTGTAAAACGTAACGGTGAATTTACCGTAAACATTGCCTTAATTGATGGTCAACAGTCAGTATTGGGCGTGGTGTATGCGCCAGTGACCGATGTTTTATATTTTGCCAGCACGACTCATGGCGCTTATAAGCAGATTGCTGGCAACGAAGCTGTAAAAATTCATACCAAGTTATTAGATCTTAAACAGCCAGTAATTGCGGGCAGTCGCTCGCATACCGATGAAAAAATGCAAATATTTATGCGAAATATTGAGCATCAATTAGGAGTAAAGCCTGAACTTATTAGCATGGGTAGCTCTCTGAAAATATGTTTGGTGGCAGAGGGTGTGGCCGATGTTTATCCAAGATTAGGGCCAACTTCTGAGTGGGATACCGCTGCCGCGCATTGTGTTTTAAGTGAAGCGGGAGGTGATATTGTTGACGAGGCTGGATTAACGTTGCGCTATAACAGTAAACGCTCTTTACTCAATCCTTACTTTTTTGCTAAAAGTGCTGGGGAAATTAATTGGGCAAACTATTTGTAATTGATAACACTTAAGCCATAGATATAGATATAGATATAGATACAGATAAAACACACCGATTAACTAAGCTTTTTACAACACCTTTACAACGCCTTTACAACGCCTTTTACTATAGAAACTTAACAAAATTGTTAGAAAGAGAATTGAAATGAAATTACAAGTAACTTTAAGTACACTCGTTATTACTTTGTTTTTTAACAATGTTTATGCAGTAACGCCTGAAAGCCAGGCGTGCAAACAGGCTTATGATAAAGGTGATGCCCCTACCGCGCTAGCACAAGCAAGTAAAGCGCTAAGCCTAGACAAAAATGATAACGACGCGCTCCTTTGTCAAGGCCGCACTTTTTTTGCCACAGGTAATTTTTCTAAGGCCTTAACCTCCTTTAAGTCAGCCGATGTAAATTCAAGCAGTGCCATCAATAAAACCATTGCTACGTTATTAACTGGAAATTCCTACAAAGCACTCAAGCAATATGATGATGCAAGTAAAAGCTATGAACAAACTATCGCGAATGCAAAACTTGCCAATAACGTATTTTTTGAGCGAATTGCACATAATGGCATTGGCGATGTGTTTGTAGACAAAAATGAATTAGCCCAGGCTTTACTTGCCTATGCAATTGCTAGCAAACTATCCGCAAATGACAACGAGCGGGCTGAGAGTTATGAAAAAATCGCGCTAACTTATCACAATCTTAAGCAAAATGATTTGGCGCTTGAGTATCAAGTTAAGGCTTATTTGATGAATGAAAAATCTGGCGATTTAGATCAATACGCGCATTCCAGCATTGAGCTAGGCCGCTACTATGCTATCGAGAAGAAATATGCGAGCGCAGAAAATGTACTGAATAAAATCATTAAATTTGCAAAAGAGCAGGGCGGCGCTTACTTTGAGGCGCAAGGTAGCTATATTTTAGCTAAGGTTAAAGTAGCAACCGGTGATATTCCAGCAGCTAAAGCATTAATTGCAAATGCAAAAATGATCGCCAAAAACACCAATGACAAATTATTAGATGAAGAAATTGATCAAGAGACTAAAAACTTATTGTAAGTAGCAAATGTCTATTCATGGCGCTACTTTTTTAAAATTAAATGCCATTAAGTTGTAAGGACGCAAGATGTGTCACGACTAAGTGTTGAAAGCAACGTGACACCACTCCTTATTATTTGAGAAACGCCATGATTATTCAAACTAAATCAGACATTATTCCTTCAGAAATTACGCCTAAAGAAGTATTCAATAACCGTCGCGACTTCATTCAACAGGCTGGTTTAGGCTTAATTGCTGGCGCCACAGGGCTTATTAGTCAGTCATTAAATGCGGCTACTTTAACGGCCGCAGAAAGTACCGGTAAGTTAGCCGTGCGTTCCAACGGTTCTACAATTATCAAGCCATACGGGCCACATCAAAAAATTGTGGGCTATGCTAAAACCAGTTATGGCGCAGGCGAAAAACTTAGCGCTTATGATGACATTACTACTTACAATAATTATTACGAATTCGGCACAGATAAAAGTGAGCCAGCAATTAATTCAAAACTGTTTAAACCTCAGCCTTGGACTGTAAGTATTGAAGGCGAAGTTAAAAAGAATAAAACCATTAGTATTGAAGATATTTACAAACTAGCGCCGCTAGAAGAGCGTATTTATCGCATGCGCTGCGTTGAAGGCTGGTCTATGGTGATTCCTTGGATAGGCTTACCTTTAGCGCAGCTGATTAAATGGGCGGAGCCGAATGCCAACGCTAAATATGTAGAATTTATTTCTTTAGCGGATACGCAGCAAATGCCAGGCCAAAATATTCAAGTGCTTGATTGGCCTTATAGAGAAGGCTTGCGCATGGATGAAGCGATGAACCCACTTTCGATTATGGCTGTTGGCCTTTATGGGGAGCAATTGCCGAATCAAAATGGTGCACCTATGCGCTTGGTTACCCCTTGGAAATACGGCTTTAAAGGGGCAAAAGCCATTGTTAAAATTCGTTTCACTGAAAAAATGCCATTAACCAGCTGGATGAAAGCAGGACCTAGCGAATACGGTTTTTATGCAAACGTTAATCCTCAGGTAGATCATCCTCGCTGGACACAAGCATCAGAAAAACGCATAGGCGCCGGCTTGTTTGGAGGTCGCATTAAAACACAAATGTTCAACGGCTATACCGAACAAGTAGGGCAGATGTACGCAGGCTTAGATTTACATAAAAACTTCTAAGTGGCTATGAAATGTCAAAATTTTCAATAGCCACACCCAGCAAAAAACAAATTTTATGGATTAAAGTTTGCGTGTTTTTGGCCTGCTTAATTCCCTTTCTACGCTTATTTTACTTAGGCTTGCAAGAAAACCTATCAGCAAACCCCATAGAATTTATAGAGAGATCTACCGGTTTTTGGGCTTTATTTATACTAATGGCAACGCTATGCCTAACGCCAATAAGGCTGCTCACCGGCCGCGTTTGGCAAATACAATTACGCAGGATGTTAGGTTTGTTCATGTTTTTTTATGCCTGCCTACACATCACAAGCTATGTGTGGTTAGATTTTTCTTTTGATTGGCTAGAAATCACCAAAGACATTAGCAAGCACCCTCGCATTTTAGTAGGTTTTGCTGCGTTTGTTTTAACCGTACCTTTAGCGATCACCTCAAACAATGCCATGATGAAATTACTGCGTCAGCGCTGGAAAACGCTACATCAACTGGTCTATTTAATCGCAATTTTAGGTGTGGTGCATTTTTGGTGGCTAGTTAAAAAAGACATACGCGAGCCTTTGCTTTACGCCTGTGTGTTAGCTGTTTTGTTAGGCATTAGAATTTACTATAAAAAACGTAGCAAGCATTCTATAGCGCCGTCAACTAAGCCGCCGCTAGCTAAAACTTTAGTAAAAAACACTTAAACAATACTAACTCAATCGAAATACTTACAAATTTTTGTAAGTATTTTCTCAACCAAACGACCAACAAATGTAGCTCAAGGCTTTTTACAACGCTCTTGAATTCATTAACCCTAACATTGATTTTTTAACAGGGATTTTAAAATGCACATTTGTTCTTTTGCCACAGCAGGTCTGAATCTATATAAAAAAATAATCGAAAGTCTTAATTTTTTCTCAGATAGCATTCCTCCATTATTCTTGCGCGTACTGTTAGCTTGGGAGTTTGGTGAAGCAGGCTTTGAAAAACTTCACGGTACTAATTGGTTTGTCGATATCGCATTTCCTTTTCCCTTTAATTTGCTACCGCCAGATATTAGTTGGGGAATGGCTACTTTTTTTGAAATAACCGGTGCTTTTGCCTTAGCGTTTGGACTGGCCACACGATTTTTTTCAATATCGCTCATCATATTAACGATCGTTGCCATTGCCTCGGTTCATTGGCCTGCGAATTGGTCAACATTAAGCGAGCTAATTAAAGGTTACCGTATTGTGGATGAAAATGGCGACGGATTTGGTAATTACAAATTACCAGTGATTTACCTAATGATGTTATTACCTTTGCTATTTGGTGGGGCAGGAAAGTTAAGTATGGATTACCTGATCAACAAGCGCTACAACTAGCCACATATTGTTATTGCATGTGGAGCTGTTGGCTTAAACGCAGCTCTTCTATTTTCTGGTTTAGCCAGTAAAAGATGCACGTCGCCTAGCGCTCTTTCTTCAAAGCCACCTTCGCAGTAGCACAGGTAGAATTCCCACATTTTGATGAATTCTTCTGAGTAACCAAGTTGGCGAATTCCCGCTACATTTTCAAAGAAATTCTCACGCCATACTCTTAAGGTCGTCGCGTAGTGAGGGCCAATATCTTCTAAATCTGTTAGCCTTAAATCACTCACTTTTGTAATGCTGCTGGTCATGGCAGTGACAGACGGAATGCAAGAGCCCGGGAATATATAGCGCTGAATAAAGTCTACCGATGATTTAGCGCTTTCGTAGCGTTGGTCAGCAATAGTAATTGCTTGTATCAGGGCTAGGCCATTAGGTTTTAATAGCGCACCTACTTTGGCGAAATAGGTGTCATAGTATTGATGGCCAACCGCTTCTACCATTTCAATTGAGACTAATTTATCAAACGTACCGGTTAAATCGCGATAATCTTCTAGCAGTAAAGTAATTTGATCTTCTAAGCCTGCCGATTGCACTCGGCTTTTTGCTAATTCATATTGTTGCTTAGATATAGTAGTTGTGGTTATTTTGCAACCATAATGAATGGCGGCATAAATGGCAAAACCGCCCCAGCCAGTCCCAATTTCAACGACATGGTCGGTAGCTTTTAAGTCTAATTTATCGCAAATAGTTTTAAGTTTGAGATTAGAGGCATCTAGTAATGTACTGGTTTCACTGGCAAAAATAGCACTTGAGTACATCATTGTCGTGTCTAAAAAAAGCGAAAACATGTCATTACCAAGGTCGTAATGCGCGGCAATATTTTTTCTGCTACCTTCAGCGGTGTTGCTATTCAACCAGTGTAAGGTTTTCATCAGTGGCTTTGTCAGCCACTCATAGCCACCTTCTAAGGCATCCATCACCGATTGATTCAGGCACATTAAGCGAATCACTTCAGTTAGATTATCTGCACTCCAATAGCCCAGCATATACGCTTCACCTGCGCCTATGCTACCGCCGAAGGCAATTTCGCCATAAAAACGCGGGTCATTTACCGTAATGGTTGTTTTGATTGAATCTTGATTGATTGGGAATGTGCTTCCAAAATCATAGCGTTCATCGCCATCTAGTATTGTTAAACGCCCAACTTTAAGATGTTTTAAACGTTTTAGAATTTGCGCTTTAGCGTAACTGGCCACCCATTTAGATCGGCTTTTTTGCTTAAGTTGGGTGGTTAATTGGTCTGGTACTGGTATCGATTTTGTAGTCATAGCTTATATATACGCAAAGATTAGTTTTTTAGATTCAACTTTTGTTCAAAAATCCTACATAAATTGCATGTAAATAATACAGTTTGAAGTTGTTTTTAGTTTTATCAATAACAATGACGCTTCAGCGAATAGTTTGGTTCAAATAAGTTACTTATTTTGTTGATGTATTTATTGATGTATTTATTCATGTGTGTGAAACGGAATACGTTTTAGCCATAGTAGAAGTGCATTCCAATAAATGGCAGCGACCACTTTTAATGTCATCAATGGATGTGATATTAGCAATCTATTTAAAGCTTTTTCACTAATTTCATAGCGCTCTAAAGCCATCGTTGCGGTAAATATTGGCTGGCCTTTTTGTAAGTTTTTCATGTGTATGAATAATTGATTTGGGCTGCTGATTTCATCCACTTTAAAAGCCCAATCATAGTTAATATCCATAGGCATAAACGGCGACACATGAAAGTTTTTATTAAATTTAAACACATGAAGTGCTCCGTTTGAGGTATTTTTAGTTATTTTTTCTGCGTTAAAATCGTGAACATAAGCAAATTTCTCACCCCAAGGCGTGTTCGTAATATGGCTTACAATGGCTTGCAAACTAGTACCATCGGCTTCAAAACAATAATAAAAGCTCACAGGGTTGAAGCAGTGGCCAAAATAACGCATATTGGTTAGCAAGCAAATTTTCCCTCTGGGCGCATGACCAGTTTTTTGTTGCACTAAACGGCTAATTTCCTCTTTAAGTGGTTTTTTCGGGTCGCCGTAATAATCGGCACGATTAAACCGGGCAAAATTAAACCATGCTAGATTTTTTGTTTCACTAGACCAATATTTGAACCCATTAAAAATACCCGCTAGCTCATCTAAATCCAGATACATCATAAATACCTTGTATTTGAATCCATGCGGATGCGGTTTAGTACGCTGATGATTTACCCAGCCCTTATAAATGGCGCTATTAGTCATTAATTAAGCCAAATCTATCAAAGAGTTAGGCGTACTCAAAATCTTGGGCTTACTCAAAATGCTCAGAAGCCTCAAAATGCTTAAGAGCGGCCAAAGCGCTAACTACGCCATCTTCATGAAAGCCATTACGCCAGTACGCCCCAGCATAAGCGGTGCGATTTTGCCCGCTAATTTCGGCATGCCGCGCTTGTGCCGCAGCGCCTTCCAGCGTGTAAATAGGATGCATATACTTAAGGCGCTTAATCACTTTTGCTGGGTTAATCAGCTTGGTATGATTAAGCGTGACTAGCAATGGCTCTTTACTTTGCAAGTTTTGCAAAATATTCATATTGTATGTAACCGCCACATGTTCAGTTGGCATCTCAGTGACATGATAATTCCAAGCCGCCCAGGCTAACTTTCGCTTAGGCATTAATGAAACATCGTGGTGTAAATAAACGGCATTTTCTTGGTAGGGAATAGCGCCTAATATCTGTTGTTCTGCGGGCGTTTTATCAGTTAATATTTTTAGCGCTTGATCACTGTGACAGGCAAAGAAGACATAATCAAATTTTTCTTCTTCGCCGTGTAAGGGCTTCACCCGCACTGAGGTTTTTAGTCTACGCACGCTTTCTACAGGTGTATTTAATCTTATTTTATGTTTAAAAGATTCAGTTAAAGCGCCTACATAAGCGTTAGAACCACCTGTAATTGTGCGCCATTCAGGTCTATCATTCACCGTAAGCATGCCGTGATGATGAAAGAATCGCACAAAAAAGCGAGCTGGGAAGTCCAGCATAGTCCTTGCTTCAGTTGACCAAATGGCAGAACCCATAGGAATAATGTAGTAATCAATAAATTGCTGGCTATAGCGGCCTTGGCGTAGGTAATCGCCTAATTTAATTTCTGCGCCATCGGCCAATAGTTCTAGCGATTGTTTATTAAAGCGCAAAATATCACGAATCATCTGATGGAAAGATGGCTTAAATAAATTGCTACGCTGGGCGAAGAGGGTGTTTAAGCTGGTGCCGTTGTATTCTAAATCTATGCCTTTATTATCAGCAGATTCGGTGCGCACGCTAAAGCTCATTTCGCTAGGCTGCCAAGGCACATTAAGCGCTTCTAGCAGTGCGATGAAGTTAGGGTAGGTGCGGTCGTTAAATACAATAAAACCAGTATCTACGTTGTAATCGTTACCTTCGTGAACAATGCTGTGCGTGTGCGTATGCCCGCCTATGTAGTTTCCAGCTTCAAAAACCGTAATGTCGTGTTGTTTTTGAAGGTGGTAAGCAATGGTATTGCCGGCAATACCACTTCCTATAATGGCTATTTTCAATGTGCGACCTTATTTATAATTATTTTTTGTATTCTATTAAATGAATTCTAGCTAGTAAATTCTATTTAATGTTTACGATTTTTCTAGATTCACGAATACTGGTAGGAACAGTACGCAAATCCCATATCAAGCCGCAGGCTGAGAGTAATTTTAAGCCGTAATAGGTGAAATCGACTTCCCACCAATAAAAACCTTGGCTCGCAGAACCCGGGTAATGATGGTGGTTGTTATGCCAACCTTCACCTAAAGTGAGTAAGGCAATCCATACATTATTTCGGCTGTGGTCAGTTGTGGCATAGCGGCGATTACCCCAAACATGCGCTAGCGAATTAACAGTAAAAGTTGCGTGATAAAGAACCACAGTAGAGATGAAAAACCCCCATACCAGTAATTGCAAACCATTAGTGCCTAAGCTTGGAACCTCAATTTCCAACCAAAGGCCAAACAAATAAATACCAAAAGCCAACAAAATCGGCACAATAATGTCAAAACGGTCTAGCACTCTAAGCTCGACGAATTTAGCCAACTCTTTCACGCGTTCTGTACGGGTAGAAAAGTTTTTATCCGATAAGAACCAGCCTAAATGACTCCATAAAAAACCGTGTTGTATTGGTGAATGGGAATCGTCAGCTTCATCAGAATTTACGTGATGATGTCTGTGGTGAGAAGCCCACCAAAGTGGGCCGCGTTGTACCGCAGAAGCGCCGAACACGGCTAATACAAACTGGAATAACCTTGAAGTACGGTAAGTTTTATGGGAAAAATAGCGATGATAAAAACCAGTGATGGCAAACATTCTGACTAAATAAAGCAAACTTGCAAAAATAACCGCAAACCAGCTAATACCAACCCAAATAACACCAAGGCAGGCTAGATGTAATAGCACGAATGGAATGACCCGCACCCAATCGATTTGATGCCAGTTAACGCTGGCAGTTTCAGGGCTGCTGTCGATTTCAACCTTGCTATTATCAAACCATTTAATCAGTTTTTTTAACATAATATGTATAAATTTACCGTAAATATTGCGTTAGATTCTATCGATTATTGGGCTCAATTATTACGGTTTATTATCAATGTGGTTGTGCGGTACTTTGCGTAACTGACTAATATCATAGCCAATTTCTTTAACGAATTGCGTTAAATTGTTATATTCAGCATCACTAATAGTGGGTGTACGCGCCATAATCCAAACATAATCTCTGGCATTACGAGCGATGACAGTTTGGCTGTAATCTTCGTTAAGATAAACAATGCGGTACTCAGCTTTAATAGGCCAAATAAATTGCATGCCCCATAAAGCATTTCCACTATTCGGCATGACAAATCCACGTGGTTGATAAGTTTTTAATTTACCATCCAAACTACCTTTGTTATAAGTAAAGGTCGTGGCAATAGAGCCATCTTTGTCTAAACTATAAGTTTCTACAGCGTTGAAAGATTCGGTTTCAATAGCGGTCGGAATAGCAGCAATCACATACCAACTGCCCATGAATTTTGGTAAATTCACTTGAGGCACCGTGGCAATAGACGGTAAATTTGTGGTTGAGCAAGCAGATAAAATGCTAGCGAGTATGGTCATAAGGAATAATCTTTTAAGTAATTTAAGTGGCATAGTGGTGTGACCTAACGTAATTTGTAATTAATGGTATAGCCTTCAGGTGTGATTGATTTCAGCGCAACCCAGTCATTATTGGCGTTGTACCACAGCTCAATTTTCAGCTTATTTTTCCCGTCTAATGCACCGTCTAGCTTGTAGTGGCTGGTCTCAATATTCCTACCCTTAACCGCTATGGTTTGGTTATTAAGTTTTGACACTTTAGTTGATAGCCATTCCGCATTTTGTGGATTCAACAATTTATCTTGGCTCAATATTTTAGGGTTCCAGTACGCAAACGTCATACTGCACGCGGGCAACTTGTAACTGGCCTTACCATTACCCACCAAAAAATTGGGCTCAACTAAATTTCCACTCACATCAGTAACAATCTTGTTTTCAGTGGTGCGTGCCTCAAGGCTATTTAAACAACCATCTTGCCAGGTTTCTACGGCTTTGTGATCATACTGATAAGCGTTAATAAACAAAACCTTAACGTTAAATTTTGCGGTACTGGTTAATACATTTGCATCACTTAAATTAAACTGATGCCGACCAATCTTTGCGTTGTCTAAATAAACATCAAAGTCCCAGTCTTTCGCAAGTGCAAGCGGTGTACTCGATATTAAGGTGACTAAAACTGCCGTTTGTATAGCTTTCATGTTTTCATATTCCTCCAATTCACATACATACGTGATTAAAGTCGGTATAGATGTTTATTTGGGATGTTATTTAGGTGGACCAGGTACAAAAGCATTAGTATTTTTGATGTAATCGGCATAAGTAGGTCTGCGTTCAGCAATGTCTTTTTCTAATAAAGCTACGCCGCTTATTTTCAACAAAAGTAATGTCATTAAAATAGGAGAAATAATGGTCCACCAAGCGCCACCAGCAAAAGCAATTAAGTAAAATCCCCACCAAACACAGCATTCGCCAAAATAGTTTGGGTGGCGGCTGAAGCGCCACAAGCCGGTATTTAACACTTTTCCTTTATTGGATAACTGCGCTTTAAATTTGGCTAACTGCATGTCTGCTAAGGTTTCCCACAAAAAACCAAAAGTAAACAATAAAATCCCAATAACATCAATAAAATTAATGGCTTGCTTAGACACCATTGCGCCAAATAATGGTGCGGAGATAATCCAAGCCAATACCGCTTGCAGGCCAAAAACAATATAAATGCTGCTTAACCAAAAGTTGGGCTGATTATTTTTTCGTATAGCCGCATAGCGATGATCTTCATGTGGGTTCCAGTTACGCCAGGTTAAATAAACACATAATCTAATGGCCCAAATGCTGACTAAAGTTAAAATTAAGCTTGATCTTGGGGAGGTATCATGGAAATTAAAGAAATATGCATAAGCGCCAATGGCTAAAAACAAGCTCCACATACTATCTACATGCGTTACATTATTGCGAACTAGACTAATAAGCCAGCCAAACAAGGCAAATACGGCAATAGCCATTAAACCAGAAGTAAAAATTTGCCAATCTATCATGGTTTACTTTCCTGAGAGCTATTCTGATAGCCATTAAAGTGACGCGCAATAATAAGGAAACAAGGCGTTAAAACTGCCCAACCAATAGAAAGTACAATATAACTAGTGAAGCTAGGCAACACCACGGCTCCTAATTTTTGCGCACCTAAATAAGCGAGCGGGCCACCTACAGCGCCAAACAAAACAGCGACAATAGTTTTACCCTGCATCCAAGCTAAACTCACATTAAGTGTTGTCGCAAACCCAAGCCAAAGTGCAAGAATCCAAACTGGCACTACTGAATTACCCCAGCCATGATGTGTATATTCAATAAAATGAAATGACAACATCATTTGATCAAAAATCGCACCAGTAATTAAGACTGACAATATCAATTTCAG
Source organism: Methylophilaceae bacterium (assembly GCA_947451235.1). GTDB lineage: Bacteria > Pseudomonadota > Gammaproteobacteria > Burkholderiales > Methylophilaceae > Methylotenera. The sequence continues at coordinate 7,916 of CANFZA010000012.1, read as the reverse complement.
TTCTATTTTGCATTGCTTTGCTTGGTATAAATGCCAAAGCAACACAAAAAAAGTGACTACAACACCTAAAAAAGGCTTGCCTGCAGCTGCGCCTGCGACGCAAGCAAACCATGCGACTTGGAATAATATGAAATTGAGTATCATCAATGAACTGGGCTTTAATTTAATGTTGAGTTTAAACTTGAAATTGAAATTATGTTTATAAACTAAACAAGCAAGTTGCCTAAAGAGGCCGTTCAAATTGATAATGCGTTACCCACCACTCCTGACCATTTTTATAGCCAAATAATTCAGCACAAGCCATATAGAAAATGCGCCAGCGGTTACGCCATTTAGTCACCTCACCGGCGCCGTAAGTGGCGGCTAAAATCTCAGTAATTGCCGCTTCTTCTCGGTCCATATTTACTAGCCACGCATTAGCAGTTTTTTCGTAATGCGTGCCATCCCAGCGCCAACGCTGCGTCAGTTTCAGTTTTTGCTGAAAACGTAATGGTAAGTCATCGCTGGGCATCATGCCGCCTGAAAAGAAAAACTGACTCATCCAATCGTCATCACCTTGCACTTCAAACGCATAAGGCGTTGAACGATGTACGAAAATGTGCATGAAGAATTTACCGCCTGGCACTAACCAATCGTGCACTTTTCCATATAACAATTGATGATTACGCATGTGTTCAAACATTTCAACCGACACAACACGGTCAAATTTTGGCTGAGATGGTAGGGCGCTCGCATCAAAATTATTCATGTCGCAGGTAATCACATTAATATTGCTTAAATTACGCTCTTTAGCGGCACTATTAATATATTCTCTTTGTGAATTTGAGTTTGAAACAGCAGTAATTTGGCTGTTAGGGTAATGCGCGGCCATCCATAAAGTCAAAGAACCCCAACCACAACCTAGTTCTAAAATCTGTTGTCCATCTTTTAAATCAGCGTGATCACAGCTCAGTTGTAAGGCATTCGCTTCAGCATCATCTAGATTTTTGGTGTCTGGTAGCCAAAAACAACTACTATATTTACGATGTTGGCCTAAGCAAAGTTGAAAGAACTTAGCCGGCACTTCATAGTGTTGCGCATTGGCTAATTCTGGCACTAATGCGATAGGCGATTTATTCATGCTAGCGATAAAGTCAGTCTCAATTTTCGCGCCAATTTCGCAATTATTAGCGGAAATCTCATTCAAGCGAGCCTGCGATAAATCACGAATCCCTTTACGGATTAAGCTATCTGGCACCAGGCCTTTTTCTGCCAAATTAATGGCTAAACTTGTTAATTGCATGACTAACCTTTTTTATTAAATATTTATATTTATTTTAACTTACCTTGGAAAAACGCGGCGCCTGTAGGCTTGCATGCTGGTTAACCACCAAGCGGTTCGACGCTAGCAGCTAAGGCAATTTTCAACAATATAGCCGATGTTTTTCGCTAACATATTTATGACTGCTTCTTTTTTAGAAAAAAATCCGACTGTAACTGTTATTTATTTGGCTGGGGTGAGCATCCAAAGTTCAAATGTTTTATCTGAAACTTGTTTTAAGCTTGTTAATGACGTGACTTTCACTTCATTTTCACTCGCATTATTTTAACAAAAGCTAACATCCAAGTTTTTTTTCGTTTTCATTCGTGAGGAAGGAGACAGCCACTGGAACTTACACTTTAATCGCACTTGTAAGGCAACTCTCACAGGCATTTCGACAATTTCTGGCTACCGAGTGCCAACTCTAGGGTTTGAACATTTGCCAAAAATTGACTTACCGCTTTTAATTAACTATTAATTTTACATAATATAAATTATACGAAGTAATATAAAACAAATAAAGCCGAGCTTGCACACGGCTTTATTTGCATTGATAAGCTTAATATAACTACAAGAAGTATTTACATGCAATATCCGTCTGACTTAAACAATAAAATTACCAAGAAATAACACCTAGAAAGAAATGCTAAAGATTAAACTATTGCGCACCATACTCATGTGCAAGAGGAAGCCATAAAGTTACAATTGATCCTAAACCTAATGTACTAGTAATAACAACACTACCACCTAAAACTCGCATGACTTCTTTAACTATCGCAAGACCCAAACCCGTTCCAGGAATATTGCCGGATTCATCGGCACGCCAAAATCTATCAAAAACCAAAAGTCTATGCTCATCACTCATACCTATGCCTGAATCATGCACACGAAAACCGACGCTCATAATGCCATTTACATCTTCTTTAATAATTTCTAGCTTAACATCACCTGTTGTCGAGTATTTGTAAGCGTTATCCAACACATTTGTAAGTACAGATTTGAATTTATCCTCATCTACATTCACGCATACGTTTGCCATGACGTCCACAATGATTGGATTGCGATTAGGGGGTGTTGGATAAGTTATAACGGTGGTTTCAACCAGAAAATCGGCCATAAAAGTAGTGATATTAAAATCTAAGCCATTGCGTGATTCCATACGCTCTAAATCAAGCATCTCATTAATAATATTAATCAACAACTTGGTTTTATCGATAATGATTTCAAAAGCGCCGCCTCGCATTTGTTGTGGGATCATATCGTTCATGAGTAGCTCAGAATAACCCAACACACTTGTAAGCGGCGTTCGCAACTCATGCGCTGCTGTGGCAACAAATTGGCTCTTCATTTGATCAACTTCATCGTCACGGGTAATGTCTCTAAAAAAGTATAATTTAAGCGCGCTTAAATTTTCTTTATCATGAACGTTAATAATTTGGCACTTTAAAACGCGTTTACGTGGTCGTTGCAGTTCTAGTCTAAATAGCTGTTCATCTCCCAGCAGTTTAATTGTAGGATTTTCAGTAAGTTGCGCTAATTTATGCCAAACCACGTCAACTGAATTAAACAAAACCTCATCAGACCTAAGCCCAGCGATTTGACACAACGCAGGATTAACCAAGACCACGTTAGCATGCTGATCTGTCAAAATTAAACCATCTGGACTTAAATCGAATACCGATTGTAATTGTTGGCTTTGTTCAGCTAATTTTAATTCAGCGAGTTTTCTATCAGTAATGTCGGTACGAATTGCAATATATTGAATGGGGTTACCATTAGCGTTTAGAAACGGCACCACGGTACTACTTACCCAATAAAAAGTGCCATCTTTAGCGCGATTCTTAACCTCTCCACGCCAAACTAAGCCGCTGGAAATAGTATTCCATAAATCTGAAAAGAATTCTTTTGTGTGATGTTTGGAATTTAAAATACGATGATCTTGCCCTAGCAATTCTTCGCGTGAGTATTTTGAAATTGCACAAAATCTATCATTAGCGTAAGTAATGCGGCCTTCGATGTCAGTAACGCCCACAATGGAGTGTTCATCCAGAGCATATTTTTGACTTTCCAGTTCTTTCAATGCATTAGCAGCCACATTTAAAGCAATTTTAAGACTGACATTGGTTTCAGTTAATGATGTGCGTGACTGCAACAAGCCTTCACGGGCACCATCTAACCCCCCTGCCGCACGGCCAATTTCTTCCTGAAGTCGGTTGAAATTGTGCGCCATATCCCCTACTTCATCATGTGAATACACTTTCACTGGAATAAATTCTAGCCTCGCCTTTGCCGCATCAAGATCTCCAGCAGCCAAGGCTTGCATGGCGCGAGTAAAATCAGCAAGCGTGCCTGCTACTAACTTTTCTGCCGCGTTAGAAACTTGGACAGCTGAGTGGGCAATCATGCCGGGTAATATTAGGCCTACCGCAATCGTCAGCAACGCAACAGCCACAAAGATGTCTTGCAGCATCGCGATCAATGCAGGATTTTTTAACGAGACTTGGTCAACTGCGAGCAAATAGCCAGCAGAATCAAGGGCTAACACCAACAACATTGCGCCAGTCAGTTTTAAGTGCAAAGTCTTGGCAATGCCAGGCAACCCCATTTTTCGACGATCAGAAAATTTTCGCCAAGCATATAATGCTGCGCCTGAATAAGCGAACACAATGCCAACCAATACTGTGGGTAGCCCAAACTGTTGAAAACCAAGCACTACGGTCAAAAGCCAAATGAAGGCCGCCAAGACACCTAGCATGATTGTTCCGCGCGGCGCACGGTAAGGCCTTGTTTTATATGGTTCATTACGTCGCAAAAGCCATACGGCTACGCTAGGCATAGCAATGCCAATTAAATAAGTAAGATTAGCTGCCGCTATCAGCCAGATTGGATCGCCAATGTATAAGAATATGATAGACATAGCAGCCGTGAGCAATGTGGCGACCCAGGGCGCATCGGTGCTAGACCGCTTGGCAAGTGACTCTGGTAGTAAACCATCTTCAGACAACTGAGCCAAAGTACGAGAGGCACCTGCTAATGGTGCGATTGTGCCATGTAGCATATTGAACATCATAAACCAGATGGCAGCGGCCTTTGCTGCGCCACCTAACAATGGTGCAAAAGTTGGTCCAAGCTCAAGCGCAAGCTCTCTACCTAGCGGCTCAGGCCCTAGCGCTCCAAGCCAAACTATAGGCAACACAATAAAATAGAGTGAGGCGAGCGCCGCACTGACAAACATCGCACGTGGTACATTTTTATTTGGGTTAATGGTCTCACCCACGTGGCATGCCGCTTGTTCAAAAGCAGGCGCGGCAAAGCCGATCAAATACAAACCAGCCATGATGCTGGTTAACTGACCAAAGTGACCTTCAAACGGCACATTAAGATGAAATGTGAAAGCTTGTTGCCAATCTACACTGCCACTAAAAACAGGAATCGTAGCAGAAGCAAACGCCAGTATTGCAGATAGCGAGGCGATTGGCATAGCTAACCGCATGACCCACTTAACGCCGCACAGATTGATAAAAGTAAAAAATAGCACGATGCTGGTTGCAAGCAAAGGTACCGGAATGGAAGGTAAATACCATTGATTAAGAGCAGAAGATGCAAGTAAGGCCGTTAGCCCGCAAGTAGGTACCCAGCCCCACCAATAACAAACGCCGGTGAGATTAGCGAGTACCGGACTATATGGGCGGAATGCTTCAGCGCAGGTTGCAGCAATGCCGCCCACTCTATTCGGGTACATTAAAATTAATTCGACCCAACCTGGTGTGGCCATCCAACTTAAAAGTAGACCAACACCCAATAACACTACTGCTGCGCTACCTTGACCAGGAATGGCCCCTTGACCGACAAAAAGTGCACCAAGCAAAAATAGACTTTGGTTGATACCGCCCATAGCCACTGAAGTAGTTCCAAACCAACCCACAGTACGTGGGTGTGCAGGTGACATTGCTTCGGCTTTGTTAATAATATTTATTTTCATCAATTACATACATTGTCAAATAAGAGTTTTTAGCGAAGTACAAATAGACTGCTCTTGTAAACCGGTCTAGCGCACTAATTGTGAATGATTTTTACTATAGAGCCCCCCTAAATATCAAGATGACTATATTAGGTTTGATTAAAACCTAATATAGTCACTAAACATATACAACTAGGAAGCGATCTCTTTTGCATATCTAGCCTTACCTGCTGGATATCTAATCAGTTTGAGTGTACACCAAATTACTGATTTGGAATGACTTTATGCCTCGGACTTTAAGCGTAAGATAGCACGCCAAGACAAGCTTACTTACTCATGATCGCTAAGTTTAGCGATATGTTTACCTACGTATATGCGCTAAAAATAAATTAAATTTCAGCTTTAGATTCTATTAGCTTACTACGAAAAAGTATTCGTGTAAGTGGCTCTTCCTGTACTAACAAATCTGCCAAGGTATACTTATCTAGCACCGAAAATAATGCCGCTTGTGCTTCATTCAATATACTCATCAATTTACAAGACAACTGAATACAGCATTCGCCTTCTTTAGTTAGGCATGGCAGTAATCCTGAATCACCTTCCGAAGCCCTTAAAACAGCGCCGATATTAATGGTGCTAGGATCTAACACTAATCGCAAACCGCCACCTTTGCCTCTAAGTGTTTCGATATAGCCACATTGGGCTAAATGATGCACCACCTTTGTAAGATGGTTTTCTGAGATGTTATAAGATTTAGCGATTTCTGAAATAGTACTTAACTTGCCGTGCTGAAGTCCTAAATACATCATGACACGCATGGAGTAATCTGAAAAAGTAGTAAGTTGCATAACGACCATCCATCTAAAGGTATATTAATAATATTGCTTATACAAAAAAGTTATGTTATATTTTTAAACATGTATTTTACATATATCTTAAAAGATGTCCATGCGAAATTTTGATGAAAGATTATCATGAAAAAACACGCTGATTCACTTACGTTAATAGAACAAAATGTTCTAGAAGCGTTATACCAAGTGATTGATCCTGAGGTAGGTGAGAACATTGTGGATTTAGGCTTAGTGTACGGCATTAAAGTTGAAGACAATACTGCAAAGGTTGATCTCACCATGACTACGCCAGCATGTCCAATGGGAGAAATGTTGCTAGATGATATAGAGGCAACCTTAAACCAAAGGCTTCCGCCAGAAATTAGCTTAGATATTAACTTAGTCTGGGAACCGCCTTGGGAGCCCAGCATGATATCTGCAGAAGCAAAGCAACGATTGGGTTGGGCGTAATAACAGGTTGCTCCTAACACCAATGAAAAAACAAAATCTCTCAGTACCCTTTCGTATACCCATGCTAATAGCGGCATTCATCAGCTTGGCTATTGGTGTGAATGTTGGTTTGTTACGCTTAGGCTGGGGGTTTTCATTGCCCTTTACAAACATCAAAATCATTGCAGATTTAGCAGGACTACACGGCCCAATTATGGTGTGTGGATTTTTAGGCACAGTGATTTCTTTAGAACGCGCGGTTGCAATTACGCAGCGCTGGGCTTATGCCGGACCTTTCTCTGCCGCGTTGGGTGGCTTAAGTCTTATCGCCGGTTTTCCATTGATTATCGGCGCTATTTTAATGGCAATCGCTAGCGGCATTCTACTAATGGCCACCATGCATATTTACATGCGTCAACAGGCGCTATTCACCTTTACGTTATTGCTTGGCAGCTTATCGTGGTTACTTGGCAATTTACTTTGGTTGGGCGGATTATCCATCATGCAAATTGTTCCATGGTGGATAGGTTTTCTAGTGTTAACCATAGCAGGCGAAAGGCTAGAACTATCTAGATTTTTACCGCCCTCTTCAAATAGTAAAGTTACATTTATAGCAATCATTACCCTGTTTATAACTGGCGCAATTTTAACCACCCTATCGAAATTACCAAATGTACAAATACTTTCAGCGGCATTGCTAACTTTAGCAATCTGGTTATTACGCCACGATGTGGCACGCCAAACACTTAAACAAAAAGGCCTAACGAGGTTTATTGCTGTTTGCATGGTATCAGGCTACATTTGGCTATTCATCGGCGCAATAGTTGGTCTAAGCGCACAGCAACTTATACCCGCTTCAACTTATGACGCTTTTCTACATAGCATATTGATAGGCTTCGTGTTTTCCATGATATTTGGCCACGCGCCCATTATTTTTCCAGCTATTGCAAAAGTTAAAATTCCCTATCACGCCACCTTTTATCTGCCACTCATTGCCTTACATGCTTCTTTAATAATACGGCTTGCAGGAGACTTACTACAAAACCAGCAAGGGCGAAGCCTTGGTGGCGCGCTAAATGCCATTGCACTATTGTTATTTGTGCTCAGCACCATAAGCGCAGTTATTAATGGCAAACGATTAAGTCAGAATATAAAATGATGTATGAACTAGGAATCGTAACTACATGATTAATTTACAAAAAAATTTTCATAAGTTTTCATCAGCGCCACACCGCATGTTCTTTTTGGGAGGTGGTGTCCAGTCTATATTAACCATGGCATGGTGGTTAGCAGATCTAACTGGTCGCTATGGCGGTTTATACCCAGCAATTATATGGACGATACCGCAGACCGATGCACATGCTTTTTTGATGAT